>CAZQWJ010000016.1:0-23809 GCA_964597265.1 uncultured Candidatus Saccharibacteria bacterium
TACGAGGCTCATAATCTCGTGGATGTGAGGTTCGATTCCTTGCCCCCGCCACCACGCCAGGGTAGCTCAGTTGGCAGAGCATAGGACTCATAAGCCTAAGGTCGTGGGTTCGATCCCCACCCCTGGCACCACGTTCAAAGTTTTCACAAAACCATTGAAACACGTTTGAACTACCTACGTGACTTGACTCTTGTACACGCCAGATGCATTAGAGCATCTGACGCCACCTACCAATATCACCAGGCAAAACAATAATAGCGAAATCTCTGTCAAAGGCTTGGCAGTAGCCGGTAACGACACAAATGCATCGACATTTGCTAAAGCGTTCATCGCAAGCAACAGCCATAATATTATCAAAGACCACCGTCCCCACGTATCGGCTTTCCCTTGAGGTGACATAGGCACTCTATATAAAAGAGGTACCAGTATAAATATTTGAAAGTAATACGGTGACAACGTGAGGACAAAATAGACAAAAACAGCACTATACACTATTGTTTCTAGTATATTCCCCCGTTTTACACTATGGACAAACAGATATCCCGCGACAAGCACTAACAACAGATACAGCAGGTTGCCTACTATAGATGAAACAGGCAGCGTGACGATAAAATTTCTCAGACCCATGTTCAAGCTCTCCCCTACAATGAAACTGCTATGCAGCTTCATTTTGTGCACAAACTCATACCACGCATAACTCTCTCGCCCGGTCAACGACCCAATAGCAACAAACAGCATGCACCACATAACAAACCGTTTTAGAAATAATAGCCCAGTTCTCTGATACATGGCTTGTATGGCAGCTCCTAACAAGAGAAAAGCCGGGAATATTCTCACTACCGAAGCATATGCGAGAAAGACACTTCCCACATTCTGTTTCCCCTTATGCCAAAAACAAACTCCTATAATAATCGCTGACAACCATGAATATTGGAGAAAATTACCCATGAGACGATAAAAGGTGCCAAAATACAACAGCGAAAAAAGCCCCATAAACAAAGCCGTCCGTAATCCAACCGACCAGGCGGCCACTATCAATGCCACCGCCAACAATAACACATCAAGATTAAAAAGCAGTGCAATACCTACCGTATTGTCCAAAGGCACCCAATTGGCGAGTGTTCCTCCAACGACAACCCAAAACGGAGATGGATTAAACCCTTTGTCCTGCAACGTCTGCGACCAAAATCCTACATCTGCCAGGCTTTGCAAGTAGACGAAATCGTCTTTGAATGCTTCCCAACGATCCGATGTGAAGTTGGATACAGGGCACTCTGGTAGATCAGATGGTGCTACCAATTCGTAGGTGCGAAGGTCCCGGATCAGTACAATAGTGCCCCACTGATGGGCCGACTCCTGATCAGCCTGCCAAGCACACGAATATAAATCAAAATACCCCAATTCATCAAAGTATTTCGCATTTAGGTAGTAATGAAAATTGTGCCACGGCTCAATAAAATCATTCTCATGCGTCACCGTAGTAATCACCGTCGACCCATATATAAACCAAAACGCTGCGCCAACTAACCCAAACAGTAAGGGGGTTATCCACTGACGAAACGTGCGCAGCGGTTGGTCAGGTACGTACCAATCAAGCAATAACAAAACTATCGGGGCGATAGTAAAGAGTAACAAAATGAGCTGATACAGTGAGAACGACATAAAAAGTTACTGCTGGCGAAACAGCAAGATTCGCCATTGCTCCCAAGGGGTTTTTTGTTCAAGTTGTTGGAGAAATTCTTCCTCCGGATTTATAATCTCGTCATCCTGGATAACGACCAACCGCTCCCCTGCCTGAGCCAGATTGAGCTTGTTTCGGGCAATTTTTTCGACAAACAGAGGACTTTCTCGTTCTTTAAGTTCCCGGCGAAGCCGTCTATTTTCTTCCTGAATAACCTCAACATCTGCAGCTAACTGCCTAACCCGCTGGGAACTTTCGAAGGTTTTGTAACTCGTCCGTAGTATATGTATAACTACCCCTGCAATAGCAATGATAATAACTATAGTAAAAATCCGATTGCGCATACATATATACTATGTCAGTTATGCTTGTACTTCAAGGTTATAATATGATAGTTGACAAATATTTTCGCACCATGGTATATATACCTATAGTATGATACCGGTAGATAAAGCCCATTCTGAATTTATCAGCCACCTCAAGGACAAGAACCGAGCTGAGTCCACTATCCTTGCCTATGGCAAGGACGTGGAGCAGTTGCTTACTTTCATCACTGAGGAACTTAATAAATCTCAAGTACACCATATCGAAACCGAAGATTTGAAGTCTTTTCTTAAGAAACTCGATGAGGAAGGGTTTACCAAAAAGAGTATTTCTCGAAAACTGAATTCGACTAAGACGTTTTTTAGATTTTTGAAAATTAATGAGTACATCACCGACGACCCAGCCTCAACCATCGCTCACCCCAAATTTGAAACCAAACCTCCCCGCATACTATCAAAAACCGAATACAGGGCACTACGGGACGCAGCACGCAACGATATCCGAACCTATGCCATCATAGAGTTGTTGATCCAGACAGGAATTCGGATTGGTGAATTAGCACGCATCAAACTCGAACATCTTACTTTCTCAGAAGATGATAAAACCGGTAGGCTTCACATTCCAGAATCCCGTACAACAGTGGGTCGTACTATTCCACTCAACGAAGCTGTATCAAAGGCCATTAAGGAATATATCCAAGAACGACCTGACACTAGTGACACCACCTTATTTGTCACTCGCACAGGAAGCCCACTACTGGTCAGAAATATCCGTAGTGCGATTGATCGTTACTACAAAAAAGCAGGTATTCCCGATGCCAAAGTAAATGACCTCCGCCACACGTTTATTGCCCATCATCTTAAACAAGGCGCCAGTGTCCTGCTCATCTCAAAAATCGCTGGCCATCGCCGCATTGCCACTACCGAACGGTATCTGGAACACATAGAGCGAGAAAAAGACGAAGAAGACCCACGCTTGGAAACGCTATAAATCCTTCTCAAAATCGCGTAAAATTATCTGTATGCCAGCTAACAAACGTTCAGTCATCAGCTTTTTAGTACTCAAGACTGTAGCAAACTTCTTCATTCTGTCTGGGTTTGTGTATTTAGTGTGGGCATTTTATCCTATTGTTAGCTTAGAGATAGCCTATCTTTGGAAACAGGCAGTACTCGCCGATACGACTACCCAGGTAGTGGAGCCTACCCCAGAGATCACACCTCACCCTACACCGCAAAAACCTCCCCCACCAGCATTATCAGTAGTTCCAGTGAATACACAAAACGCTATTATTATCGAAAAAATTGATGTAAATACCCCTATTATCTTTGATGTTTCTGTCACAGACAAAGATCAATACTTCAGAGCCCTCGAGGATGGTGTGGCGCACGCCAATGGCACTGCCTTGCCCGGAGCTAGACCTGGAAATACGTATCTCTTTGCCCATTCCACACCAAATCCGTTAGAAATCAAAAAATATGGTGCGGTTTTTACCTTACTTAACAAACTGGAACCGCGCGACAGGATAACAATTTTTGCTGATCACGTGCGATACGATTATCTGGTAACAGAGATAAAAGTCGTCAAGTCCTTTGATTTGTCACCATTGATAGATCCAGTAACAGTACCTACACTGACACTACAAACCTGCGATCCGCCTGGAGTACCCATTAACCGCCTTATCGTGCGAGCCGAATTAGAGGAGTTTTATGAGCTTGCAGAAGACAGCTCTGCAAGTAATTCCGATCTACTATAAACACTGTTGCCACGCAGAGGTGACGCTTTCCTTTGACAATGTTTTATTAACAATTGAACGACACAAGACTACGCCACCTATCTCTTCCCCGCCTTTTGAACTAGAACCGTCATACACTGTATTCAGATCCTCAACATACAAATTTCCAGAGCCGGCACTAACTTCCATGACCGACCGTTGTGTTGCTAGCATCAAGGTGACTTCACGCTGGTCAGATGTACCTTCCTGTATCACCACTGCCCAATACAACGTATCCGGCGGCAAACTCCCCACTGCAGGATCGCGCCCGATGTCTGATATGCCGATACGGGTTTGGGTAATGGGATCCTCCTTGGGATGGGCCGCATCGATGACCTTAAGCTGGTTATCGTGTAGTATGACCTTGAACCAATTCTGACGCGTTTTATTTGTCGCCTCGAGCAATGTGTATACCTGCGTCCGATCAAACGGATAACGGGGAGCAATTACTCCAAGCAATGTACTGTTAGGACCAATTGGCTTGGCTATTTTTGTAAAAAATACATCCACATGACTCGATAATTGAGGGAGTTTTTGCCGTCGTTCTAGGCTTTGTCCAATGTATAGCGCATCAAGGCCAAACGTGCCTCGTTGAGCAGGACTAAACGTAAATGCAAGCCTTTTTGTTTCGGGCATTATCTCTCCGAGGTCGTAATGGAACACGTATTCTTTCCAATAGCTATCTGGTACATCCTGAGCTAGCACTTCTCGTACCACGGGCAGTGTACCCAAGTAGGCAGTATCAGAAAACTGCAACGGGTATATGCGTATGCTTGAAGAGCCCTCTCCAATGTCTTCACGTCTCGCCCAAAAAGACAGGGTTACTGGCCCTTTGGCCTGATCAATGTCAAAGGTATTTGTGGAGATGGTACCGGCAATAGTATAGGGTGGGGAGTATTTGCCACCATCAGATGCGTAAAAACCCTCATCATACCGAGACCATCCGCCACTTGCAGATCCCAAATCGGAAAACGGATCTTTATGCATATTCTCCCCTGCCGGATCTATACTAACCCCTGTAGCTGACATAAATGATACGTGTTTGTACCGTTTGGTTCCTTCTCCTGATTCATCCTCATAGCCCATGTACACATATCCATCATTTCCCAAACCAGCTACATAATCAGTGCCATAGCCTGAAGCCGAGCTATCGACAATATGATAATCAAATGGATCATCAGCTTTAAAAACTAATACATCGTTGCGCTGGGAAACAGCCGTACGAGTAGGCGCGTACACCACGCCATTGATTAATTCTGAATCAAAGAAAAACTGATTTCCCGTGATGCTGGGCTTAATAAAGGTAAAGGTATCGGTAGCCACCTCATGTAACCACATCCCTACTCTTCCCGCGTCATCAAGCCAAACAATATTGCCGTTAGGCAGCACCTCACCCGATGTCGGCTGCAAACTAATATATGCGCCCGCAAAATTTTCGTATCGAAAAGGAATCCGCTGCCAATTGCCTCCGGACCCTCCCACTGATTTATAAATATAATTTGGATCGTCATCCCCGTGTGTTACATACAGTGTGTCGTTATGCGGGTTGTACAAAATCTTATGTAGGTGCATGCCTGCGGAAAAATAATCCGCACCCACGAGAGATAGGTCAAAAATTTCCTCCCAGCTGTCAGACTCTCCTTCTATTGTGGAAGCGTACACCCTGATCGCATCGTTATTATCTCCAGCCTTCCCTCCCCCATACTCACCGATCCAAATTGTGCCATCAGCTCTATCAGCAAATGACCATTGAGCCATGTAATTTTCGTACACATCCGCATGCATATTTAGTACGTGTTTAAAGTCATCGTCTCCGTTAGTTTCCACAGACCTCCATACATCCCCATCAAATGTCCCCACAAAAAGGTAATTACTCTTTTGAGAACAATGAATCGACGTTATCCACTTTGTCTGTCCGAAATCCTTAACAAAACGCCAGCCCCCAGCACCACTGTTACTGTCCAATACGTACAATCTGTTGTGCAGGACACCCTGTCGATTGCCTCTGCCCCATACAAAGCCATTACACACTTCCATAGCGAGTACATCCCCGTCAGGGCCGCTTGGCACTATCGAAATATCTGCAGGTGGTAACACCGTAACATGTTCAAATTGAGCTGTATTATCAGGGGTTTGCGTGCCGGTCTGTAGATTGATTTTGGAGCTTTTGCGTGCAAAGTGTGTGCTATTGAAAGGAACCTGATCACGAATATGATACGAAGAAAAGTGAGTGACAGAAACAAGTTCAGCCGTTCTGAAACTTTGATACACTGCCGCTGCTATCACGACACTACTGACGAGAAGAATAACGGTTGGGAACGCATTCCTTGTTATTGTCAAAAGACGTTTTTGCCAGAGGGCAAATCTAATGTTTCTTGGTAAGAAAACCATAAGATCAATTGTGAGACATACACTTTGAACAGCTATTGAAATGGCAACGTCACGTTAGGTTTTTACGCTTGCTGCGTTAGTACTCCCACGTAGGGACGCAATAAATTACTCTGCAATTTAAACGTCCCACGAATAAAACTAAGATTTTTCTGTATTTCAAAGTGGCTGCGCCACGCCTGCCTGCGCAGGCAGGTTAAACTTGCACGCCACGTACTGAATCAATGTTTCAAACGTGGCACGTAAAGACTAAGCTTCGCACAGCGTTTCACTTGCACTCAGCAAGTTTTTACGTGGTGGGTCCGGGAGGACTCGAACCTCCGACCACGAAGGTATAAGCTTCGCGCTCTAACCAACTGAGCTACGGACCCTATTCCTGATTCTGTACATGCATTTTACTACAAATACAAAGAATAGCGGTACATAGTACAAAGATCCTCGTCCCATAACGCAAAAACGCCCAATTCCGAGTGCTCAGCAAAAGGTAACACTTCGTAAGCAAAAGCTTACAAAGGCCTTAGCCAAACACTGGGAACTAGGCGCTTACGTTATTGCCTTATAGTCTCATAAATGGGTGTGGATAACTTTCAACACCTATCCTATTTTGACTATACCGGTAGTATATAACACGATTTCAATACCTGTCAAGTATGAATTGTACTATACTATTTACATCAGAAAGTAACAATGAACACTAAAAACAGCCCTCTACAAACAACCCTGCCTTTTGACCAGTCTCTTGTTAAAGACATGTCACAAGAAGACTGGCTGAAGTACTACAACTCCGTAGATCACGAGGCAATGTACCTCTACAACGGCATTACCCCTCATACGCCCATCGTATACGGTACCGCGACTCGCAGATTGATGATACAAAACGGTACATGGGGCATCGGAATGGCTGCAACAGTACCTGATTGTGAAGTAAAACCCGTGATGGTTGATAAACCTACGTTCGAGAAGCTCATGCTTGCGCACGGCGTGCCGGAACAACTACTGCAGGAATTTTTTGAAAAGGATTGGACCAAAGAAGACTGGCAACGCTTTTGAAGACGAGCACATTATTGTTCTAACACTACACCCAATACATCGTCGACCGCATCAGCATAGATAAACTTTAGACCTTTGGTCAGATTATGATCAATCTCTTTGACATCGTTTTCGTTTTTCTTAGGCAACACCACATGATCTATACCGGCCCGACGGGCAGCCAGCACTTTTTCCTGTATGCCTCCTACAGGCATTACCAACCCTGACAAGGATATTTCTCCAGTTACCGCCACATCATTACGAACTTTTCTGTCTGATGCCAACGAGGCCAGCGCAATCGTCATCGCAACCCCTGCTGACGGGCCATCCTTTGGCACCGCTCCAGAGGGAACGTGCAAATGAACATCATTCTTTTTGAAAAAATCATCTGATATATCAAGCCTATTGGTCCGTCCCCTGACCAAAGACAGCGCTGCCTCTGCTGATTCTTTCATTACATTACCTAATTGACCGGTCACCTTGAACTTACCACTGCCCGGCATAGCTGAGGCCTCGATAAACAGTATCTCTCCCCCCGCCTGTGTTACCCCCAGACCTGTGGCCACACCTGGCTGGGCAGTTCTGCGTGCCACTTCAGGGAACACCTTTTGTGGTCCCAAATAGTCTTCCAGATTCTTTGCAGACACGTTCAGGGCGCCACGGCTCTCCCCTGTCGCCTTTTTCCAAGCGGCCTTACGGCACACCTTAGCGAGCTGCCGCTCCAAAGTGCGTACACCAGCCTCCTGCGTATAGTGAGAAATAAGTCGCCGAATCGCAGCATCCGAAATTACTACATCTTTTGCCGACAACCCATGCTCATTGCGTTGTTTGGGCCACAAATACCTTTTGGCAATTTGTAGCTTATCCTCCTCAGGATACCCACTCAACCGAATGATCTCCATACGATCCCGCAAAGCTGGGTGGACGGGATCCAGCGTGTTGGCAGTAGCGATAAAGAACACATCCGACACATCAAAATCAAGATCTAAGTAGTGGTCCCGAAAGTGCTTGTTCTGTTCAGGATCAAGCACTTCTAACAAGGCAGCAGCGGGGTCCCCGTGGATATGGCTGCTTACTTTATCTATTTCATCCAGCATGAAAACAGGGTTTTTGGTCCCGGCCCGTTTGAGGGCTTGGATAATCCGCCCAGGCATAGCCCCAATGTATGTCCGCCGATGCCCTCTGATCTCTGCCTCATCATGCACTCCGCCAAGACTGATGCGGGCAAACTTGCGGTTAAGTGTTTTTGCAATGGACCTGCCTAATGATGTCTTGCCAACCCCGGGAGGACCAACAAAACACAATATTGGGCCAACATGCTCTTTTCGTAACATCCGCACCGCAAGATATTCCAAAATACGTTCTTTGGGTTCTTTGAGGCTAAAGTGGTCACGGTCCAATTGTTTTTTTGCTTTAGCGAGATCAAGTTTGTCTTTGGTAGCAATGTCCCATGGCAAATCAAAAATCCAATCCAAGTACGTTCGTATCACCTGATATTCCGAAGACATCGGGTTCATCCCCTCCAACCGATCAATTTCTCGCTCCACCTCCTGCACTGCCTCTTCCGGCAAACGACGCTTTTTCAACTCGTTCCTATATGAATCCGCCTCCATAGCTGATTCTGACTCTTCGCCCAACTCCTTTTGTATAGCCTTCATTTTTTGACGCAGGAAATATTCGCGCTGACTTTTGGAAAAATCTTTCCTGATATCTTCTTGGATCTTGCCACCCAATTGCAACAATTCATCCTCACGCGTTAACACCTTTATTAAGTAGCTCAGCTTTGCCTTCACATCTTTTAATTCCAACACCTTCTGTCGCTCGTCTACCTTCATCCCAATGACTGTGCCGATAAGGTACACCAGCTTGAGAGGATCATCTAGGCTTTCCAGGGCAAATTGCAGCTCCTGGTGAGGCAAATATGGCATTTGGCCAATAATGTGCTGCGCTGTGGTAAGGGCAGTTTTGGCCAATGCTTTAACTCGCCGATCCACCTGTGTTCCGTCAATAACCTCACGTACGGTGCCAACCCAATGCCCTCCCACAACCTCTATATCCAAAAGCTCCACTTTGGCGATCCCCTGCAAGATAACCATGGTTCCTTGACGGGACACAGGTACGACTTTGTGCACAATACAGATCGTACCGGTAGTATATATATTGCTGGGTGCTAGATCCCTTTCTCGTGCGTCAGGTCGGACCGAAAATACCGCAACATACCTGTCATCTTCCAATGCCTTCTTGGCTGACTTCGCACCAAAATGCTCATCTACATACACTGGCACCACCGTATATGGATATACGACTGTATCTTTTATGGGCAAAACTGGCACTTTTTGTGGGATATTGCCAACACCATGGTCTTGTTCAACAACCGAACCATTCTCTTTGCTAGAACGAGATTTGTTAGTTTTCTTGAATAATGCCATATTGTGTATATGATACCACTCCTGTCAAAGGCAGATACCTAGTGCTTACATATTCAAAAGAAGGGCCAAGCTAACACCGATGAGTATAAACCACACACCTCTACTCCAACGGACAATTTTGAGTCCATCCAAATTCCAAAGTGGTATCAGGTTAAACATCGCCAACCACGCATTAATAAATGCTCCATGAGCGATCAATTGGCGAGTCCACCCTGTCACTGGAAATGCCAACCCTATTCCCAAGAAGATCAAAGACAACAAGATATTGGTCAACGGACCAACAGCGGCGATTTTGCCGTACTCTTTGGTGCTTACAACGCCGTTGATCATCACTGCACCTGGAGCGGCAAATACCAAACCCGAAAAACTCATAATCAGTGCCAACAGCAGCCCCATATCAAAGCTCCTGAATTCGGCCCAACACCCATACCGCTGGGCCAAAAATTTATGTGCCATCTCATGTAACAGAAAAGCCAGACCTACAGTCAGAACCGAAATAAGAAAGATCGGTAGGAACACACTCAGTGCATCTGCGCTACCAAAAGACCTACCCGACCCGATGGTACCGGCAATCGTGAACGCCAATGCAATAGCTGCCCACGCTTTGATTAATTGACTAATCTCTACTTCACTAAATCTCATGGTGTTATTGTAACAGTGATTAGAAAGGGTACAAAGAGGTTATTCTCCGTCCAGGTCATCTTCGTCGTCAAAGGCCACAAAACCCACCGCTTCCATTTCAAACAGCTCCTGTTGCTTTTGCCAGTCAATGCCTGCAAGCAGTTGGTCTTCCTTGTACTGCATGACTAATTGGGTACACCTATCCAGATGATTAAGCCAATTGGCTTCGGGAGACAGTGGGTCAGCACCATAGACTAACCGCACCGAAGATACTGTCCGCTCTGCATTCTCTGGTGAGGACGAATCGTTCATAAGTGAGATACTACGTTATTTTGCCATAAGAGTCAATGCGACCCCCCACCACACCAAAGGCACAATCGCCCCCGCCACAAGCTGACCAACCGTATGCTTTTTGAGATACCATCGGCTCCATGCCACGGCAACAAGTACCAACGGGAAATACCACACATACCCCTGTGGCAGCATATGCCATGCGACAATACCCAATGTGGTTATACCTAGCGTGTGTAGGCTGATTTTCCACACAAGTGAAACACCCAAGGCCGTCAGTCCTATTACATACCACCAGGCATAGACCCAAAACAGCAACTCCATGTGCCACGATACCCCCAGCCACACTAGGCCGACGGTCCACCACAATTGCTTGATCAACAACACTAACGGTCGTTCGCGTCTATTGGTAACGTCGATATCAGAGAGTTTGCCAAAGTAAAAGAATGCGCCGAATGTCAGTATCGGCAATGCTACAAAGAATACCCCGGTTACCACTAGTACCATCAGCCGATCCTCCACAGGAGTCAAAACAGTATTCGTTAACAGCCAAATCGCTACAGGGATTATCGACTCCGGACCGCATATACGAGAGATTATTACTGCAATGGTTCGTTTACTAAACACGTTATAATTTTAATAGCTTTTGAAATAAAGTACAGGTATTGGATATTAGTTGTTAGTCATTAGCGAATAGCAAAAAGCAAACGACTGATAGCCAACAGCCAAAACCTATGCCCTATCAATCTGCCACCTTTGACATAGAACACACTCATTGGACCAACGGCTACAGCCATATCGTAGGCATTGACGAGGTTGGTCGTGGCGCATGGGCTGGGCCTGTGGTGGCGGCAGCGGTGGTGTTTCCTTCGTATGTTACACTACCAAAACTCCCTCGAGATTCCAAAACACTCAGCGAAAGACAACGCCACGAACTCAAAGCTATTATCGAAATGCATGCTCTTACCATTGGCATCGGCGAAATCCCCGCCAGTGAAATAGATCACAGCGGGATCGTGCCTTCCACACATCAAGCTATGCACGCAGCACTTACTCACTTAACAATCACACCCGACTATTACCTCGTTGATGGATCTCCAATCCCTCCTATTTCCCAAATCTCCCCTACCCCTCAAACAGCCCTCCCCAAAGGTGACGCAATCTCCGCCACCATAGCCGCCGCCAGCATTATTGCCAAGGTTTACCGAGATGAGCTTATGAAAACTCTGGCACAAGACTCACACTATGCTGCGTATGGATTTGAAAAACACAAAGGCTACGGCACTGCGTACCACCGCGAAGCGATCGTGCAACACGGCCCTTCCTCCATCCATCGAACTAGCTTCATCCCTCACGACCTGCGGTGAGAATGTGCTATCATCACGTTGGAAGTTATGGAACAAGAGATCTGGGGTATATTCCCCGACCACCAAACATATACTCATCACCTCGTACAGTTCACCCATCAATTCGACGAGCCAACACACATGCGACGATTGGCAATCTCTTTTTGGGATCCAAGCATAGATAAAGATACAGACACGCGTATCAGAATCACCAACGGCACTGCTGAGCTGATGCAAAAATGCGGCGCATGGGAAGATCAAGACGAAATCCACATGGAGGAAATCCACGTCCCTTTGCCAAGCGATGTGGACTATCTATACAATATGTACCGGATCCTGCGTAATAACCTTCCACTGACCAAATCGCCGTTTATTACCGAATATTCCAACAGTATTTTTTTGACAGATCATTTTGAAATAAAACTGTCAGAGCAGCATGGCAAGCAGATCCGCTACACATTTGAGATAGAACGGTTGGCCGATACTGCCGTTAACCTACAACAACACGCACAAGAACTCGGTTTGGACCAATACATCACCAAAACTACTGTTGCGTTTTGGGATACCTGGGCACAGGAGATGGATATATATACAGACGATCTAACCGACCAGCAATTGCGACAAATGATTGGTCATCACCTTACCTCAATTGATCCGCCAATGCCAAACCTGCACCAACACCAGTGAATACGTCATGGAATACAACCTTGTCATTCCCAAATTTCTCTGCCAGCAACGTCTGAACACGCGGAATAAGTGAACTGCCACCAGTCGTGACAACCACGTCTATATCGTCAGGGTCCACTGATGCTTCAGACAACAACTCATCCAACGCTTTGTCAATCTGAACTTCATATGGCGCCAACACCGCCTCAAACTGTTCCCGTGTAATCTGTACATCCAAAGCAAGCCGTTCACGAGAAAATGCAATCCGCGCCACATCAGCAGTTGATAGCTGCTTCTTGGCAGCCTCAATCTCTTTGAACAAAAAATACCCAAGGTCATAGTTAATCAGCTCCTGCAGGTTGATGATGTACTGGGAATTGGACACACTGCGCTCCAGCTCTTTGAGAAAATCTCTGATCTGTGGGGTTTGCAAATGATCAAGCTCGTACCATCTGCGCAGGCTTTGTTTGAGAAAGGCCGGTACTGGGAGCTGCTTGGGACCCCACGTTTCATACACGCCAAAATACTCCGCCAAAAAATTGAGCATGATCTCTTCGTTAAACGTGTTACCCCCGATGGGCAGCCCACCGGTTGCGACAATCTGCGGGAACGCTCCTGGCGCCTTGGTAACAAGAGAAAAGTCCAGTGTTCCGCCTCCAAAGTCAAAGATCAGCACCGTGCGCTTTTCCTGTACATCTACTAAGTAGCTTAATGCCGCAGCAATCGGCTCTGCCAAAAACGTTACTTCCTCAAACCCCGCCAGGTGCGCCGCCTCCTGCATCCGCTCCTCCACATGCCGATCATCCTGCTGCGCATGGGTATAATGCACCGGTCGTCCCAACACGGCACGGGTGATATCTTGACCAAGATGTGCATCCGCCGCCTGTTTCATTTGACGTAGTATCGTAGCGATGAGTTCTTCTAATGAGTAGGTTTGGTCAAAGATAAACGCCGTGTCCAGCGAACCTTCCCGCAGGGTTGTCTTGAGCGCCTGGACGAATTGTCCAGGTTTGTTGATGTCCACGCGATATTTGAATGTAGTGGTGTAGTATATGATGCCGTTTTGCCCCACTATCTCAACGGTTTTCTCCTCGCCAGTGTCTATCTCTTGCCACTGCACTGCCTGGCGTTTGGCATTATCATCGAGATAGGTATCAATTGCCTGTTGGCCAGAGAATAATGCAGCGTCTTTTTTGAAATACAGGATTGATTGCATGACTTCTTTTGCCGGAGCTGACAGATCAATAGGTACGACAAACGGCGCGCCGTCTTTGACAATCGAAATCACTGAGTTGGATGTCCCAAAATCGAGACCGTAGAATGGCGACATAAAAATAAAAATGCAAATAGAAAAAAGAAAATATATGGAATCTTTTAATTGTATTTTTTCTATTTTCTATTTCCTCTTTGCCTCTGCAATTAAAAACCCCGCTTTCGCGGGGTGTACCTCAGCCATTGCTGAGAATATTCTGTGCTAATAGTAATGGTTTTTTTCTGACACGTAACATGAGGATTACGACTATACCGCGCGTTTGTGTCACTTGTCAAGGCTTTTTCTCCAGTACAATCGTCACCGGGCCATCATTGACCAACTCCACCTGCATATACGCACCAAACTCGCCTTCTTTCACAGAAACACCAAAATCAGAAAGCGCCAAGACAAAACGATCCAACAGCTGCCGTGCCTTTTGCGGCTCGGCCGCAGTTCCAAAATACGGGCGTCTGCCGTGACTCGTATCAGCATACAGGGTAAACTGCGAAACAACCAAGATCTCACCGTTTGTATCCAAAATTGACATGTTCATTTTTCCACCTTCGTCTGCCATTACCCTAAGATGCACCACGTCATTTGCCATAGCCACGACTGTTTGTTCCGTATCCTCACTACCTACACCGACCAGCAACACATACCCCGCCCCTATTGAGGCGGTGACGCGACCTGCGACTGATACCGACGCTTGTGTTACACGCTGAAGAACAATTTTCATACACAACAACCTCACTGTATACATATCACACCTGTACCCAATTATGGAAGCCATCTGTTATACAATGCACTCTATGAAAAAGAACAAAAGACAACGTGCCAGTCTTGACCAACAGGCACTGGACAAAATCCAAGAAGAAAGAACATTCAACAGCCCGACATGGGGAGCGCTGACATTCAAAGAGATTATTTATAAGATGGGTGTCTTCATGCGTGCCAAGCCTGACGCTACCTATCAAGTCATTATCGGGACAGACTCACATGCATACCAAAATGGCGTGCTGTTCGTGTCTGCCATTATCGTGCATCGCCACGGTGGTGGCGCTATTTATTTTTGGACACGCGAATTGGATGTTACCAATCACTGGGTGTTGCGAACTCGTATGTACGAAGAAGCCGCGCGGTCTATGACCTTGACTCGCCAGTTTATGGATGAGTTTGATACCGAAGGCATTACGCAATTTGCTACTGAGATCCATGTAGATATTGGCAGTAAAGGCAAAACCAGGGAACTTATCAGCGAGGTCGTTGGAATGATAGAAGGCAGTGGATTTGCTGTTAAGACCAAGCCGCATGCATTTGGTGCTGCCTCCGTGGCTGATCGGCACACGTAAAAAGAAAACCGCAGAGCCAGTGGGTATATAACCCCACCCGACCCTGCGGTATACTCACTCACGAAAACATAAAAGCGAGGAGTCCGCTCACCGCTATGAATACCCCGATAACTCTGACCACCGCTGCCATCTTCCCCTGGTCAGACTTGGCCTGGTCAGATTGCAATTCTGCCTTTAGTATATCCAGTGCGATGCTGACTAAAATCAGCACCCCCCCGAACAACAGCTGGGTGGCAGGAAGACTTATTAACATTTTTCCTCCTTCCCAAACAGGCCTCGCCTGTTTGGATGTGTTTTTCAAGTACTAAGGCTGAATTATAGCATGAAAAGCCCTACTCGTAAACCCATAGTATTTTCTTGTATCTACCTTTAAGGGAGGCCCCCTGCCCGGGCACGGCATCGCTTATATTTGGTACTGCATCTGTGGTTGATTGGCACACGTAAAAAGAAATGGCGGGGGCAAAGATGACCTTGCCCCCGCGCCGCCGACGTTGTGTTATGAATCAAATGTGCCCTTTCGGGCAAGGGTCGTCCCCGTCAAGGACGGGGACCGAGGTCGGGCAATCAATTTTCACTCTCCTTTCCAGGCATTGTATTAATTCCTAGTGCCTGGACTATCCATTTTTCAAAAAACGAGTGTATTTTAGTGCAAAACTATAACAATGTAAACCCATAGTTTGTTGTATAATCGCTCCGGTGGCTTGAAACGAGATTCGCACAAAAGGAGAGACACGTGAACTTTGACAATATACTTATTCTGGCAGTCTTCTTGTTGGGGCTGAGCGTACTGATTAGGGTACTAATGGTGCGCTTCCCCACCGTAAAGGGGATGCATTGGTTGTATCCACTTGGTGCATTAGCATATCTGGGATTGGTGCTCCCGGATATATTTGGAAGGATAGCTATGTTTTGGCTAAGTCTAGAGTCTAGCTATTGTCATGTGCACCCACGAGAGCGGTCACTTCCTGGTGGCAAAGGTGCTCGGTGTCCAGGTAAAGAAAGTCTCTTTTAACCCTATCATGGCGAGTGTCCTGCTTGACACTACAAGACACATTACCAGGAAACAACACTTCGTCATAGCCATCTATGGCCCCGCAAGTGCGATACTCTTTCTCCCCTTGGTTATAGTTGACTATCCAGCAACCAATCTCATACTCCGGGTGGCTGTGGTGATCAACCTTTTCAACCTACTGCCTATCATACCAATGGACGGAGGAAAGCTCGCCTATTGGCTGCTTGATGGGAGGATCAATAGGCAGCTGCTTGGTGTTCTTGCCATCGCATCGTTTGTGATGCTGCCTATACTACTCGTCCTGGTTGGAGTACCGTGGTGGATAATCGGCCTATTGCTAGTCTTAGGACCCTTACTCGCCACAAACGAGGACGACAAAGATCCTGACGAAGAGCCAAAAAGCACTAACATCTACATAGACGAACCACCACTGAGCGGGTGGTATGTACTCGCCTACGTAACATTGGTGGCACTATTAGCCACCTTTTATAGGTATGTGGGCGGGTTGTGGTAGAGAAAAAACAACGCTAAAAAGCGGCGGATATACTGCCGGCTTTTCTTTTATAAAAAACCCTCACTCAAACCCTGTTCGCTTGAACCATTTATCTAACTCTCCTCTTGAAATTTTTATCTTGAACGGCCTGCCATGAGGGCAGGTGTAGATATCATCCATCTGCCGCGCATCCCGAAGCAGGCGTTCTGTCTCCACGCGATCAAGCGTATCCCCTGCTTTGACCGCGCTGCGACAGGCAAGATACGATAACCGCTCATCATCATGCGCAGACACTGGATCAAGCGTGGCCCATTCTTGCAGTGTGGCCGGTAAGAATTGCTGTAGCGGCGCATCTTTGAGAAACGCAGGGACCGATTGCACTACCACATGCTCACTCTTATCTTGAAACCGAAACCCCAGCTTCTCCAATGCCGCTTTGTTTTCCCCAAACGTTTCTAGTTCATCAGGACTCAGCTGCACCTGCTGTGGTAGCAGCAATGCCTGTATCTCTCCTTCTGCCAACCCCTCTTCGTGCGCTTTCTTGAATTTTTCAAACAATACTCGCTCATGTAACGCGTGTTGGTCAAAGATGACTATCTCATCGCCACTAAAATCAAAAATATACACTTGCTGAAACACGACAAAGTTTTCCGATGTCACCGGCGTCGGTGCTACAGAGTCCGCTGATTTTGCAGGCAATTCCCATGGCAGGGGTGCCACATCCGCAGGACGATCTGCGACAACATTGTACGAAGGCTGTCCCCCGCCTTTTGATACCGGCTGATAGCGGGCAGGCCGAGCATGGGTGGATGGCGCATCTTTTGGCTGATGCGATGGAGCAGCAAAAGAAACCTCTGGTGTCATATCTGCGCCGGTAAGTGCTTTTTGTGTCGCAGAGCGCACCGCATTGAAGACAAACGCGGGACTGGCAAACTTCACTTCTTCCTTACGGGGGTGGACATTGACGTCAACCAGGTGCGCGGGTGTTTTGAGCGCTATAACAAAAAATGGCTTGCCTCTTGGAGGCAACAACCCGCCATATGCATCACGTACTGCAGCCTGCAGCGCGCGGTCATCAACCCAGCGCTGATTGACAAAAAACCACCCATTAGCAGTCTTGCCACTTATCTGCGGCTTACCTACAAACCCTTCGATTTCAAGATACGGATGTTCAAAAAACACCGGCATGACCAGGGAAAAAAAGTCATTGCCCCAAATCAACTGCACTCGCTCCTTGAGGGATGCGGCAGCCGGCGCCCGAAAGACCTCCTTGTCGTCCTTGACCAGCCGAAACGAAACCGCCGGATGTACCAATGCCATGCTGGTAACAAGCTGGCTAATATATTTAGCCTCTGTAGCGGATGATTTGAGAAACTTCTTGCGTGCCGGCACTGAAGAAAACAGGTCCTCTACCCTCACCTCAGTACCAACCGGCGTGCCGACTTTGGTAATGGACGACCGCTTACCATTCTCCACAACAAGTTGATAGCCAAAATCGCTATCAGGTGTCCTGCTAATCAAGGTAAGTGTGCTCACCGAGGAAATACTCGCCAATGCCTCTCCGCGAAAACCCAATGTCCTGATCTTTTCCAGATCAGTCATATTCTGTATTTTGCTGGTAGCGTGGCGGGTTACGGCTAGTTCTAAACTGTCCTGCGGGATGCCTGAACCATTATCAATCACACGAATGAGCTCTTTGCCACCATCCTGAATGTGCACCTCAACACGAGTAGCGCCGGCATCAAGGGCGTTTTCGAGTAGCTCTTTGACCACGGATGACGGGCGCTCCACCACCTCACCAGCGGCGATTTGGTTGATTACCTCATCTGCCAGTACCTGAATCGACATGCCCACACTGTATACTGGAAAAACAAAAAATACCAGAGATAAAACTCCCTCCACTCTTCACAAATATAACCGTATGCACAATGCTTCACGCCTGCTCTATATATCCTTTTGTCGCCCGTATCTTTTGTAAGGAGGCTATTCTTTTGCCAAACTCACTTTCTGGATCCAAAGATTCGTGATTCGAAAATACCACAGTGAGCGAAGGGTCGTCGAGCCATTCCAAAATAATCGATTCTGCTTCTTCCCTCATGGCAGCACTCAACCCCGCAAATGGCTCATCCAACAAAACCATGGCCACTTCTGGTGCGTGCTCGGGGTGACGTTTGGCATAGGCTATCTGATATTGAATACGTAGCAGACCTAATAATTGCCGCTGTCCCCCAGATAATTCGACGGTTTTGTCACTGGAAAAAGTGCTTCCTACATGTTTCTCAACAAGAACATTTTGTGCAATATGTGTTCGTGTGGTGTCATCCAGTTCATCCAGGTCCATGGGCACCAAGGAACGCAATAACGCAGACCGACCTAAGAGTTCTGCTGCTAAATCAGAATCTTCCGCAAATGCCACACCTCCGAGATTAACGCCTAAATTACCTTCAATGGTTGGCACCTCTTGCGGTTTTAACCCAATGGATTTTTGATACGCGTGCCTGTCGATCTCGCCAAACCTGAAACCGTCGACACTAAGAAGCCCTTCCTCTTTGGCGCCAGTGTATAAGATGTCAAGAAACTGCGACTTACCTTGTCCAGAGCCACCTTCCAAAAAATATTTGCCGCCTCGTTTGACTGCTACATCCTCCGCACTAAAATACACCTCACCTTGTGCGCCTTTTCGAGTGATACCCTGTAATCGCAGATTGAACTGGTCCGGAACTACCGTACCTTGATTTTCATTTGTCAACGTTATCTCATTAAGAAAACTAGCAATTTCCGCCAACTGCGGCTTCGTACGTACTGCTGATGAAACAAACCCTGCAATTGCATCTGACACCTGACCTTGTGCTGATGACGTAGCAAGTAGCTCATCTGTATTGACGTCAACACCTGCTAGATGTAATAGCGTGTTCGTCGCCAACATTGTTGGACGGGAGGGTAGCTTTGCCATACCAAAGTAAAATCGTGACCTCGCTTCTTCTTGTGCTACATCACGCGATTCTTCCAATACACCATTAAACTTTTCTGTATTCACAAAACCTTTGTTGCCAAAACCCATTAGATCAGCAAATAACCCATGCACCTTGACATTAAGCTGTTGCCGCTTGCGTTCCAGTGGTGTTTCAAAGCGGCTTTGTGCCGCAGCAACGCCTATCTGGGATGCCGCGTGTAATAACGCAGGAGCAAGGATTGCGCCATTTGGTCCGGAACGGGCAACATACGATCCCGCAACCAGCGTTTGTACAATAGCAGGCATAGTTTCGGCGGGGATACTTGATAATATCCGTTGTAGACGCTGGACTTGAAGTTCAATATTCCGCGGGTTGCCTATCATCATACTTGCACGGTTGAGCGCAACGAGATCCGGCGTAGCCATAGCGACCTTCCGAATGGTGTCAAGCAATACACCTTGATAATCTTCATTTCCTAATGCAATCTCCTTTAGCAGCTTCTCTGTTCTGTAACCACGCCATTGATTAACCTTCTGGCTGAGTACTGCCAGGGTAACACCTCCCAATAGGAGTTCGGGTTTGAATGTTCCTGTCTGTACACTATCCTGCGTCAACTTGCCGGCATACACTTCCGACGCAACGGAAGCCGCAGACAGCGCACCAATAGTGGCAAGTGCAATCTTATGGTTTCGTCCATAAAACTCAAGGACCTTTTTGTACACTCCCCACGATCCAACGTGTTCTCCTGCGGACATAGCCTGTTCTATCTCATGCACAAGTTGCCCAAAATCAATCCCTTGATCGGGATACTCTTGCTGTAACTGCGCTATTATCGCATCTGAAGACAGCTTTGCTTCTACACCTCGTTTAATCTTCTCCTGGAGCAATTTGGCATTAGTGCCATAAAGCGTTTCACGAATCAAATCTCCCGGTGTATACAATTCGGACTCTTCGTCAGCATCTTCTGCTAATTTTGTTTCGTTAAATCTGAGAAATCCCGTACGAACCAGCCGTTTCTGGTCTTGTAATGACTTTTTGTCCTCGTCTGTATCTTGCCAATATTCAGGATCAAGTGGCTCATCTCCGATATCAACATACTCTGGTTCGTCTTCCTGCAAAGGATCGAACAATCCCAGGGGGTGGTCGTCATCATACTCCAGGTGGTCTACACCTTGTTCTAATGCTTGCTGTACAGTAAGGGAATGAGTGCCTGGCAAAGTCGGCACAAAAGCCGCTTCTTCATCTACGGAAAGAACGGCTGCAGCCTCTGCTGGTAGATCAAATTCTTCACCCTCTTCAATCGCTTGATTACGAGATGCCTTGAGCTGGGCGAATTCCATAACCGCGGCTGCTTGATAGTCGAACCTATTTGCTGCTAACTCCACTTCAGCCTCAGTAAAAAGCCTCTGTGCACGGATTCGTTCAAATATTTCCCTGGTAAGCTCACTAACAGCAGCGTTTGCTAACGGATCCATGTCAGCGCGAAAAACCCTATATTCGTTAGCCCAAACACCCTCCTCGTGTCCGCCTGCTTTTTCGCGTACTGCCTGCACAGAAGCTTCCAGGTCATGTTCACGTAACCCTTCTACCCGATCTTCCAAACTCATGATTCGGGCCTCATTCTTTCTGTGCATAGAGGAATCCATACTACTATTATAGCAAAGAGTTTTTCTCTTTAGCCCAAACAGCCGCACTAAAAGGGCTCACTCAGAGCATGAGAGATTGCATGCAGGGAGGTTTTACAGGAGAGTGTTTACAGCAGGCCTAATTGGTCTGTTTCAGAAGGTTTGGTGGGCTTTTTGCGAAGAGTCGATTGGTGCGGCATTGCGGTCAATTGGGAATCTTTGTTCTCTAACTGCACCAAAATCTCCTCAGCACGGTCAATCACTACTTCAGGTATGCCTGCCAAACGCGCGACCTCAATCCCGTAACTCTTATCCGTTCCACCAGGCATCACTCTGTGGAGAAAATGTAACTTATTGCCTTCCAGTTCAACCACTACCTGAAAATTGGCCACATTATCATATCTATCGCCCAACGCCAAAAGCTCATGAAAATGTGTCGCAAACAGGGTCTTTGGTTTGAGGTCAGGGTGCTCTGCAAGATATTCGACCACTGCCCATGCAATGCTCACCCCGTCATACGTGCTGGTTCCGCGTCCGACTTCGTCTAATATTATAAGGCTCTTTGATGTTGCATGATTGAGGATATTAGATACCTCCACCATCTCGACCATAAACGTCGACAAACCTCTTGCCAAATTATCACTTGCGCCAACCCGAGTAAACAACTTATCCACTATACCTATTACAGCCTTATCACATGGTACAAAGCAACCTAAATGCGCCATCAAAACGCAAACCGCAACTTGACGAATATAGGTGCTTTTACCGGCCATGTTTGGACCGGTTAACAACACGACTTGATGCGTCTGAGAGTCAAGATACACATCATTTGGAACAAACGAGGCATCACTCAACAACACCTCAACCACCGGATGGCGACTGTTTTTCAAATCAAGCGTATCATCATCGGTCAATTGCGGACGAGTATACCGCTGCAACTGGCTCAATTCTGCAAATCCACACAATACATCAAGGCGCGCGATGCACTTGCTCACATGCAAAAGCTCCTTTGTAACCGCCAACACCTTGTCAACCGTCTGGATAAACAGCTCATACTCCAACGCGACCATGCGTTCCTCTGCGGTAAAGACCTTTTCTTCGTGTTCTTTGAGCTCTGGCGTGATAAACCGCTCTGCGTTGACCAATGTTTGCTTGCGTATATAATGAGGCGGTACTTTGGCAAGGTGGGATTTTGAAATCTCAATATAGTAGCCAAACACGCGGTTAGAGCTGATCTTGAGATTAGCAATACCTGTTTGCGCACGTTCCCGCTCTTCCAACTGGGCAAGAATATCTTTGCCATGGCCCCGGATAGAACGCAACTCATCAAGCTCTTCCGAAAAACCATCTCGGATCATATTCCCCTCTCGGATAGATACCGCAGGATCGTCTTTGATAGCAGTGGCGATGTGGTTCTTGATCTCACGCACATGCGTTGTGTAGGCTTTTTTCAATTCATCAACAACCGAACTCTCCTCCGTCAACATTTCCTCGACAGCCTCTAACGATTGCCGAATGCCTGTCAAATCCCGCGCATTTCCCGAACCCACATGCAGCCGCCCGACAATGCGCTCAAGATCCAAGATTGCCTCGAGTTGGGTCTGCAGTGATGTGCGTTGCGTTGTGTTGGTGACAAAATATTCAACTACGTCTAACCGCCGGTTCAGCTCGTCAATGCTTTGAGAAGGCGTAGTCAGCCACGCCCGAAGCAGCCGCCCGCCCATAGCGGTACGCGTTTTGTCCAAAAGCCATAACAATGACCCCTCTACCTCTCCATCGCGGATGGTTCTGAACAACTCAAGATTAATGATAGTATTTCGATCAAGTTCGACATACTCCCCCTGGCTGTAGAGCCGAGGTGTTGCGATGTGTTGGATGTTGCCTTTTTGGGTTTCTTGCAAATATCCAAGCGCCACCGCTGCCACCTGCATCAGGTCCTCATTGCCACGCAACCCAACTGCTTCAATACTCACGACGTTGTAGACATCTTTGATGAAACTTTCGGCGCGATCACTGTACGAATTCCATGTGTGAAACGGAAACAGATTCACCTGCGGGAATTGCCGAAGACGGGCGACCAAACGGGCATCCTCGTATGCAGAAGACGACAAGATACATTCTTTGGGGTTGAATTTGGTCATCAGATCTTCTAATTCCCGACTCTCATCGCCAAACCCGCACCGCGCCAGTTGGAAATCTGCCGTTCCCAGGTCGACAAACGCAACCGCCACGTGATTGCTTTTCTTCAAAGGTGATGTGTCCAGCACCATGAGGTAGTTTGGTTCTTTGCGTGGAATGGCGTTTTCATCCAAAATAGTCCCTGGTGTTACCACACGCACCACGTCACGCTCCACCAACCCCGAACCCTCCTCACCTGCCGAAACCTGCTCACACACTGCCACTTTGTGTCCGGCATTGACCAGGCGAGCAATGTATGACTCTACTGAGTGATGCGGCACCCCGCACATGGGTATTGCCCCATCCTGCCCCTTGTGCCTGCTGGTGAGGGTAATATCCAGTACGTCCGCGCCAATGTGCGCATCTTCCAAAAATAGCTCGTAAAAGTCGCCCATGCGAA
>CAZQWJ010000017.1:0-19377 GCA_964597265.1 uncultured Candidatus Saccharibacteria bacterium
TAAAACTGCCATTTTTCACCTCCTTTGGTTGGGCATGGCCTGCCCGCTGGTGCCCCGACGTCGCGTCGGGGCTGTTTTCCAATAAAACGTGGGTGAGGCGGGAGGTTCACAGCGCAGACGTAACCGACATCCTCAATGGGATACCGTCATTACGCCGCTCTTCTGCTACTTTTCCCGCCAGGGAGCGTTTGGGATTCACGCGCAGCACCTCTGCGCCACCTTTTCCGCACGCTCCTTGTCCCCACGAAGGAGATGCCGGGATTCGAACCCGGGTCCGGCAGTGAACCTTTCGTTGCCATGCAACGGGTGGTTTCGCGGTTTTTGCATGGGCATTTTCCCGCTACCGCCACCGGCTCACCGCCGTCTAAACCTTTCATCCCCATATATTGAGCGCACAAAGAGACTTTGCACACCCTTTTTGATAGACAGTGTTATATATCTACCAAAAAGGTGGTACAGTATTGCAATGAATGTTGAGATAGATCAAAGTGGTAAGATCGAACATTCCAATCGTCTGACTGTTATAGCCTATGCTAATAACGGTAAAAGTAAAAGTTTGCTCATATCAGGACCAGAAAAGCAACTCTTACTTACTCTTGCCAGACAGCTTGATTGGCCACAGAAAACGTTTATATTTAAGATTTTTGCTGCGCTGATCTTTGTACTTATCAAAGATGATCTACTCACATCTGTCACCATAGATCATGAATATCCGGGTCACGAGGGGACAATTAAGAATGTGCTGTTATCGTTATTCGAAAAAGCACACACCAAACCTCCGGTGATTCGTTTTGGTCATATCGGCAAAGTTTCGCCTGCCCATGTTGTCGCGATTGATGTATTTCGTCGAACGAGGAAAGCAGATTATATTGTAACTGCAAAAGAGGTCTTGCAATTACTATATCTCGACACGAAAAA
This sequence comes from uncultured Candidatus Saccharibacteria bacterium, assembly GCA_964597265.1. Lineage (GTDB taxonomy): Bacteria > Patescibacteriota > 4484-211 > 4484-211 > JAGQKX01 > CAZQWJ01. The sequence continues at coordinate 919 of CAZQWJ010000017.1, forward strand.
AGATTGGCGATTCCTGTCTGTGCAGAAATAATCCTTGCTTCAAGGTAACGAAAGTTACCAATTACCAAGGCAGCCAATCTTCATCTATCCAAGTATATATCATATTTGTGCGTATGTTTCAATCATGCGCCAGTGCAGGCGTTGTTGTTGTGTAAGGGGGCGGACGTGCCGCCCCCTTAATTAGGTAGCTCGGCTGGGAGTCGAACCCAGCAGTCATCCCATCCCTCGCAGAGCGTTAGGAAACGGGAGCAGGCCTATGGTGTGTGCAGTTTCCCGCAATTCCGCCAATTAAGACGAAACATTGACCTCTTTTTACAGAGGTGTCACACCCCGAGCCATGTTATGTTACACCTAGAATATATGAAGTGGCGGAGACAGTTGTCTCTCTCCCCGCCACTTATTTGTATCGCTGAATGCTTGCGCTTTTTGATCTTCCGTGAGCGGTCTCCCGCTCAGCATTCAGCTTGCGAATCGTGGTCTGAGACCACTTACCCTTTTGGATGGCCAGGGTCCCGACTTCGCTAGAGCCGGCCATTGTAACCCATAGGTGGGTGCTGGTTAGACTACGTCAGTCGTCTAACCAGCATACGTGGTCCTTTTTTACCACGCGTCCGCAGCGAGTGCAGACCGTGATAAAAAAGGAGCGCACGCGAGCGCGAAAAACGCTCATTGCGCCTCCTTGGCTGGTGCTGGCTTCTCCACTCCAGCACGGTGAATAAAAAATGCAGAGGTGGAGCTCTGCAAGTAATTCACCAGAAGGAGACGAAACCTTCTGGTGACGCGGTCTGAAACCGCTACGAGTATTCTTATGAGAAAAACACGCGTAGAAATTCCAAAACCGTTACGTTGAAAAAAGATGGAGGCCGCCAGAAGACAGCGGCGGCCTCCGAGTTGGTTACAGACCTAACACCGCCCGTTCACTGACGGGAGCTATCCGATCCACATGGGATCGGCCCGCTCCACGGGAGCCCTGTATGGCGTCTGCCCCACAGGAGTGGGGGCATGAGCCTTTGCAGTTGGCGGTGCCTTCTGGAGTTAGGCGTTTGGAGACCTGACTGAGTGAGCTATTACGCACTCTTTTAAGGGTGGCTGCCTCTAAGCCCACCTCCTCAGCTTCTCTGGTCTTCCAAACGTCGCTCTCGCAGACAACCCTTACTTGCCTAATAGACGAGTGATCAGTTCGGCTATCAGGCGTTTGGGGTTCAATCTGTAACCCGGAACCCACTACCTTAGTAGTCGGTTCAAAACTACCTTCCACTGTAGTGAAAAGCAGTTTTGATAGTACGTATGTAAGAATCTTCAGAACCATACCACCCGGAGTACATTTGTACCGGTTATCCGCACAAGTTTCATGGACAATCTGCTGAGCAGATGCTGTGGATTTCTTAGATCCATTCAAACAAGTTTGAACTATGTACCAAACGTGTTTGTTGTACACGTAAAGTGCATTACAGCACTTTACGTCATTGACAGCGGAGGGTGGTATGGTCCTTGCATCATTTATCCTCCTTCGCTCTTTTGAAAAGAGCTTCGGAAGGACGTGTGTTGTTAAGGTACTTTAAATAGCTATCGGCTATTATCCATGCCCCGCTTAGCGTGGTATTGCCCCGCTGAGCGGGGGGTCGGGTCGTGAGTGAAAAGATCCTCAACCCTACGATGTTAGTATCGTGGTAAAGGAACGTTCTTTAATTAACCCGATTAGGAAAAAATGTGCGAAATAACAAAAAAGGCTTTGTTCTGGTCTTTCTACGTAAACCATAATAAAGCCTTGGAATCAAGCTAAATGGTCTGGTAGGAAGACCGCCTAAATTGTTACTAGAATTATACTATAGGACTACAAATTCGTCAAGAGTATGTGTGGTGTGCGTATGTTACACTTAGATTATGCCAACCATCCTGATTGTTGAAGATGAACAGGAGTATCTTGATATTTTGACCAAAAAACTGCAAGAACGAGGATATACTGTGGCTGTTGCTCGGGACGGCAAAGAAGGTTTGGAAGTTGTCAACCGAGGAGAGGCCATAGATCTTGTCTTACTTGACTTATTGATGCCTAATATGGACGGATTTCAATTTCTGCACATGATGCATCATGAAGTCAAGAGCGATATTCCGATTATAGTATTGACCAATGTCGAACAGGAAGTGCCTCAAGCCGATGTGGTTGATCAACTTATCAAGGCAAATGTCACACTTGATGAGGTGGTTGCAAGAATAGAAGAGGCGTTTCGCGTGTTTGCTTCGGCCCAAACCACGCCTGAATCACTTTGATCAAGCAAAACGATACACATCGGCATTACCTATGACAAAACAACGACCTCGTCCCGAACAAAGGCCACGTGCTTCACAACCAGAAATACCTCGTTCTGTTGAAGTTGGAGAGCAGGGGATATATGCGGAAGTTGCTATGGGTTACTGCCAGCCTTTTGCTGATCCTGACCAGATCGTGGCATATTGTTTTCAGCGATTGGCAGGCAGAGTTTCCCCTCATGCGACTATGCAGTTTAGTTCCGGAAAAGCGGCGGAGACCGATTTTGCCAACCCGAATGTTTTGACCTTGGAGGCAACGAAAGACATACGTCTTGGAGATCCAGAACAAGGCAATTTTACACATCAGATGGTTGTCGAAGATGGTGCCAAACGGGAAGTGTGTGCATCATATGTGTCGTTCAAAGCAGTAGAGGCGGATCTAGCCGAGAACATGCCCGATAGAATTGAGGAGCTGCGCCGGATGGCGGAGTACATCCAGGCGTCGGAGTTGGGTGGTTTTAGTGGAGGTATTAAGCAGCCGTCTATGGCGCAACTGTTCAAGGGCGCGCAGCTTGCCTATTTTGATCACCCTGCACTTGTCGAACGTTTTGGTATCCAAGAAACAGATCAACAGCAGGCGCTGGAAGAGTGTTTTGAGTTATTTCGATTGTTTGTTGAAACTAAACAAGACCCGTTTGAAATAATTGATATCTCACTGCACGACGATGACACTGCTCAGGTGCGAGCCGCCAAAATAAAGGCGCAACGGTTTTCTGAAATAGCTGAGTTTCAGCGGCAGCATGACAGGGAGTTGCTTCGGGATGAGCGGCCTTCGGTACGACAGCTACCCTCAGGTGTGCAAATTGGTTATCTTGATCTGCGTGGCAAGCAGCTTATTCTTGGTGAAAGAGGAATGGGCATTGGCTACCGCAAATCTGATTTGAAAACTGGCCACAAGGCAGATATTCTGGTACTGGATGCTGATCTTCCGGACGGTCGACACAAGATTTTGATAGGTGTAAATACGCGTAACCCTCATGCGCGCAAAAAAGGCCTGGATTTGGGAGAGTTTGCCAGAGCCTGGAATAATCTTGAGTATGTGCGGGGCGTTGGCGCAGCCGAATTGAAGGGGGAAAATAAAGCTGATGGCCACAAGGGAGGGGAGTCGTTTGGTGCGGTGACCTTGTTGGGTTCTCCTGCTGAAACGGGTACCGGTCTTGATGCGGGTGATTTGGTGCGGGCGCTGAATGAGTATTATCGGGTGCCTCGCTATAGCGAGGCGCAGCTTTTGGAATATGCGCGCCTCCTTACTCATCCGATTCCTGGCGCATGGGTTGAAAGCATTGCTGGCCCCTACCCTAATCAGCATCTTCGAGAGCGTGCGATTGTGAGTTGTGCCTTAAGTCCAGAAAGTCCGCCACATGAAGACCATACATGTACCACATGCCGGCGGGAAATTCGAGAGTCTGAATTGCTCGTTGAACAATCTGAAGGGGAGACCACGTCTGTCCGCCAGATGACTGGACGAGAGCTAGATGTGCGGGCGTACGATGCGTTTGAGCATTTTGTACGTGAAGGTGATGCACAGAATGCGTTATTTGAGTTGGCTCGCGGACGGGTTGATTTGGCTGACTACGAGGTACAAACAGGAGAAGTACTTTTGCCGTTTTTTGAGCAGGTTGCGCAATCAGAAGAAGCTATTGATTTGATCTATAACGCCCAAAACGATACTTTCAATCCTCTACCCGATTCAGAGGGGTATTTGCCATGGAGTAATCGCGCGACTGACGTGCGGGTTTCCAAATATCAGCTCCCTGGTGCGGTACCTTACATGATTGATTCACAACTGCAACGAACATTGTATGAGTATGTTTCGTCTAACGTTGATGAGCAGGCGCAAGAGCGGTTTGTTGGCGCACTAACCGCGATTTTTAGTTCATCGGCGTATCGTAATTCACGCTTGGATAACCAATTGTATGACCATGTTGGCGTTGATCTTTTGCGTATTGCGACTAACCAGATAGTGCGTCCGGTAGGCAGACAACGACAGGCAGACGTAGCGGCGGCATTCAGTCCTGATGTCCAAGAGCAAGCACGTGAAGCGTTGGCTGGTCTTACCCCTGCAGAAGCTCAACACTTACATGCACATTTTCGTTTTTCTCCACGAGCACTAGAACTACTTCCGCCCGTGGAAGAAGTGCCTGAGCCAAATATCCTTGAAGTAACGCACAAAGAAACCGGCCGCACTACACAAAAACATATTGCCGTTATCATTGGACGTCAAGAAAATAGTGAGGGACAGGCAATGGTGGATATGGTGGAATCCGGCGTTATGAGTGCCGATATACTCTTGCGAAGCGAAGGATTACTGCGCCCGGAAGATTTTGCTGATGCAGAGAAACAGGTGTTACAAGAGATAGAGGCAATGACCGAACGTATGGTGGAAGAGTTGCCGTCTGGTGCACAGGGAGAATTAAATATTACGGTTCAGGGACCTCAATCAATTTCTTTTCTGCTGGGCCAACAACTCGTGCAATTGAGGGACGAATATGGAGACTTGGTCACGTTTCGATACCACCAATGGAGAAATGGCAAATACGATGAAATGCCACAGTTGAATGCATAAACCGTTACTGTTTTTTGACAGGCTGTTTGACTATCGGGTATCATACTGCCATGCCAGAAGATCACAATGATATTGGAAAAACAAACAAAATCCCTACCCAAACGTGGATAATTTTTGGTGTGAGTATTGTTGTACTCATAGCACTGCTGGTGGTGTTTGCCAATGGATTCGGTATCTCTTCCAACAAGCCAAAAGTTGCTGCGACCATCTTTCCCTTGTACGACCTGGTACGCAATGTGGCGGGCGAGCATGTAGAGACGGTTTTGGTTCTCCCTCCCGGCGCAAATCCGCATACGTTCGAACCACGTCCGTCTGATGTCCGTGCTGCTACAGGCAGTGACATGCTGTTTTTTATCGGTTATGGTCTGGACAATTGGGCACAGACTATCGCATCATCAGCAGAAATACCGGAAGTGGTACAGGCAGATGCGTATGTCATGGTGCTGAGTGATGAATATAGTCATGATGAGGAAGGAGACGATGAAATGATTGATCCCCACTACTGGCTATCGGTACCCAATGCGATAGGTATGATACGTCAGATAGCAGAGGAATTGTCGTTCCTGTATCCTGAATACGCGGACGAGTTTGCTGCCAATGCTCAGGAGTATACGGCGCGTCTGGAAACTCTTGATGCTGAGATACACACACAGTTAGCGCCTTTTGATGCACTATCTATCGCAACGTTTCACAATTCGTGGGCGTACTTTGCTCATGAATATGGCATGGAAGTGGTAGCAACATTTGAAGAATTTTCTGGCAAAGAACCTACAGCAGGATACCTGGCTAATTTCCAAGAAACCATACGGGAATACGGCATACAGGTAGTATTCACTGAACCGCAATCATCAAGTGCTCCACTACAGCCGATTGCTGATGATCTGGGAGTTACGCTGGCAGAGCTTGATGATATTGGCGGCGCTGCAGGTCGAGAATCGTATATCGATTTGATGCGTTACAATGTTAATCAGATACGAGCTGCATTGTAATGATTCAAGAAGCCCTCTCTATCTCCAACCTTACGGTTACATATCCTTCGCGTCGACATCCGGCGATAGAGGATATATTTTTTACAGTTGCGCCTGGGACAATAACTATGTTAATCGGCCCTAATGGCTCGGGCAAATCAACAGTGATGAGAGCAGTACTCGACCTTGTTGCGTACGAAGGGGAGGTTCGCATCTTAGGCAAACCATTGCACGAGGTATATCGTGAGGTGGGTTATGTACCGCAGCGTTTTTCGTTTGACGAAAAGTTTCCGATTACGGTTGACGAGTTTTTGAACGTATCTGTTTCTCACTATATCCCTGATCGTAAACAGTTGCGAGAGAGTATCCACCGTGCGCTCGGAGAAGTGGGAGCGCTGGGTTTTCGTACGCAAAAGCTTTCTGCGCTTTCGGGCGGGCAATTGCAACGGGTGATTTTGGCACGTGCTATTGCGCACCGTCCTAAGCTGCTGCTTCTTGATGAGCCGGAGTCGGGTATTGATGTGGGCGGTGAACAAACGTTTTATGATCTTGTGCAGCGGTTAGTCAAAGAAGAACAAATGGCGGTGCTCGTCGCATCGCATGAATTGGATATCGTATACACGTATGCAAACCAGGTTATTTGTATCAATAAACGGATGTTTTGTTCGGGCGTGCCACGAGAGGTGCTTAACCAAGAAATGTTTATGGATCTGTATGGCCGCCATTTGCGGTTCTACGGACACGAACATTAGGAGCTTTTCGAAATAGGCAGCTTTCTTGTCACTTCGAGCGTAGCTCGCCCGCCCTTTGGCGGATGGAGAAATCTACTCGATGACAAAGAGATCTCTCGATGAACTCGAGATGACGCATGCGACGGCATCTGCGCTTATCGTCATTCCGAGCGTAGCCTGCCTGCGCACCTGTCTGCGTAGGCAGAGGCAGGTCGAGGAATCTCACCTTTGCAGAAACAGATCTCTCGACCCACCAAAGGATGGGCAGGTAAACTCGAGATGACAGGCAAAGGTTAACGTTTTACATGAGCTTCTAAGCGCAATTATGATTGAATTATTTAGCTATCCTTTTGTCCAGCGTGCGTTGCTAGGTGGAGTTATTGTCGCAGTACTTACTGCATTTATAGGCGTTTTTGTTGTGCTTCGTCGGTCTTCGATGGTAGGTGATACGATTGCGCATGCGTCATTGGCTGGTGTTGCTGTGGGACTTTTGGTCGGCATTGACCCGCTTGTCGCTGCAGCAGTTGTCGCAGTTATAGCTGCTGGGGTATTGCCTGTCCTGACCAAATACGCAGCACTTCCCATAGATAGTGTGCTTGGGTTTATTCTGCCATTTTCTATGGCGATAGGTGTGATTCTTTTGGCACTGATGCCCGGGTTTCAGCCGGAGTTGATCAGTTATTTGTTTGGAAGTATTTTGTCTATTTCGTGGGGGCATGTGTGGTTGATTGCGGGTTTGAGTGCATTGACATTGGGTGTTTTGTTTTTTCTGTACAGGACTCTTATGTTTGTGTCGTTTGACGAAGTGTATGCCAAAGCCGCAGGAGTACGGGTGCAGTGGGTGAATACGATATTTGGTTTTCTCTTAGCAGTGACTATTGTGACCGGCATCCAACTTGTCGGTGTAATACTGCTTAATGCACTGTTGGTCATACCTGCCAGCACGGTACGGCTTTTTTCACGTTCGCTCAAGGATATGTTTGTATTCACGCCTATTGTTAGTGTGCTTGAGGTGGTAGGAGGTATAGCATTGTCGTTTATGTTTGATGTGCCGTCCGGTCCTATGATCGTATTAGTAGGCGGGCTGGTATTTTTGGTGAGTGTGTTTGTGAAGAGGAGGTGATAATCCATGGAACAAAATGCAACGAGTGATAACTCGTTAAGAATTATTTTTGGCCTGGTGGTTCTGGTCTTAGTTGGAGCAGGATTATTTGTGTTTTTGCCGGATCTTCTTCCTGCAGATACATCACAAGATCAGGAAAATACCGCACCGGTTACTGAGACTGAAACTGAGACCGCAGCCGAGACTGAGACCGACGCCGACACTGAAACAACAGATGAATCTCCTGCGACAGTTTCTTATTTTGGTGAAGAAGGCAGAACCGTCATGGAACTCCTAAAGGAATATGCTGATGTCGAGACGCAAGAGTCTGCTCTTGGTGAGTATGTTGATTCAATCAATGGTGTTAAAGGTGGCACTGATGGCAAATATTGGCTGTTTTATGTGAACGGTGAAGCATCCACAGTGAGTGCAACAGAGTACCAGACGCTAGATGCCGACGTCATCGAGTGGCGGTTCGAATAGTCGTTGGGCAACCAGGCATCCCATTATGGGGTGTCTGGTTGTTGTGAGTCGGGGTTTTTTGTATGATTACACTATGTACACTATTGTATTGCTGCGGCATGGACAGAGCGAGTGGAACGAACAGAATCTTTTTTCCGGGTGGGCAGATATTGGTTTAACCGAACGTGGCGTCAACGAAGCCAAAGAAGCAGGAAGACGCTTGAAAGAAGCAGGGTTTGGTTTTGACGAAGTACACACGAACCTCCTCAGACGCGCTATCAAAACCACATGGTTGGTATTGGAGGAATTAGATCTCATGTGGATACCTATTATCCCAACGTGGCGACTTAACGAGCGGCACTATGGCGCATTGCAGGGTTTGAATAAAGCGGAGATAGCAGAAAAGTACGGAGATGAGCAATTGTTGCGATGGCGTAGAAGCTATGACGAACAGCCACCCGCACTGACGCTCGATGATCCACGTTTTCCAGGTTATGATCCACGATATAAACATATTGAGGCGTCGGAACTTCCTTTGACCGAAAGTCTCAAGGATTGTCTGGACCGCGCCTTGCCCCACTGGATAGATCATATTGCTCCAAAGATAATGGAGGACAAGCGAATCCTTATTTCCGCATCGGGTAATAGTCTGCGTGCTATTGTCAAACACTTGGATGATCTGCCTGATGAAGACATTACGCAGGTCACTATCCCTACAGGCATACCGCTCGTGTATGAATTAGATGAGCAACTCAATGCAAACCGGCATTATTATTTGGCAACTGATGCTCAATTACAAGAAGCAATCAACGAGGTCAAATCTCAAGGAAAAATTGGTGTCCACGTATAGGTATCTTGTAAAAGGCAGGAGATGACTTGTCCACCCCCTGCCCTCCTTTTTCCCCGCATACGCTTAGCCTAACAGTATAGCTGCAAACCATACGAAAAATCCAAACTTGAGCCAACCGCTCAGACGTTCGTATACGGCTGCAGCATCGCTTGTGGCCACTTTGTAGATCACGTATCCCAGAAAGGGGATAACGCCGACCAGTGCGACGGTTTTGTATATGGACGACAACTCATTCATCGATAGGGCTATCGCGGCGATAGTTGCTACCATACACACGGCAAACAGAACCTTAGCCGTGCCCAACCCCCATGCAATAGGGACGGTACGTGTTCCTGTTGCCATATCACCGTCTACGTCTGCCATATCTTTGAGTATCTCGCGGGCGAGAATACCCAGAAAGATAATGGCAACCAGAAGGTATACGCTCTGATTCAGCCTGCCTACGGCCATCGCGCCATACACCACGGTTAAGGCAGAGGCTGTTGCCACAACCAAATTTTTGATCAACAGAGTCTGTTTCAAAAACGCGGCATACGCGTACAGCGTCACTGCCACCACTATGGCAAGGAGCAGGTTATGTACGCCGAGAAACAGCGCAGTAACCAATCCTGCTAGGATCAACGCTCCAGTCAATCTGGACGCTTCACGCGTGGTAATTTTGCCGGCAGGTAATGGCCGCCATGGTTTGTTGATTACATCAGCTTCGTAATCAAAAATGTCGTTGAGCGTATTGCCTGCGCCCTGGATCGTTGCGACCACGAAAGCTGCCAGGGCAACGCGCGACCAATCCGGCTGTCCACTGACTGCTACGTACGCTCCGACCACCGTGGCCAGTATGCCACTCAATGTGGTTCCTGGCCTAATTAAACGGACTACTCCCAGCAACTTCTTGTTCATGTGCCTCTCCTTTTATGCCTGTTTGTCAGGCAAGCTAATGCTATGGGTGCAGGATCATTATACTGAAGAGTTGCAAACACCGCGCGTCTTCGGTTAGGATAGTGAATAGATGTTGCGTAAGACTGCCCACATACTGTTTATACTCACGTTTGTATTTGTTTTCACAACAGCCTCATCTCACGCGGCTGACCTTGATTTTCTTGTTATTGATACCGGTGTGACATCGGCTACGTTCCCGCTTGATGCCGTCATAAAACAAAAATTGAGTGTTACCAACACCAGCGACCAATCACATGAAATCAATTTCAGCGCGTATTTTCAGGAAACAGAAGATGAACTCTCAAGCTGGCCATATCCTCAGGTACTGCGATTTGCCCCCGGACAAACATTGTATGTGCAGATATTTATGCAGCAGACTTCAGACCTCGCTGTAGCAGGGGATTATCAACGTACGGTTGAATGGCGTTTTGAAGATCAGGAGTCAGGTGAGAGCCGTACCGAGATCGTTACACATAGTATTGAAGTACTTGATCCTCAAACCATAACCGGAGACCTGCAGGTATCTGGTACTGTTGTTGATCGTTATGGTGCTACGTTAAGCGGTGTAGAGGTTACTCTTTCTACGGGCAACTGGGAGCTACAAACGCAGGCCGATGCTGATGGAGCGTTTTCCTTTCCTGGCGTGCCAATGCGCGATGACTGGTTTATTCGCGCGCAAGGAGTTGCGGGAACGGGGTTTGTGTATGTAGATCCAGCAGTTGAGTCATATGTAATCGAACTCACCCCTGCAAAATACACGGCGACCTTCTCTATTACCGAGTCAGTCTCCTCGCCCATTGGGGGGTATTGGAGTGGTGCAATTGATGCATCTGCGCGGTCTATTTTATTAGTTAGTGGTGTGGGTGCAATTTTGGATGATCGTGATACATCTGCCGCAACATTAGAACTATATACACTGGATGGCGTGTTGCAATGGGCGTATGGCATGGGGCATGGAGGTTGGGGCGCTGATCTATCGCGTGATGGCACATACGCTGCATTTACCACTGCATACCCGATGCAGACATTTGGCGTGTTGGATGGTGCGACGGGAGAACCTCTGTGGGTTCATCAAGCGGATGCGTATGGATTTGGCACTATCGACAGCAGGGAAATAGCGTTATCCAATACCAATGCGTATGTTGCTATTGGTGACGGCAGTAGTGAGGTAGTGTTGGCGGATCTTTTGACTGGCGAACTGATTTGGCATACGGATGTATTTACACCTGTGCGGAGGATATTGTTCAGCGATGATGATACCTACGTGTATGTGGCAACGGATGCCGGCCAGGCATACAAACTCAAGACTTCTGACGGTTCAGTCGTTTGGTCTGCTACTGTTGGTCAATCTCCCAATGGGTTTGTGCTATCTGCCGATGGTCGCTATGTGGGAACTGCAAGTAGTACAGGGGAAGTTACGCTACTGGATGCAGAAACAGGGCTACCCATCTGGCAAGCAGATGTCCAAGGTGGGGCGTCCTGGTTAGATTTTTCACCGGATGGGGAATATGTATTTGTCGGTGGCGGTGGGCAATATGCAAACACGCTTTATGACACTCAAAACGGGCGACCAGTATGGACGCTGGCCGATTCGTCTCACCATGGACAATTTGCGGCTGAGGGTGAATATTTATTAATCAGTGGCAAGGAAAGCTTATTCTTCGTGGATATGTACGGTAATACGATTGGGTCTCTTGCAATCGATTATGCCTCTCATTTTGCGTATCTTTTGGGTGATGGTACACACCTTGTTGCTGTAGGTGGGCAAGGTGGAAATGTTGCGCTATTTGCTGTGGGGACTGTAGTACCAGTATCGGATACGACAGATGAAAATGGAGGAGATACCTCTGCAAACGACACCTCTATTTTGTTTATCTTGCTAGGGGTAATGGGCGTGATCGTTTTTGCAGGTATCGTTGTATTTGCAACCAAGCGGTCTTCTACTTCTCCGCCACCGGCAGCTGTCACCAAACCAAAGGTGAAGAAAGCGGCAAGTCCAAAAATTAATTCGAGCTCAAAGTGGTTGGAGAAGAAACGAACGACTGCCACGGTGCAAAAGCCAACAAGGACGACAAGAAAATCAGCCACTACAAAAGCCAACGAACCAGAAGAATCGTCCTAGAAGCTATTTCGCTATACGCATATAGCAGAGATCTCTCGACCCACCAAGGAAGGGCAGGTAAACTCAAGATGACGATTTGGGGCAGGCTACACTTGAGGCAGGCTTTACTTCGTTACGCTCAGGATGACGCACCTATTTTTTGAAATAGCTTCTAATCGTTTAGTTTCTGCTACTTACCTCTTCTCTTGAAATTTGTAACGTATTCTGGATACGCGTGAGGAGCTGTTGCCGTTGCTGGGCATTTGCAGTGCTTATGAGGTCAAACGAGCCAAACGCCTCATTCCACTCACGCTCACTAGCGCCATAATCATGTACCCGAAGCATAAACACATAGCCATTTCTCTCAAACACGATGGCAGGTGAAGGAGAACCTTCATATGGTAGTGTCATATACTCAGATTGCAGCTCTCTGTCCGGGCTGACAGAAACACCAGGGAATTCGTAGACACTGACGGTTTGGCTTTGGCCATTGATTGTGATGTGACCGCTTTGAGGCGTAATATCTTGTAAGGCATGATGCGCCAAGATTGTGTGTACGTCAGTCGAGTTATCAAATGTCGTTACTGTAGCAAACGTGCCACTTGCGTCGACAAATTGTAATTCAAGTGCTGCAGCTGGAACATCGGATAACGTATGTTGCAGCTGTTGATACATAGCTTCGCCAATGGCACCTGGAGCGTAGTACGCGCGGTCAAAAATATAGCTGGTACGATAGGCTAGATTATTCGCTGCTTCAGAGTATGCACTCGACAATTGCCAATCGGTACTGGTAGGCAGCAGGGTCTCCACTACGTTCTGGTTGAGGTAGCTTTCTAACTGCACAGATGTGTCTTGCTCTGGAGCCTGCCGAATCGGGACATTGTATTCAAATGCAAATTGCTCAGCCACCTCTTCAAGGGTAGTCTTCTTTGTTTCGTTTATGTACACGGATTCGATCAAAAGATTGTTAGCACTGACAGAGTTCAGATATGTCTGGTCTTTATACACATCCTGATTGGTATGATTAATCCAGGATCGTTGGATACCTGTCTGAGTGTTTTGTTCGTCGCAGTACAGGTCGTACGTGGTCTGATAGATGTAATATTCGAGACCGTCTATTTTTTCAATTGCGACCAACTCAGGTTCAGGCTGAGGATCTATTTGGATAGAAAGGTCATAGTCTGTTGTGTCTTCACGTAGCAGGGCAGTATCGTCAATGGTGGGTGCTGGAACTGTCTCCGCAACCATGGGGACGAACGTGTAATTATTTCTGATAGCATACTCCCCGCCCTTATATTCGATAGCGTGTTCGGGTGTCCAAAGATAATAATCAATAGGATTGCCATTATCATCGGTGGTAACGGATTTGCTGTAATATGCCTCGTCTGTGTGGAATGAGATCGTTGCAGAGGTGTAGCTTTGGATTGCATTGTTATCCCAATAGGTGTAGGACTGGCAAGTAGCAGCTTGTGGTCCGTGGGTGATATGGGTTGTGTAGGAAAAATAGTTAGAGTCATCCTGTATCCTTCCGGGATATATCAACGGTGCAGACTCCAAAGTCATATCAGTGGTAGCCATCGTGGTTCTCTCTCCCGATTGAGGTCGTTTTTGTACTGCCTGCTGATAGATTGATGTGGTGTCAGTGGTAGTTTTGATGTACTGCACTCTGAGAAACGCGTACACATCTGGACCAAAAACAAAAGAAGATACGACCAACACCAGGGCTACCAGTGGCATGTAGTAAACATGCGGCGGAACGAACAGACGTCCCATCACAAAACGGTATGTGATTCTCATGGCAAGTAACGCCTTGAACCGGGAAGATGGCTGCGCGTTTGCAGTATCTAGTGTTATGTCGGGTTGTTGGTCACGTGACTCTTTCATAGTTATGTATCATTAGTGGGCATAGGAGTACAGGCAACTAATTGCTGTAATTTTTTGATCCCACGCTTTTGGGTTGTTTTGACATAGTTAGTATCTTTGCCAATTTTGGCTGCTATCTCAGTAGGAGATAATTTTTCGATAAGCCGCATAGTAACGATTTCGCGTTGTTTTTCGGGTAAGGTATTGATATACGGAAGTATTCTTTCTTCGCTTGTTGGTGTTTGTTCGACCTGCTGTATGTATACATCCACGTGTTCACCAAAATTCAACTGCTCGATAGCATATGTGTCTACCACGGTTTCTTTTTCCCGATATTTCCTTTCGAGAAAATGAATAAACACATATTTGGCAATGCCGTACAGGTATTTTGATGGATCCTCGATGTCTTTCTTTTTGACGACAGCGTTGGTGAATTCCAAAAATGTCTCACTCGTTAGATCCTCGGCAGCAGGACGAGAAAGAGTGCGGTAATAAAAGAATTTGTAGATCTTATCTACGTTGTCTGTATAAATAGTAGTGACCTCTTTTAGCGTAATTGACATACGTATGATAGACAGTACTGCGCCTATAACTAGATCATATAGTATAGTGGCCATCGGAGTACACACTTGACAGGATGCATAGTTGTATAATATATTCGAAAAATCGAATATGTCTAAATATGTATAAAGAAGTCTTTGATCTTCATGCCAAATTATTGAAAGCACTCGCACATCCAAAGCGGTTAGAAATTATTCACCTGTTGCGTGATCAGGCTATTACAGTTACCCAGATCAGAACTATGCTTGGTCTACCACAGGCTAATGTAAGCCAACACCTGCAGGTGTTACGGGATGCAGGTGCGGTTACTTTTGAGAAACATGGCAAAGAGGTGTATTACACACTGTCACATCCTAATTTTAGCGTGGCGAGTGATGCGATTCGTGATGTTCTGATTGAGCGGTATCAGGGCAGTAATTTGGCAAATGAGCTGCTACTAACAATGAAAGATTTGGTGCCACTGGTACATGACCCGGTATGCGGGATGCGGCTTTCTCCTAAGACAGCCAGTTATGCTACAACTGTTGCCGACACCAAGTATTATTTTTGCGCTGAGGGTTGTTTGAAGGCTTTTGAACAACGCCCAACATACTATGCCAAACACTAACACTACAAAAACTATCTCATTTCATGTTTCCCGCATGCACTGTGCCAGTTGTGCTGCCAATATCCAGCGGAAGCTGTCCAATCTTGAGGGGGTCCACGAGGCCACGGTTAACTATGGTAGTGAGCAAGGGACGGTGGCAGTTGATCCAACGCAGGTGTCTGAGCAGGCGATTGAGCGTGAGGTTGCATCATTGGGATATACCGCGCACATATCCAAAGGACATGATCACGAGCATATGGAACACCTGTCAGACCAAGAGCGTCAGGAAGAGCTGACATTACTCAAAAAGCAATTGATCGTGGGTGTCATATTAACCACAGCGTTACTGATTGGAGGAATGATGCCGTTTGCCCCTGCCTTCCTCAAAGATATGTGGGTCATGTGGGCGTTTGCTACGCCGGTGCAATTTTGGCTGGGGAAACGGTTTTATCTGAGTGCGTGGTCCGCATTGAAAAATAAGACCGCTAACATGGATACCTTGATTGCGTTGGGGACATCGGTGGCGTATGGCTATTCTATGTTCGTTGTGTTGTTTGATACATTCCTGATGGAATATGGTGTCCCTCTACATGTCTATTTCGAAACCGCAGCTACTATTATCACGTTGGTGCTATTAGGCAAATACTTAGAAATTCGTGCAAAAGGCCAGACGTCCGAAGCGCTCAAAAAACTCATCGGTCTGCAGGCAACGGTAGCGCATGTTGTACACGAGGGGCAGATCCGGGACATTGCTATCCTGGAGGTCCAGCAAGGTGATCGTTTGCTCGTCAAGCCAGGCGAGAAAGTACCTGTTGATGGCGTTGTTGTCGCGGGATCAAGTGTTATTGATGAGAGTATGGTGACGGGAGAGAGTATACCGGTTACCAAACGGGAAGGTGATACGGTGATTGGCGCTACCATCAATACCAGTGGTTCTTTTGAAATGACCGCCGAGCATGTGGGTGAGGATACCATGCTGGCGAATATCATCCGATTAGTACGCGAGGCGCAGGGGTCGCGTCCGCATATTCAAAAGCTGGTTGATACTATTGCCAGCTACTTTGTTCCGATCGTGATTGTGTTGTCAGTTATTACGTTTGGTGTGTGGCTTATGTGGGGACCAGAGCCGCAGTTTTTGCATGCAATGGTTAGCATGATCTCAGTACTTATTATCGCGTGTCCATGCGCATTAGGTTTGGCAACGCCTACTTCTGTAATGGTGGGCATTGGTAAGGGTGCACAGCTGGGCATTTTGGTCAAGAATGCAGAGGCGTTGGAGTTGGCCAATAAAGTAGATACGGTGGTATTTGACAAAACAGGTACCTTAACAGAAGGTACGCCCGTCGTACAGCAGGTCTCGTTTACTAATAACGTTGACCAGCAATACGTGTTGTCGTTGGTGAAATCCATCGAACAGCGCTCACACCATCCTTTGGCACAAGCCATAGTCAATTATATTTCCCAAGAGTATCCCGATGCGAACGTGGTTGATGTAGAGCAGTTTGAAGATATTTCCGGCAAAGGTGTCCGTGCTGTTGTCGAACAATCCGAATTGATAATCGGCACAGAGAGTTTGCTCGTTGATGAAGGGGTCACTATGGATACATCACTTATGGATGACGTTGCGCAGTGGCGGCAGCAGGCTCAGACCATTGCACTTGTAGCATATGACAAACACCTCGTGGCAGTATTTGGCATCAGAGATGAGATAAAACCGCAGGCAGTGCAAGTCATTGAGGCATTGCATGCGATGCATATACAGACAATCATGCTTACTGGCGATAACCAACAGACTGCAGAAGTCATTGCACGCGAGTTAGGCATTGACGACATACGGGCACAGGTATTGCCGCAGGATAAAGAAGTAACGATACAGGAACTCAAAGATGCAGGCCGTATTGTCGCCATGGTAGGAGATGGAATCAACGATGCGCCGGCGCTGGCATCTGCACATGTAGGTATTGCCATGGGCGGTGGTACTGATGTGGCTATTGAGTCAGCGGGCATTACGCTTTTGAGAAGTGATATCAGCCTGGTGCCACATGCTTTGCGATTGTCCAAGGCTACCATGTCTAATATAAAACAGAATCTTGTGTGGGCGTTTGGGTATAATATTGTGTTGATACCGGTTGCCATGGGAATTTTGTATCCTGTTTGGCAGATACAGCTTAACCCAATGCTGGCAGGGGCAGCTATGGCGCTATCAAGTGTTTCGGTAGTTGGTAATGCGTTGCGGCTGAAGGGCTAGGTATTAGTCATTTGTCATTGGTCTTTAGTCATTAGCTATTAGCTAATAGCTAATGGCAAACAGCAAATGACTAACTGCTAACGACAAATGACCAACGACTAACAGCTAATAACATGAATCTTTGGTTAATATTTATCACCGGCTTAACTACAGGAGGACTGAGCTGCCTAGCGATGCAGGGAGGCTTACTTGCCGGTGTGTTAGCTAATAAAAAAGAAGAGGAGTTGGAGACAAACGGTTCT
Organism: uncultured Candidatus Saccharibacteria bacterium; assembly: GCA_964597265.1. Lineage (GTDB taxonomy): Bacteria > Patescibacteriota > 4484-211 > 4484-211 > JAGQKX01 > CAZQWJ01. Next base: position 18,445 of record CAZQWJ010000017.1, read on the forward strand.
CCTAAGTTTACCAGTGCAAGTACGTTCTACAAAGATGATGTGTGGGCGGTAAGTGCGTTCATGATTGCCAAGTTAGTGTCTCACACGCTCTTTGGCTTTTTGCTGGGCTGGCTGGGATCAGTTATTGCGCTGAGCTTGGGTATGCGGTTGACGTTTCAGACGTTTGCGGCAGTGTTCATGTTTGCTACAGCGATGAATCTTCTTAATGTGCATCCGATCTTCCGGTTCATGGCGTTTCAGCCGCCTCGTTTTGTCCAGAAATGGATACATACAACGTCCAAAAGCCAGGCACTCTTTGCGCCGGCACTTTTGGGTTTTTTGACTGTGTTTATTCCTTGTGGAGTAACACAGTCCATGGAAGTATTGGCGATCAACTTGGGAAATCCAGTACAAGGGGCATTGGTAATGTTTGCATTTGTTCTTGGTACGACGCCGTTATTTGTGGCGTTGGGGTTGGCTACCGTCAAATTTTCTGAGAACTGGAGACAGCAGTTTTTGCGCGTAGCAGCATATGTATTGATATTCATGGCATTGTATAGTGTCAATGGTGTACTCACAGTGCTTGATTCTCCGTTATCGTGGCATAACCTCACCAATACAGCACGTGGGGATGCAGTGCCTGCTATCCAGACAGAACAAGCACAGCGTCTCACCATCAATGTTACTAACAGTGGATATTCTCCAAATGTCGTGGTCGTGGAATCAGGTAAGCCGGTTGAGCTTACATTGGTAACCAACGAAACGTACTCGTGCGCAGTGGCGTTTACGTTCAAAGCGTTTGGTATTTCGACCTTTCTCAAACCTACCGGCAGCGAGACCTTTACGTTTACACCGACCCAAAAAGGATCATATACTTTCACCTGTTCTATGGGTATGTATACCGGAACCATGCAGGTCATTTGATATGTTTGGATTATTTCAAAGCAAAACTCC
>CAZQWJ010000017.1:19477-22056 GCA_964597265.1 uncultured Candidatus Saccharibacteria bacterium
TCGTAGATAGTAAACAGTGAAAATCCGCCATAAAACACAAAACCCAAGCCCATCGCCAGTATTCTAAACCAGCTCGGTCTGATCTCTTTCTCCAGGCTGGTCAAGTTGAGCCATAAGGTCAATCCGACATGAATAAACATGGCGAACGCGTTCATTACTGCTGCGATAATCAATAGTTGTAAAGGCTCAGTAAAACCTAAGGTGAAGATGATGATCCCTGCTGTTATTTGTAACCACAACACTATGTAATACACATTGCGTAGATTCTTTTCTTGCAGTTTTGGATAGGAGGAAATGATGACATTTTCGGCGAGTATCCGACTGGTGGCATCAAAAACCGTAAGCTGAGTACCAAAAAGAGTGAGGGTACCTACCACCAGGAAAAATGTTCCTGCCAGCGGTATCAACTGTTGGCCAATAACTTCGGCTTCGCGGATGACAAAACTAATCCCTTGCGTATTACCCTCAAGCCCAAAGACTGTACTAAAAGAGAGAAGACCTAAAAGGAAAATAGTGATAGAACCGGTAAGCCAAAATACTAAGAAGTGTTCGATATTGATTGTGCGCCACCACTGTTTGAAGGTTGAAATACTTTCGGGAGTCATGTCAAAAGAATTGCCGGTTAAGGATACGTCCTCTTTTTTGCCTGTGAGCAGGCTGGTAATTCGACCGGCATATTTTCCCATTCCGTACCCTTTTTCTTTTACATAAAATGATTGAGCGAGGTTGAGATTGCCTCCAGCGCCAGCATACGCCAAGGCAGCAAGGAAAGTGGCGATAGCGATGCCTTCAGGCAAAAATTGGTAATCAATGCCGATTCCCACCAAGCCTTTGCCTGCTGCTATCCAGTGTTCAGGTTTGGCCAACACTATGCTTAGAATAAAAATAGCTGGTACACCGATCAAGATAAGCAGCTTTTCAAGAGTCTCTACGGTTTTGTACAAGATCGGTCCAAGTGAGAGGATGAGGCCCATCAGGATCAACAAGCCTATGGCGAGCAACCGATGATTTTCAAAACCAAACAGCGAGCCCAACAGAGCTGCCGACGCTGCGGCTATACCTGGCCAAATCCACGGGATGAAGGTGGAAATCATAAACCAAAAGGTGAGTGAGCGGAATTTTCTAGCCAGCCCGACAAATACGCTTTCGCCTCTCGCCAAGGCATATCGTTCAATCTCCATGTTCATAAAAAATTGAAACGTCAGGCCCAGAATTGCGCCCCAAATAATACCCATACCATAGTTGGAGGTGAGATATGGCCATAAGATGAATTCGCCACTGCCGAGGCCAAGTCCGAGAATAATAAAGCTGGGTCCGATAATCTTTTTTAGAGGTGGTGCTGGAGGCAAAACGTTACGACCTATCTCTTTGAGGGCCATGATACTACTAGTATGCACCGAACGTAACGTATTGGCAAGTTATTGGATACAGGGGATTTTTTTTGAAACGATCAGGGTTAAGGACGTGCTCGCGGGGAGCATGGTATGCTACACATATGAGAATCAAAATCACTATCTGTGTGACGATTGTGGGTCTGATTTCCATATCACTACTGTTGCCTGAGTCCATATTGGCGCATCATCCGGGAGTTAGTGGTCCGTTGACCCACCTTGGTATCAAGCAAGTAGTTGTGGTATTTGGAGCGTCCTTAGTGGATGCGTTTAACCCTACTGCATTTGGTGTATTACTCCTGATTATTCACCAAACCGCAAGGAGGGTATCAATGATCAAAACGGGGTTGTTGTACCTGTTGGGAATATTTGTGGTGTATGTGTCTGCAGGAATTGTGTTGCGAGAAAGCTATGTGCACGGAGGACCGACAATGTTGCTCCAAAGCATACAGTTGGTTTTGGCGTGTATGCTGCTATATACAGGTGTTTCTGAGTTACTGCGTGCTATAAGCCCGATCAGACTACCTGGGTTTGAGTCAGTAGGTAATCGTCTGATGCCCTGGCTAGAACGAGGGTTAGTATTTCCGGTAGGGATTGGAGTTGGCATTGTTGAGTTATTTTCTACGGGAGCAATCTACTTTGCGTTTATTCAGGCGTTATCGTTTGATCCGAATGCGACGCCCGAGGTATATACTGCCCTAATGGCGGTTTATCTTGCAGGTTTTTTACTGCCGCTCGTTGCGGCATTATTCTTTGTCCAACAGGCAGTACCAGTGTTAACTCAGGTTCTTAGGGGAGAGCGCAAAAAGACTGCGGTCATTATAGGAGTCATATTGATAGTTGCAGCAGGGTGGGTAGGAGGTAATGCGATCGACGGGCTGAGGTTATTGTTGTAAGTAGCAGGGGTACCGTAACAAAAACGGTTGGTGAGAATGGTGGTTTGGATTGGTGTGAAAAAGGAAATTGCTTGTTTTAGGGTTAAAGTGGAAAATTTTTGGAAAAAAGAACGACAGAAAAAATGAAGAAAGAAAGGGTATGATAGCAGGAAAAAGTTGTTGTGTTAGGAAAAATGAGAAAAAGGAAAAAATGAAGAAGAAGGATTAGGAGAGAAGGTTTAGAAAAAAAAGTGCGATTTTACCAACCGATTATGATACGGTATTAGATACCTACTACTACTACTACTACTAC
>CAZQWJ010000018.1:0-21890 GCA_964597265.1 uncultured Candidatus Saccharibacteria bacterium
GATCTTTCGTCGTACTTCTCTGACGGCGATTTTGGGTAGGCGGGATTCGTTTTCTTTTAGATATTGAGATACCTCATCTTTATGGTGCTTGATAAGTGCTCGCAAAAGCCAGGATATGGCTTTGGTGATGAGGATGTCTTTTTCGCGCATAAGATTAGTGGTATTTTGAAAGGCGAGAATGCTGAGACGCTTGTCATTGCTCTGTCTACAAGGTTTGGTCAAGAGCACGAGGCTTGCACGTCGTTTGCTTATCCATGAGCTTTGGTTGAACTGCTGCAAGACTTTTTTCCACTTGTCCCACTGCGCTAACATCTCGTCCGCACCAAAGGTGCTTTGGCACAAACTGTCAATCTCTGCCCAACCGGTGAGATGTTCAAGAAGTCCATCCAGAAACATGGGGTCAATCTGTTTGAGATATGTGGGAAAACTTCCCAGGATCGAAGAAGAGAGCAGTTTTTCTTCAAACGAATCGCCCCTGTTTAATGAGATAGTAAGCTTTAGATATGCTTCATAAGACAGATCTTGGTGTTCATTCTTCCATTTTCTTACAATATCTTTTCTTGTTGGAGTATCAATGCCGTATACGGTGTGAGGCGTTCCCAGATAATGAGCAAGATCAAAAAAGCCAAAATCTTTGTTAGGCGCGGCTTGTACCATTTGTAATAGCTCTCGATGATGGATATTCATGGTCAAAACAATAGTCTCTGCAACACATATACTGCCACAATAAGAGTAAGGATGGCTCGCAAGAGCGAACCAAATAGCAGGCTCAGTGCTGCGCCCACACCACTTCTGATCGCTGCTTCTTGAGATTTGCCATGGATCAGTTCGCCAACGATTGCTCCTGCAGTGGTAAGTAGTGCAACGCCGATAACGTTTGCAGTGAATATTCCTGCTATGGCACCGACCATCGCGCCGACATATCCTCGCCTGCTGGCATCGGTTTTCTTCAGCCCAACGATCAAAACAATATTATCAAGAAAGACCGCCAAAATCGTCAGTATCGTCAGTAGCATAATATCTCCACTGCCAAAAACTACAGCGCCATACTGCCAATAATGCAACGTTGCCAGGATAAGAAAAACAATCGCTACGGGCACGCCAATAAAAGAAAGTATGCCGGTAAAGATAATAATGGCAATGAATATGATGACTTGGGTGATTACTAGCGCACTACCGACTAATTCCATCTTCTCAGTATCAGATAAGCCATATTAATTGTCAACCAAACAGACCTGTAGCGTAATGGTTGGTTTTCACCCCTTGACACATGTCTACTATTTGATCTAAATTGGTGTTAAATGGTGTTAGTTGGTGAATACACTTCTAAAGTTACAAGCGGACGAAGAATTGCAGTCCCCAAAAGTTTTACGGATTTGCTGGGTAATGAATTGATTGTTACCAAAGGGTTTGAACAACATCTCATTTTAGTTAACCAGCAGCAGTTTGCATCTTTGACAAAAGGAGTAAGCGATCAACCATTTATTATGAACGAAGTGAGGGACGTTACTCGGTATCTCATGGGGGGAGCATATCAGGTGCAACCTGATGGGCAGGGTAGATTTGTTATCCCAGAGAAATTACTCGCACACGCACAGATACAAGATAAGGTTATTTTTCTAGGCTTAGGCCAGTGGGTCGAAATCTGGGATGAAAATGTTTGGAAGAAACATGAGCTCGCATTGGATAAACATTCGGGAGTGATAGCCAATAAGTTAGCGCATTTACATACTGCCTCATAGTGCTTTGTTTGGTTGTAGGTCGAAATGATCTACGGCAAGTGTTACCCAACGGTGGATAGATGCTCACTGTCCCCCTAACATTGAGTTTGCTGGGCGCGTTTATCTACCGTTGTGGTGACCACATATATGTATACAAGCATGACACACGACTTTCATAAACCAGTGCTGTTACACGAGGCAATAGAACATCTTTGCGTCCGACCGGGGCGTCACTACATTGACGCCACGCTTGGGGGTGGTGGGCACACGATAGGGATTATCAGAAGCGGAGGTGCTGTTTTGGGCATAGACCAGGATATTGCCGCGCTGTACAGCGCGCGTATCAAGCTTCTGGAAACCCTACCTGCTGGATATACCGGATGTTATGTCTTGGCCAAGGGCAACTTCCGTGATATGGCCCAAATAGCACACACGCATGGGTTTGACCAGGTTAACGGGATAATCATGGATGTAGGGATGAGCAGCTATCAGTTGGACAAATCGCTACGAGGGTTTTCGTTTCGGCGTAACGAATTGCTTGATATGAGAATGGATGTGTCTTCGCCAAAAACTGCGGCGGACGTACTCAACTCATATTCTGTAGATGAACTATATGAAGTATTTTTACATTTTGGTGAAACACACCTGGCTCGAAAACTTGCTGATCGTATTGCAGACGCCCGTAGAGTAAAACCATTCACTACGACCGGCGAGTTGATTGCTGCAGTCGAAGATGTGGCGGGCAACAGAGAAAGAACAGCCAAACGCCATCCGGCGACGACTGTTTTTCAGGCACTGAGAATAGAAGTCAATGATGAACTTGGCAATTTGAACAAAGGGCTAGCAGCAGCGGTTTCTTTGTTATCGGATGGAGGAAGGTTGGTGGTGATTTCGTTTCACTCGTTGGAGGACAGGGCAGTCAAGCTCTTTTTTCGCAATAATAAAGAGTTGACACCGATCACCTCTCGACCAATTGTTGCCTCCGAACAAGAGGTAGCCAATAACAGACGCGCTCGTTCTGCAAAAATGCGGGTGGCGGAAAAGATACATACATAACAAAACGTATGCAACGCTTACAATTACGAAGAAAAGAAGAACGGCAGTTATTACAGGCAGGAAAAAGCAGAATACTCGTGCTTGCCTTGTTGGGATGTGGGAGTATTGTGTTTGGCCTACAAATTTGGCTGTCTGGCGAAATTGCCACTTCCGGGGAGCTCATCAACTCGTATGAAGACAAGAGACATGAGCTGCTGTTGGAAAACGCCCGCCTCAAGGAAGCATATAATCAACAATCATCACTGGAAACCATTCAAAAACAGGCCGAAGATATGGGGTTTGTTAAGGTCAATCCTGATGCAATCGAATATGTTAATGCGTTAGATTCCTTTGCCACCCTGGCCCCCCGATGAAGCGCCCTTCTTTATCTCAGTCATGGCGGTATAACGTAATTCGAGGTCTGTTCCTTTTACTTGGTGGAATTATTATCCTACGCCTCTTCTCACTTCAGATCATTGATCATGGTAAATACGAAACCCTTGCTGCCAAACAGCATTTTTTCCGACGGGAGCTGATTGCAGAGCGAGGTCAGATTTTTGCATCAGACGGTACTCCATTGGCTACCACGCAAGAAAGCTATTTGCTTTTTGTGGTTCCGCCGGAGATAAAAGACGCTGAGGAGTTGGCAAAGCTGTTTGTCGAAAAGCTTCCATTCAAACACAAAAAATGTTACTTGTACCAACCACCAAAGCAGTCAGAGGGATGTGAATTGGAAGAGGAAGAATGGGAAGAGCTGCGCGACAAAAAGCAAGAAGACCTCGTAACTGCAATGACCCAAGAAGACAGACTGTGGGTGCCGATTATGCGTAATCTGCCAATCACGTTGCGAGACGAATTGACTGGCATGAATATGGCAGGTGTATATTTTCAGGCAGAGAAGACTCGCTCGTACCCAGAAAAATATTTGGCTGCTCATGTGTTAGGGTTTGTGGGATCTGATGAGTTTGGTAGACCAACAGGATATTTTGGCCTGGAAGGATACTTTAATGGCGAACTTACCGGTACACACGGATATCTCAGCACTGAGATAGACGCTGCCGGCAAGCCAATACCTATTGGTCAGTTTAATCCTGTTCCGCCAACGCCAGGTATGAATTTGACACTAACCGTGCGACGAGAACTGCAGTATCTATTGGACAGTCAACTCAGGCAAGGCGTGGAGCGATACCGCGCTGACTGGGGCTCGTATATTTTGCTTAATCCAAAAACTGGCGAGGTGTGGGCATTAGGCAACTATCCGACATTTGATCCGGGCAATTGGGTGGAGTATTTGGGAGACGAGTCAGATGTAGCCCGGGTCAATGTGTACAAGAATCACGCCATCTCTGACAACTATGAGCCAGGGTCGGTAATGAAAGTTATCACCGTGGCCGCTGGGTTGGATTCTGATGTGATCGAGGTTGATAGCACCTACAATGACACTGGTCCTGTGCGTATCCAGGGATATGATATCAGAACGTGGAATAACCAGTACCATGGCGTAATCGACGTCGGGCAAATTTTGCAGTTGTCTAATAATACTGGTGCTGCGCATATTGGCCTATTGCTTGGAAAGGACCGATTATGGGATTACATGCAACGCTTTGGTATTGGTACATCCACCAGGATCGACTTGCAGGGTGAAGAGGCAGGGTTGACCAAGCCAATCCAGACGTGGCGGGATATTGATGTTGCTACGGCCGCGTTTGGACAGGGTATATCGCTGACTCCACTGCAGCTAGTTACTGCAGTTGCAACCATTGCCAATGATGGCGTTCGCATGAAGCCATATATCGTCAAGGAAATGTACGACCCGTCTTCTGACGCACGTATAACCTATCAGCCGCAAGAGGTAGGGCGGGCCATCTCTACCGAAACAGCGCAAGAGGTAAAAAGACTCATGCGGCAAGTAGTAAATCAGGGCGAATTTTCCTGGTTTGTAGAACATGAAGGGCTCGCAGATTATCCGCTGGCCGGCAAAACCGGCACCGCGCAAATTCCTATCCCTGGTGGGTATGACCACAACCAGACCAATGTAACATTTGTCGGGTTTGCTCCAGCAGATGATCCGGTATTTGTGTTACTGGTCAGGATGCATAAGCCGAAAACCTCCACCTACTCAGCAGAAACAGCAGTACCGCTTTGGTTGAAGATGGGACGAGAATTGATAACCTATTTTGGCATCTCACCAGAGTGATGTCGGGATGGAGGTAATGTCGAGTTCTGTTTTTCCCACAAATACCTACATGTTGGCACGTAATGCGGTATAATAGGCAACAGATCGCACACTGTCCCATACTACCATATGAGCGCATACACCTATCTCATTGAAGGAAATGTCCCGTTGAAAGGCGAAGTTACTGTGGGAGGATCGGAAACCCTCGGTATGTATCTTATAGCGGCAGCGTTATTAACCTCAGAAACGTGCATCATCAAGAATGTCCCACAGACGCGCGCTATCGTCGCGCTTATTGAATGTATCAAATTTTTGGGAGTCAAAGCAGAGTTTGTTGGCAAAGACACACTGTCTATTAGTGCGCAACACATCACGACTCGTGTAGTACCTACTAATTTAGCCGAGAAAGTGCAGGAAAGTGCCTTATTACTAGGGCCATTACTTGCTCGATTTTCACGCGCTTCTATTGGAAACATCTCTTTCGGCGAAGCACCAACCCAGTCCATGCAACATGTATTGAGTGATCTTGCCACGATAGTAGGTACTATGACGCAAGATGCAGATGGGTTTCTAACGTTCCAACATCACAAAAGTATTGCCGAACATCGGCTAAGTAATACACTGCCGTTGAGTGCGGTGGTAGTACTTCTTTCGCAGGTGATCGGTACATCAGGCTCTGTTGTGTTAAAAAACATGCCTTTGACGCACGAGATGGAAACATTGATCGCTATCCTGCAGAAGATGGGTGCGGATATCACACCGTACGATACCGGTGGCCTACTCATTCAAAAAACAGATGCTCTCCGCGGGTTTGAAACACAGCTATTTGGCGATCCGGATGAAGTTGCTTTTTGGGCTATCGCAGCTGCTGCGACTCACGGTGATGTCACGATCGCTGGGTTCGAAACAGACAGACTTACCTCGCTGTATTCCAAATTCACCAAACTAGGCATCAGATACCGGCCTGAAGATACGTTGCTACATGTTTGGCGGGAATCATCCAAGCTGCACCCTGTGGAAATTACCAGCAAGCCATATACAGGTTTTATACCTCGATGGATTCCTTGGATCACCACGCTTCTTGCGCAAGGTGATGGGGTTTCGACAATAGAGTTTTCTGAGCTATCTGGCTTGCAGTCATTTTTGGATGGCATGAAGCAATTTGGGGTAGAGTACGAATTGCATACGGATCCTGCGACAGAAGTGGTTAAATTGAAAATCTTTGGTCCGGTCAAATTACATGCAGCCCAGATCCAAGTCAATACCTTGGAGAATGGTTGTGCGTACCTGTTAGCCGCTATGGCAGCTACAGATACCACCACTATTACAAGCGCGTTGGACATTGATACGTGCTTTGATACACTCATAGGAAAAGCCCAGCGGTTGGGCGCGCGTATATGAAAATACTTCTTCTACATGGATGGGGAGTTCAGGCCCCCGACAAAATAACCAAGCTTGCGGATGCACTCAAAGGTAAAGGGCATGAGGTCTATGTGCCGCATATGCCTGGATTTGGCCGACAAGAGCCGCCACTAACCCCGTGGGATGTGGGAGGATATGTGGATTGGGTTATCGCACAGCTTGCTGCCAAAGGTTGGGAGTCATGCGTCGTGGTTGGACATTCGTTTGGGGGAAGGGTCGCAATCAAACTGGCGGTGACGCACCCTGAAAAAGTATTCAAGCTCGTTTTGCTTGCGTCCGCAGGGCTAAAGCACCCTCTGAGCTTTAAGAGCAGATTAATCCAATTGGTTGGACAAACAGGAAAAGCGTTCTTTTCGCTTCCGGTGCTTTCTTGGGTTCGACCCAGTGTACATTCCTTCTGGCGTACCATCCTAAAGCATAAAGACTATTACCAGGCGTCCGGGGTTATGCGAAAGACGTTTTTGCGTGTAGTGGGTGAAGACCTACGGGAGATTGTTTCCCAGATACATATGTCAACACTGATCATCTGGGGTAAAAAGGACCAATTTGTGCCGGTGCAGGATGCGTATTTTTTGCATGAACACATCGCAGGGTCCAGGCTCAAAGTCTTATCTCAAGGTGATCACTTTGTTCCGTACAATTATCCCGAGGAGATAGCTGAGGAAATTGACGATTTTATTAAAGAAGAAACTTCCAAAACTAAGGTCTCATTGTGAGATCATTTTGGTCTGGTCGTCATCTCGAGTTTATCGAGAGATCTCTGTATCGTCAAATGGGATTTCTCCACAAGGCCTGCCTGCGCAGGCAGGTCGAAATGACAAATATACCACTAGGCTGTCAAATAGTCTTGTGATCTCTACTGTATGTGGCTTCCGTTATATTGGTTATACGTATGGCAAATTAAAGAATATCGATGGTATAGACTACTGAGCCACCTACGGCAATTGCCGCCAAGGGAATTGGTGAAAGAGCTGCTGTGGGGTAAGTATCGCCGTCCCACGTTCACTGCCAAACTTATTATTATCACCGCTATTGCAATCTCTTTAATGGCAGTGTGTGTGAGGTTGGTAGGTCAGGTCCTTTTGGGAAGTATTGTGGCATGGTGGACTGCTCCAATACATATCAGTATTGCTGTATTGCTGGTTTCTCTTTTGGAATATCCAGTAAAGCAACGTATTATTACCAAAGCAGCATCCCACGCCAGGACAATGTTTCGTGATTCTCTCGTTATTGGTATAACTGGTAGCTATGGCAAAACCACGACCAAGGAGTTTATGGGCCAACTCCTGCAACAGCAATATCGTACTGCTATGACGCCCTTGCACGTCAACCAGACGCTGCCTTTGGCAAATTTCGTCAATAGCATTACAGCTTCGCCTGAGGTGTTGGTCGTGGAATATGCCTCGTACGGTAAGGGCAATATTCAATTTGATACGTCGCGTTTAGTAGCGCCGCATTGGGCGGTACTTACCGGCATCGCGCCGCAGCACCTGGCACTCTTTGGTAGTCTTGAGACAATAGTACAAGCGAAATTTGAACTCATTGACGCACTCCCACAGGATGGGGTGGTGTTTTATAACGCAGACGATAAGCTTTTATCTACCCGCATACAGGAGCAGGTCACACGTGAAGTCGTACCGTTTTCTTCTAGTGACGCGGAGCCATGGCTTTCGGAAGTATCGTGGGCAGATTCGCTCAAAGGTCGATTGGTTGCCAATATACTTGGCAGTAATGTCGCGGCTGCAATTGCAGTTGCTACACGTAAAGCAGTTACAAGAGAACACATTATTGCCGGTCTTGAAACACTGTCATGGCTGCCACGAACCTTAGAGGTTGTGGAAAAAAATGGTGTGACAATTATTGATGACAGCTACAGCAGTAACCCGCATGGATTTGGAACACTTATGGACGTGGTCGAGAAGGAAGATGCCTCCAACAAAGTTTTAGTTACAAGCGGTATTATAGAACTGGGTGCTGCATCATTTGACATTAATCATCGGCTGGCACTGCAGGCGGTTGATGTATTCGATCACGTATGTATTACAAACAAGGCCATGACTGATGCATGGCGTCAGGCAGGCGATATTGTTTCTGCATTGGATGAAGAAGAAACGATCCGCCAACTGCGTGATGTATGCCAATCGGGTACACTACTAGTTATTGAAGGGCGAATTCCTGAACGTATCAGGAAAGCACTTATTTAACATGTCCAAACTTATTGCCATCTCTCTGAACCCTAACATCCAGCGCGCTGATATTCGTCGAGTGTTATTGGCAGTACCCAAATTTATCTTGGGACAATTAGATGATCAGATCACGATCGTTGAGGAGATGTTTCGCAGTCGATTCGGGCAAGAGTATCAGGTAATGAGTTTTTTGACCGGACGAGCTGGGTGGTGGGCGATCTTGTCGTGTTTGAATCTAGAGCAAGGCGACGAAGTACTAATCCCCGCATTCACCTGCGTTGCGGTGGTTAACCCTATCCGGTGGTTGGGGTTGACGCCGGTGTTTGTAGATGTGGACAACAACTTTCACCTAGACCTTGAGGACGCACGCCAAAAGACCACTGCAAAAACCAAAGTGCTCCTCGCCCAACATACATTTGGTCAGCCGGCTGACATGCGTGCGTATCAGGCGTTTGCTGATGAGCATAATCTGACTCTGATAGAAGATTGTGCGCACGCGCTTGGGGGAACGTTTGATGGTCAGGTGCTGGGAACATTTGGTGCAGCAGCGTTTTTTAGTTTTGGGCGGGATAAGAGTATATCGGCAGGTACCGGTGGCATGGTTATCGCCAAAGACCCTGAGCTTGCACAACGTCTACGTGATATCCAGCGCCACCAGCCTACGCCGTCGGCGTGGGAGGCAATCCAATACATACTGTATATTTTGAGCATTGAGGCTTTGTATGTACTGTATGCAGTACATCCGATAGTAGGCAAATTTTTTCACAAAGTACTTCTGGCAACTGGCTTTATCAAAACAGCCAATTCACCACAGGAAAAACAAGGACAATACGATCCGCATGTTCTACAGCAGTGGCACCCGATTTTGGCATGGTTGGCAGGAAGGCAACTTCAGGTCGTAGACGAGTTTAATGCCCATCGGCTCCAGATCGCCCATGTGTATACACAGCAACTTTCCGGTACCACGTTTGTGTTACCTACGTTAGTGGAAGGTGGCGTGTGTTTGCGCTACGCTATCCTGTCAGAATCACCCGATCGTCTCAGGCAACACGCAGCGCAGCAACACCTTGTGTTAGGTGATTGGTATGACCAGCCGATAGGGCCGCGGCAGGTAGATTTGGCAGGCATTGGCTATGAAAGCGGTTCGTGTCCAAATGCTGAGCGGCTTTCACGCATGGTAGTGAATCTGCCGACCAGCCCGCGAGTCAGTGTGGAGGATGCACAACGGGTGGTTACGTTCTTACGTAATACGTAGAGATACAGTATGACTATCAGACCTATTGATACACAACAAGACTGGGATGGTTTTGTGCAGGCGCAAGAGAATGGGTTGTTTTTGCAGTCATGGAATTGGGGGCAGTTTGAAAAATCGTTCGGGCATAAGGTGCACTATTGGGGATTGTATGAGCAGGACACGTTGTGTGGTGTGTCGCTGATTGTGCAGGTAGTTTCCAAACGAGGGCGGTATCTGGAGTGCTTAGGTGGCCCGGTGTTTGAGGAATTTACCAAGGATCGTTTTGATGCATGGATGCAGCAGGTAACGGCATTTGCACAAGATACAGGCAGTGATTTTCTTAGATTTCGGTTGCCATTGCCCCATTCGGATGAAGGGGTGAGGTATTTAGCTGCGCATGGAGCCAAAGAAGCACCATTGTATTACCAGGCAGAGTTAACACGTAGAATCAGTCTACAACCAGAGGTGGATACGTTATTTTCCCATATGAAGAAGAAGACGCGATATGAAATCCGTCGATCATTACGAGAAAGCGTGGAGGTAGAAAAAGTCTATCCTTCCGGGTTGTCGAGTGATGAATGGGAACGTGCGTTTGGTGTATTCTGGGGATTGTATCAAGCAATGATTGGCAGGCAGCGGTATGTTGGGTATGGCAGGAGTTATCTACACCGACAATTCGAGTTATTCTTCACCAGCGGCCAGGCGTATATATATCTAGCCAAACACGATGGTGAATATGTCGCGGCCTCAATCTTTTTGGATTACGGTTCAACCACTACCTATCATCACGCTGCTAGCCTCCCACAAACCGCAATCTCAGCACCTGCGGTGTTGATCTGGGAGGCCATGCAGGAGGCAAAAACAAGAGGGCGAGCATGGTTTGATTTATTTGGTATTGCACCTCCGGGCAAACGGTACGCATCGCGGTTAGGCCTGACATATTTCAAAGAAGGTTTTGGTGGAGAGGAATTTCAATGGTTGCGCACACGTGATGTGATCTTCAATCCAATCGGGTACAAAGTTTCCAGATTGATTGAACAAATCCCTGGTCGTTGGCGACAATGGGGAAGTAGTATTATCAAGATATGAACACGCTTTTGGGGCTCCTACTAATTTCTGCGGCAGTTACGGGTTTGGCGATTATACCGAGCATCCATCTGCTGTATCGATTGCACTTCCGCACACCAGAGTATGAAAGCAAAGATCTATTGGGGCGGCTTAGTTTGTTTAATGTGTTTCATGGGTGGAAGAAGGGTACACCGACCGGAGTAGGTATTTTGATGTTGGTTGTGTATGTGTTGATGTATGGTGCGTGGTATGTATTTTTTGAGAACGCGATTACGTGGGTTGGATGGGCGATGCTATCTGCAGGGATAGGGTTTGGGCTACTTGGTTTGTATGACGATATCACCAAGTTTTTTCAGCTACACAAAGGCGCATGGGGGCTTCAGACGCGGCACAAATTTGTTCTGCAATGGATATTAGGTTTGGCTATCGGGTATTTATTATATACCCATGGCGGATTGGTAAGCATCGGGCCGCTTCACGTGGGCGGGATGTTTGTGGTTATAGCGGCGTTTGTGATTGTATCTATGAGCAATGCTTTTAATATCACTGATGGGATGGATGGGTTGTCGTCAGGGTTGTTGCTTATGACGCTTGCAGGATTTTGGGTAATTATGCCCGAATGGTTGTATGAAGCACAGGTGGGTATTGCTATTTTGATTGGTGTGATACTGCCGTACTTGTATTTTAATATTTATCCTGCGCGGGTATTGATGGGAGATTCGGGAGCATTGGCGTTTGGCGCGTTGATCGGCGTGTTGGCGTTGATAAGCGATACCGTGCTTGTTTTGCCGGTTATTGCAGGTGTCTTCATAGCTGAAATGCTGAGTTCATTGGTACAAGTACTATCTTTTCGATTGAGAGGTGGCAAACGGATATTTCTTATTGCACCGCTACATCACCACTTAGAAGCATTGGGTTGGCCAGAAACCAAAGTGACCATGAGGCTTTGGTTGGCTGGTGCGGTATTGACACTCATAGGTATAGGTATTGCATTATTTCCTTTGTAAATATGCGTAAAAAAACACGAACATCTTCCAAGACCAAAATTGCCAAATCGCCAAGAACGACGAAAACCGCCTATCATATGGCGCGTCCTGATTATGTATTAGGTTTGCTGGTTTTGGGCCTGACACTATTTGGCGTTTTGATGGTGTATAACACGGGTGTAGTGGTTGCGCACGAAGAGTTTGGCGACAAATTTTGGTTTCTAAAGAATCAAAGCCTATGGGCATTAATTGGCATTAGTGGTGGCTATGTGGTCTCTAACATTCACTACTCGCGCTGGAAAAGCTGGGCCAAGCCATTGTATTTAATTTCGGTTGCGCTTCTTATATTGGTGCTTATTCCAGGTTTGTCACCGGAAATATATGGTGCGCGACGACGACTGTCATTTCCCGTTGGTTTGCCTTTTTTGGGACACTTGAGTGTACAGCCGTCTGAAATGGCCAAATTCACTGTGGTCTTATATTTGGCATCATGGTTGCCCACACTGATTCCTCAAGGCAAAGGTAAGGGTACAAAGCCGCCTGTGCTCAAAGCAATCATGCCATTTTTGGGAACGCTCGGGCTGATCCTGGGGCTTATCATGTTGCAGCCTGATTTGGGTACTTCGCTGATTATCGGAGGTAGTGCTATGATGGTGTATTTTCTCTCTGGTGTGCCGCTGACAGGTGTTTTGATGGTAGCCTTGTTGGGAGTAATTGGCGCTGCCGGATTTGCGTTCTCCTCCGAATATCGACGTAATCGGATATTCACATTCCTCAATCCGGCAGAAGATACACTATCCCTTTCGTATCATATCAATCAGATATTCATAGCGCTTGGATCGGGTGGATTGCTTGGGGTAGGGCTTGGCCATAGTCGACAAAAATATCAGTATTTGCCCGAAGTAACCACAGACAGTATCTTTGCTGTTATCGGTGAAGAATTGGGGTTTCTCGGCGCGTCATTGGTGATTGTCGCGTTTGTGGTGATTATCTGGCGGGGTTTTGAAATTATCAAAGGGTGTGAGGATCCGTTTGGCAGGTTACTGGCGACTGGTATTGTTTCTATTATCAGCGTGCAGGCGTTTTTGAACCTGATGAGTATGGTATCGTTAATTCCTCTTACTGGTGTGCCTTTGCCTTTTATTTCCTACGGCGGAAGCTCATTGACCATGTTGCTGATAGAGGTTGGTATACTGCTAAACATTAGCAAGTATGCACACCCCACATAGTATGCGGTTAATATTCACTGGTGGTCATCACAATTCGGCCTTGGAGGTCGCAGAAGATATGAAACAGACGCATGGCGCTGATATCCTGTGGCTAGGCCATCGCCATGTATCGCTGTCGGATAAAAGCGATTCTGCAGAATACAAAGAGGTCGTTCGGGCAGGTATTGGGTTTGTAGATATCAAAGCAGGTAAGGTGTATAAGACGCTTCATCCAGTGCACTGGCTGCGGTTACCCTATGGCTTTTTGCAATCGCTGTGGCACGTGGTGCGGTTTCGTCCTGATGTGATTGTGTCATTTGGGGGGTATTTGGCTGTGCCTGTTGTTCTTGCAGGATGGCTTTTGAGGGTACCTGTTGTAACACACGAGCAAACCGTAGTGGTAGGCTTTGCCAATAGATTCATCAGCAAGTTTGCGAAAAAAATCCTGGTAACATGGGAAGCGAGTAAGGTGTTTTTCCCTCCTGACAAGGTGGTTGTGACAGGTTTGCCACTGCGAAGGGCTATTTTTCAAAATACCTCACAGGAGTACACGTTTGCTGAGGACCTGCCAGTGGTATTTATCACCGCAGGCAAACAAGGATCACACAAAATCAATAGAATAGTGTTGGATATTTTGCCTGACTTACTCAATAGATACAATGTGATTCATCAGTGTGGCAGCCACACACAGTATCAAGATTTGAGCGCGCTTCAGCAGGCAGCGTCTAAACTCTCTGGTACGCTACAGGGGCGTTATGTGGTTTGCCAATACATTTTTCAAGACACAATAGGAGAGGCATTTGCCAAAGCAGATATCGTGGTAAGCCGAGCCGGTGCTCATACGATCTACGAGTTGGCGGCCTTGGGCAAACCTGCAGTTATTATTCCAATCCCATGGGTATCGCATAACGAACAATACAAAAACGCTCAGATGCTTACTGACAAAGGCGCGGCTTTGATCCTGCCTGAGGAGCGATTAACCGAGCCGAAAGCACTACTTGGGGCAATCAATACTGTGCATGATGACTATGAGAGCTATCTATCAAACGCCAAAAACACTTCGAGCATGATACTGCGTGATGCAGTAGAACGTATCGCGGCTGAGATTATCTCGGTGGCAGAGTAAGTATGCGCACGAGCAAAAAATTCCATCGATCGTGGATCGCACGAAAATTAAACAGTATCAATCGGACGATCAGAGTATTTGTGCCTTTTGGGAGGAAGGTGCTGGTTGTGATTCCGTTTAAGACGTTCAGCTTGATTCCACTACTGTTATTGATTGCGGCAAGCGGATATTTGCTTTTGCGCAGTGATGTTTTTTTGATAAAACGGGTGGAGGTGGTGCGGGAAGGTGGGTTTCGTTACGCGGAGATATCTTCAGGAGAATTATTATCTGATGAATCTATTCGTCAAACCATAGAGCCGTATGTAGTGGCACGTTCGCTTTGGAATATTGATACCTCAACGGTGCAACGTACCATACAGGAGCTAAATCCGAGTATTGTGCAGGTAACGATCCGTCGACAGCTTCCTGATACACTTATTGTTACGGTTATTGAGCGTGAGCCGGTAGCCCTTCTTGCCCCGGTACGAGAGGAAACCACACCTGACGGACAACGTGTTACCAAGGTCGAATATTACCTCATCGATCAAAAAGGAGAGGTGTATCTCAAAATCCCCAAGAAAGCGGATTTGCCCACATTCGTGTATCCATCATTATTCGAAGAATTAGGTGCGGAGGCGGAATTAGTGGGACACACATTTGATCAAGATATTATTCAGCAGCTGGTTGCAGTGAGTAACGCTCTCCAACAAATCCCTTGGCTTACTGTCGAAACCATTGAGTTGATGGGCGACTTAAGTGTCAAAGTGTCCTTGGCTGATGACGCAGTACTTGTGATGAGTCTAACCAAAGATCTATCTCAGCAAGTGAGATCCCTTGAGTTGATCCAACAGCAAGTAGTATACTCTGGTCGGTCTATTGAACATATTGATACACGCTTTGACAAGGCGGTAGTTCGGTACCGTTAGGTAATTTAGTTCAAGTAGTAGACTTGTCACCAGATATTGTATATTGTTTAATAGTTAGATTATGAAGAAAGAATTTATTATTACCGGGATAGACATAGGGTCTTCAAAGGTTTCCACTATTATTGCACAAGTAGAAGATAGTCAAATCCAAATCATTGGTGAACATACTGTAGCTTCCAAAGGTATCAAGAAGGGCGTTATTGTAGACATTGACGAAGCCGTAGAAGCGATAGAGGCGTCGTTAGAAGGAGCCGAGCGCATGGCGGGTGTCGCGGTCGCTGAAGCGCTGGTACTGGTAGATGGCCAGCATATTTCGTCTATCAATTCCCAGGGCGTTGTTGCTGTTTCATCCCCTGAGGGTGAGATTACCCAGCAAGACGTTGATCGTGTTATCGAGGCTGCACGTGCGGTTTCGATCCCCGGTTCCCGTGAGATAATTGACGTGATTACCCGCTCGTTTACAGTAGATTCTCAGGTAGGTGTGCAGGACCCTATAGGAATGAGTGGTGTGCGTTTGCAGGTTGATACGCATATTGTGCATGGCGCGGTTACGAGTATGCGTAACTTAGTAAAGTGTATTCATCAGGTTGGAGTGGATGTGGCAGGGTTGGTGTTTGAAGGATTTGCGTCTGCTGAGGCAGTGCTGACTCCAACAGAACGAGAGTTAGGGGTGGCGTTGGTTGATATTGGTGGTGGGACTACGGATATTACCGTGTTTGTAGACGGATCGCCAGCATATTCCAGTGTTTTGCCTATTGGTGGCAAAAATATGACGAGCGATTTGGCAATCGGCTTGCGGATTGGTTTGGATGAAGCGGAAAAAGTGAAGAAGTTTGTTTCTGATTATCGTGCACCTGCTATAGCAGGCAAAAAAGTCAGTGACGATGATGGGGAAATTGACATTTCTGAGTTGGGAATAGAAGATCTTCGCAAGGTTGAAAAGAAGTTCATTCGAGATGGTATCTTGCGTCCACGTCTAGAAGAGGTCTTTGAACAGATTGATCAGGAGATCCAAAAGAGTGGCTATGCCGCAGCAATGCCTGCTGGTATGGTGGTAACAGGGGGAGCAGCCTCGACGGTGGGTTTGGTAGATGTAGCCCGTCGCACGCTACGTGGCATTGATGTTCGGATTGGCGAGCCACGTGGTGTTTCGGGACTTATTGATGAAGTATCAGGACCGGCATACGCCGCTACCATAGGAAATATTATTTATGGTGCCCGAACGAGCAAGTCACGAAGTACCCGTCCAGCCCCGCTGATAGGCAAATTAGGTATTGCCAAGGATTTGGGAGATAAAATTGTTGGATGGGTAAAGAGCTTTTTACCGTAGATATTCTGCTGTTTACTGCCCCGTAGTGTTTATTACTGTTGCGATTGTAACGCCATAGGATATAATGGGATTGATTACTCCTATTGATATGTTAATCAAACCAGAAGTTGAAAATTTTGCAAAAATCAAAGTAGTCGGAGTCGGCGGAGGCGGTAGCAATGCTATCGCTACCATGGTACGGGATGAGCGCGTGCAGGGGGTCGAATTTATTGTAATCAACACTGACGCTCAGCATTTGGCTATGTCCCCGACAGAAACCAAAGTACAGATTGGTACCAAGCTTACGGAAGGGCTAGGATCCGGGGGAGATCCCACAGTTGGCAAAAAATCCGCTGAAGAAGACATAGAATTGATCCATGCCAAACTATCCGGAGCGGATATGGTATTTATTACAGCCGGCATGGGCGGTGGCACCGGTACCGGAGCAGCGCCGGTTGTGGCGGATGTTGCTCGTGGGCAAGGAGCATTGACTGTGGGGGTAGTTACCAAACCATTTCATTTTGAAGGTACCAAGCGCATGATGAATGCTGAAGAAGGTATCATGAAGCTCAAGGACAATGTTGATGCCCTCATCATTATTCCTAACCAAAGGCTGCTGGAGATAACCGATGAACAGGTGAGTCTGCCGCAGGCACTTAAGATAGCGGATTCGGTTTTGGCAGATTCTGTGCGTGGGATTTCCGATATTATCGTGATGCCCGGGCTTATCAATCGTGACTTTGCTGATGTAAGGACGATTATGAAAGAAGCAGGCTCCGCAATCATGGGCATTGGCAAATCCTCAGGTGAAGATAGAGCCGCCAATGCGGCACGTGCCGCTATTGAGAGTCCCTTGTTAGAAACCAGCATCGAAGGCGCCAAAGGCGTCTTGATCAACATCAGCGGCGGGTCCGGTTTGACACTGCGAGAGGTAGACACGGCATCGCAAGTGGTCGCAGAGGCGGCAGATCCGGACGCCACAATCATCTTTGGTGCCACTCTGGATGAGGAGCTGGGGGATGCAGTGAAGATTACAGTGATTGCAACCGGATTTGATACGTATCAGCAACGGAGCATCAGCCAGATCAAAGAGACTATTCGTCATCGTCCTATGACCCCGTCCCGATCCCCAGAAGACATGTCTATGGAAGAATCTCCCAATGGCCCTGATCTGGAAATCGCACATGATGACATTGATGAATTGGAAAAACCAGCATTTCTCAGAAGGCGGTAATACATTCCAATGGCAATCTACACAAGGTCTGGTGATCAAGGCAATACTTCAAATTTTGACAAGTCCCGCGTCAGCAAAAGTGACCAAAAGATCATAACTATCGGAACCATAGACGAACTAAACTCTTCGCTTGGCCTGGCAGCTAGCCTGCTTAATGATGCCACGTTGCAGCGATTGATAGAACTTGTGCAGCGTGATCTTTTTCAATTGGGCAGTCATATATCGGGTCTACAGGAAATTGGAATAACCCAAGAGCGAGTGGCAATGTTAGAAAGCCAAATAGACGAATGGGATACCACATTGGCACGGTTGACAAATTTTATTTTGCCAGGCGGATCTCCGGCGGCGTCTGCCACACATGTAGCTCGTTCTGTCTCGCGGCGTGCGGAGCGAGAAATTGTCCGGTACCACCATGAACAGCACCCATTGGATCCTGTGATCCTACAATACATTAATCGGTTATCCGATTGGTTGTTTACTCTGGCACGATATATCAACCTGCTCGAAGGTACTCCGGAAAAGCTGTGGGAAGGATACCGGGTTAGTGTGCCCTGACAACTTCTCTTTTCAAATTATTATTTTGGTGAATGGTAAGGATTAAATATCGGGTTGACTCGTCTTGAGGGTCAGTTAGTATGTGATAATGAACATACGAAAGAGAGATGGAAGAATCGTTGAATTTGATATAACTAAGATCACCAATGCTGCGTACAAAGCCCTCACGGCCACCGGCGAAGGCACAGACAAAGATGCCCGCAAAATTTCTGGTGGTGTTTACAAACAACTAACTTCAATAGCAAAAACAAAAGAAACAGATTACATTCCTTCGGTAGAAGAGGTGCAGGATTTGGTTGAGGCGCAGTTGATGACTGCAGGATTTACCGCCACTGCCAAAGCATACATTCTGTATCGCCAGGAGCACGCCAAAATGCGCAAGGATGTACAGACAATATCTGAGGATGCGCGTGCTGTGTTTAGAGAAAATAGCACGTACTTTGAAAACCCTTTGGCTGAGTTTGTATATTACCGCACTTATTCCAAATGGCAGGATGAGCTAGGCAGACGCGAAACATGGACGGAGACCATTGATCGATTTATTGACTTCATGCGCGAAAATATCGGCAACAAGATGAGCAAAAAAGATTACAGCGATATTCGTGAGGCGATGCTCAACCACGAGATACAGCCTTCGATGCGCTTGTTGTGGACGTCTGGCAAAGCCGCTCGAGAAACGAATGTCGGAGCGTACAATTGCTCGTTTATCGCGCCAACTGACCTGCAGGATTTTGGCGAAATTATGTATATCAGCATGTGCGGGACAGGTGTAGGGTTTTCGGTTGAGAGCCACACGGTGCAACAGTTGCCCCAAATCAAACGCCAAACCGGCAAGATGCTCAAAACGCATGTAGTCAAAGATAGTAAAGAAGGCTGGGCAGATGCGTTTGTGTTGGCGCTCAAGGCCTGGTTTAGCGGCAAGGACATTGATTTTGATTACAGTCAGGTACGTCCACGCGGTGCTCGTCTCAGAACAATGGGAGGTCGTGCCTCAGGCCCTGATCCTCTCAACGAACTGATCGAGTTTACGCGCAAAAAGGTACTTGCACGCCAAGGGCGACGGCTATCTAATATTGACGTACACGATATTATCTGTAAGATCGGCGAGATAGTAGTGGCAGGCGGAGTTCGACGTAGCGCGCTTATTTCGCTTTCAGATTTGGACGATGAGGAGATGCGCTACGCCAAAATGGGCCAGTTTTGGAATACTGAACCACAACGCAGCATGGCAAATAATTCTGCTGTGTATCTAGAAAAGCCTACGTCTACAACATTTTTGGACGAATGGATTTCGTTGATGAAGAGCGGTTCTGGGGAACGGGGGATTTTTAACCGAGGTTCACTCAACAAACAACTCCCACAACGGCGTTGGAAGAAATTCGAAAATCATTGGGACACATGTGGGACCAATCCGTGTGGAGAGATCATCCTGCGATCCAAGCAGTTTTGTAACTTGACCGCAATAGTCGTGCGTGCTGAAGATACCGAAAAAGACCTGTTACGGAAAATCAGGCTTGCAACGATTTTGGGCACGTATCAGGCAAGCTTGACCAAATTTGAGTATCTCTCACCCGAGTGGAAAAAGAATTGTGAAGACGAAGCACTGTTGGGAGTATCAATGACAGGGTATTGGGATAATAAGCGTATTCGTGACGCTAAGGTGCTCCGCGCTCTTCGTGATCATGCTGTACAGGTGAACAAAGAGTACGCCAAGAAGCTTGGTATCAATCAATCAACATGTGTGACCTGTATCAAACCATCAGGTAATACATCCCAACTGGCCAATACGTCCTCTGGTATGCATCCGAGGTACGGCGCGTATTACATCCGACGTGTACGTATTTCTTCGACCGATCCGCTTTTTGCTATGCTGCGGGACCAGGGCGTGCCCTATCACCCCGAAGTCGGTCAGTCGTTGGAGAATGCGGCGAGTTATGTTCTGGAATTTCCTGTTGCCTCTCCCAAAGGTGCTATTGTCAAAGACGATGTCAGCGCCATTGAGTTGCTGGAGCACTGGAAACTTCTCAAAGAGAATTTTACCGAACACAATCCATCCGTAACGGTATACGTGGGACCTGATGAATGGATAGAGGTGGCTGAGTGGGTGTATAGCAACTGGGATATTGTCGGCGGTATCTCGTTCCTGCCTCGAACCGACCATGTCTACCAGCTAGCCCCATATGAAGAGATTGACAAAGCAACCTACGACGAGTTACTCAAGCGAATGGGAGGTATAGATTTTTCCAAGCTGATTTTGTATGAACAGAGTGATAATACCGAAGGTGCCAAAGAACTAGCCTGTGTCGCTGGTGCGTGCGAGATCTAGTAGCGTGACTTTTTCACGTGTTGATAATCGAGTCCATGACCTTCCACACTCTCATGGCAACATCGTCTATACTTCCGGTACCATCAACGGTATGCCAGATGTTGCGAAACTCCGGTGTGCGGCCAATCGCCTGGTATCCATCAGCGCATCGTTGGTGAAACTCGAGTAGCTCTGTTTCAAACCGATCATCATCTGGGAATAGGGCTCTTTGGACAGCAACCTCTGCGGGTGTATCGATGTGTATGACATGGTCCGGAATGGTATCACCAACTGCAAGTCGATTGACTGTCAGTACGGTATCAAGGCCGAGTTCCCTACCAAATCCCTGAAACGCCAGACTTGAAAAAAATGATCTGTCTGCAAGTACAATATTTCCTTCTCTGAGAGCAGGGATGACGATTCGTCTGAGGGTTTGAGCTCGTGATGCCGCGTACAGATATACTTCAACCAGCGGTTCGATAGGTATCTCAAACTGCATACCTTGAACAACACGTCTGATTGCATCGGCAACCTCATCACCGCCAGGCTCCTTGGTCTGCACGATCGGTAGGTCTAACGCTTTCAATCTTTCTACCAGTAAAGCGAGCTGAGTACTTTTACCACTCCTAACAATACCTTCAAATACGATATAGTGTCCGTTTCGTTGTTTTGGCATAAGATGCAATGAGCGTAGTCAAATCGTCAAAAGAATTGTAGCAGGTCTGTTTTGTATCCGTAATCACCAATAATGCTCCTTGCATGGGACATCATGACTGGTACACTACATATCATGACCAAGACAGGTAATCTTACCAAGAAGTTGAGCGTATCTGCTGTAATCCTTAACAAAGACGGTCACGTGTTACTTTTGCACCGGTCTTCGGATCGAGAATACAACCCTGGACAGTGGAATATTGTGGCAGCCAATGTTGATAGCCATGACGAGGCGAGTAATCTGGTTGCCGTAGAGATCTACCAAGAAACCGGCCTCCACGGTCGGCTATTATTACCGCCGGTCAGTTGGTATTTGTTTTTTCCTGAACACGACACGTTTTATCATGACTATACGTTTTTGACGGTTTTGGATGAAGGCGAGATCAGACTTGATGACGAACATACAAAGTTCATGTGGATTGACCCCCAAAAGTTGAATGGAGAAGACGTTGTGCCGTTCTTGCGAGAAAATCTGCATCAGGTGGGAATTACCGAGTCAACCGAACCATACAAAGTGTTATACACGAACCACAAAAACGAAACGCGCTGGCGATATATTACCCCTCAACGGTATTATTTTGGCAGCACAGATCATCACACTACTGAGCAATGGCTCATGCAGAGTTATGACCACGAAAAACAAGGCGAACGCACCTACGCCTTAGCTGACATCCACGTCATAGTGCCCCCGGTGTTTCGATAGTGT
>CAZQWJ010000019.1:0-21700 GCA_964597265.1 uncultured Candidatus Saccharibacteria bacterium
TGAGTAGGTCATACCCTATTGTCATTCCAGACCCTGTATCACGTACAGGGCAGGCCTGATCTGGGATCCAGATAGTACATAGGTATGGATTTTATTCGAACTGGATCCTGAATCAAGTTCAGGATGACATGCCCTCAGCTCCATCGTAGACTGTTGGGGTGACTAAATACGTTCAGGTCTTGTCATGCCAAACTTGATTTGGCATCCAGGCATGATACTTTCTGGATACCAGCCTGCCTGCGCAGGCAGGCTTTCGCTGGTATGACAAAACCTGCAGGGGTGACAAATTTTCAGCTGATGAATTACTCTGGGCGTTCGTTGGTGAGGTCGAGATAGACGCGTTTGTTTTCTTTGATTGCCTGGATACGTACAAGATTTCTAATTGCATTGATCACTTTGCCCTCTTTACCAATAACCAGTCCGGCATCATCAGGATGTACGGTGATATGAAAACGGATAATACCATCCTCTTCCTCCTGAGAGACTTGGACACTGTCGGGGTTATTAACGATCCTGGTGACCAGATATTCTATAAATTCTTTCATTAGTTTTCTTGTACTTTTCGTGCTAACGAACGTACTGTATCGGTGGGTTGTGCACCCTTTGCAATCCAGTCATTGTATTTTTCCATATCCAGATTAATCAGTTTGGGGTTAGCCAACGGATCGTATTGTCCCAAAAAATCAAGAGCTTTCCCTCCCCGCTTGCGAGTAGATTGCATTGCTACTATTCGATAATATGGTCGATGTGCGCGACCCAGTCGCATTAGTCGTATTTTTACCATGGTGGCAATTGTATCATTAAGATTCCCACTCCTCAAGCGCTTGCTGCGCGGCAGCTAATTCTGCTTTTTGTTTGCTACTCCCCTCCCCTAAACCAACCTGCTTTTTGCCCAAAAAAGCCCCTACTTCAAATGTTTTTTGATGATCTGGGCCCCATTCTTTGAGAATTTCATAGTGCGGTGTGATGCTGAGAACCTCCTGAGCCATTTCCTGCAATTTGCTTTTGGCATCTTTATATAGCTTGTTAGAAACGATGTGTTCGAGTTTGGAGGTGATGTAAGTGTGTACTACTGAGGCTACAGTTTCATACCCAAACTCAAGATAGATTGCGCCTAGTAATGCCTCAAATGTGTTGGCAAGCAAATAGTTCGAGTTTCGTCCGTTTCCTGCTTCCTCTCCCCTGCTAAGATGCAAGTACGCACCCAGATTCAGTTCCCGTGCGGTATCAGCCAACGAATTAGTATTCACCACCGCAGAGCGGAAATTGGTCAAATCCCCTTCAGGATTATCAGGATAGTGCCGGAACAGATATTCGGACACTACCAACTCCAGGCACGCATCACCCAGAAACTCAAGCCGCTCGTTGGAATCGCCTTGATATGATGGATTCTCATTAAGGTATGATCGGTGGACAAACGCGTTATGCAGCAGTTCTTTGTCTGCAAACGTTAGGTCGAGTTTTTTTTCCAGATTCTCCAAATGTTCAGAAGCCATAGATTAATCAGGTGTAGACGGAAGGTGTTCTTTTACCACAGTACCCAGCACGCCATTTACAAATTTGCTGCTTGCATCACTACCAAATTCTTTGGCCAATTCAACCGCTTCGTCAATTGCGACCTTGAGAGGCGTGTCGTTACGATGCAGGAGTTCATAAATAGCAAGACGCAGGATATTGGCATCTACCTTAGCAATCTGGTCTACCGGCCATTCTGGTGCACATATGCCGATGATCTGATCGAGCTCATCTTTGTGCGCTGTAACACCGAGGACAAGCTCTCGTGCCATATCCAGATTGGGTTTGGCTTGAGGTACTTCTTCGATGAGGTTTTCGCTGATGGTTTGCAAAGTTTGATCGAGCAGCTCTTCGCTTGTTGTTAGGTCGGTGCGGGTTGACCATTCAAAGAGAATTTGAAGTGCGATGTATCGGGCAAGGTGGCGTGGATCTTTTGATGTCTTCATACTTTCTTTACCACTGTCTTTGGTTCTACAACCGGACGACCATTGTACATACCACACGCCAAACATACTCGATGTGGTATTTTGTACTCGCCACAGTTAGGGCACGCCTGGAGGGATGGCAATGCAAACTTGTTGCGCCAGGCGCTGTGTTGGTGACGTTGTCGGGTTTTACTTGGTTTTTTCTTTGGTACTGCTCCCATAATAACGTTGATATTATACTTGATTTGTCAATAGAATACAGCAGCGCTATGCATGTTGTGTGGTGTAGAACGATACGGTAGTTGCGCCGTACTGGCGGTGATCAACTCGGGGGCCGGGTGGGACAAAATGCTGCCCATGCAAAAACACCAGTACGCCGTGTGGTTTGAGTAATGGCAGGATGTCTTGCAAGGGCGTTTTGTCTGATAGTGCATAGGGCGGATCTGCAAATATAAGGTCGTATGTCTGTGGGGCTGCCCATTGGAGGAATTTTTCCACTGCGGTGGCGTGGATGTTTGCGTGCGCTTCGGTTTGGGTAGAACGCACATTTTCGCGGAGCAGCTGGATGTGGCCTTTATCTTTTTCAACAAAATCCACGTGTGTGACTCCTCGAGACAATGCCTCAATGCCCAATACGCCAGTGCCAGCGTATAAATCCGCGACAGTCAAATCATCATAATACAGACCGGACAGGTAATTACTTTCCAAAATATTAAAGATCGCCAACCGCACTTGGTTTTGGGAGGGCCTAAGGCTTTGGCCAGGTGGGATTTTGAGCTTCATGCCTTTGAGATTGCCACTCGTGATGTGCATAGGGAAATTATAACAATTCCGACTCCCGGAGTCAGGCATTGATGTGATGCCCTAAAACAGGCGTCCACATTAAACTTAACCCATAGTTTTCACTGCCTCGCGGGTTTGGTTTATCAAAGCCAGGTCGGTGATCTTGGCAAAACGCAACTCCCCTACCCCATGCTGGCGGGTGCCAAACACCTGTCCAGGTCCTCGTAGTTCCAAATCAATCTCTGCTAACTTAAGGCCATTATGGTGGGTTTCCATAGACCTAAGACGCTTGATCGTCAGCTCATCATCTGATGGCGAAAACAAGAAGCAGTATCCTTGCTGCCCGCGCCTGCCTACGCGTCCACGCAGCTGATGCAAGGTGGCAAGCCCAAACCGTTCGGCGTTTTCGATAATAATGATAGAAGCGTTGGGTGCATCAATACCGACCTCAACCAGTGATGTAGCAACCAGAATATCTACATCCCCGTTTCTGAATTGTTCTACGATGTTGTTTTTTTCATCAGCTTTGAGTCTGCCGTGGACCAAGGCGACGTTTCTTTGGGGGAAAGCCTTGCTAAGATTTTTAAATTCGGTAGTGGCTGCTTTGACGTCAGCCATGGATTCGTGTTCTGAATCTTCGATCAGCGGGTACACGACTAGGACCTGCCTCTGCCTACGCAGACAGGTGCGCAGGCAGGCCTGTGATCTATCGATCTTATCTGAAGGTGAGGTCATTTCAATACTGGATTCTAAATCAGGGTCAGAATGACGGGGGGAGCGATCAAGCTGTTGGTTTATCCACGCATAGCACTTAGTCCGTTTGTTCTCCGGCACCAACCACGTCTTGGTCGGCAACCTGCCAGGTGGCAATTCATCTATGAGCGATAGATCTTGATCGCCATAAATTGTCAATGCCAAAGAACGCGGGATTGGTGTAGCGGTCATAGTGAGAACATGAGGAACATACTTACCTTGGATATGGACGAGTTTGCCTCGTTGTTCTACGCCAAATCGGTGTTGCTCGTCAATAATGACCAGGCCAGCCTGTGGGAGTTTTTCCGCGTGGTAGAGCAGCGCGTGGGTGCCAACAAACACATTGGTATTTTCGCTCCAGTTGTGCTTTGACGTGCTGGTTATCGTGGCTACCGTGAGGCCAGCAGGTTCCAAAAACTTCTGTAACGTTTCCACGTGTTGTTCGACCAAGATTTCCGTTGGTGCCATAAAAAATGTCGGTCGGCCTGCCAATTTTGCCGCATATGCTGCAATGGCCGCCACTACGGTTTTTCCCGCGCCCACGTCTCCTTGCAGGAGGCGGTTCATGGGCCAGGATTGGGTCAAATCAGACATGATAGCATCAACCGCACGTTGCTGTCCGCCAGTGAGGGCAAAGGGTAGTGATTGAATAAAGGCGCTGATGTCTTTTGAATATGCTTCGTTTTTAATATGAAACGGTGCCTGATGCTCTTGCCAGGCATTGCGACGTTGCAAGGTTTTGGTTTGGATAGCAAACATCTCTTCGAATGCGAATCGCTGCCTGGCTTTTTTCACCACATCAAAGTCGTGAGGAAAATGCAGCGCGCTGATTGCCGCGTGTATGCCGAGTAAGTTGTATTTGGAAAGAACAGGCTCAGGTAAGGTCTCGGTCACATGTTGCTGGTACTGCTCCCAGACCCTGGGGATGGTACGCCGAAACCATGCGCTGGTTACACCCTCGGTTTCGGGATAGATCGGAAGAATAGCTGCTGACCAGGTGGGATTCTCTTCTGAGGTTTCGGCTTTTTGCCAAAACGGTGAGATGATAGCTAATCGTTTGTCCCACCAGCTTACTTTGCCCGCGGCGATGATAGTATCCTGCGGTCGGAGGGTTTTGGTGAGGTATGTTTGGTTAAACCAGATGAGTTGTAGGGTACCTGACCCATCGGTTATGATTGCAGTGGTGATACGTTTGCCTTTGCGGGTATAGGCGTTTTCTATACTTACAATGCTGCCTGAGATTGAGGCGGTTTCGTCGGGTTGCAGCCGGCCAATAGGCAGTTGATTTCGAAAGTCTTCATAACGAAAAGGAAAATGGTACAGGAGGTCTTTGACTGTTGCGATATTGAGGCGTTGCAATTTTTCTGCATAGGACTCCCCTACTCCGCCGATAGCAGTGACCGGATCAGTAAGTTGCATAGTGGTATTGTAATGGGTTTGGTAGCGGCGTGCGAGTAGACAAATGTATGGACTACATGAACACAGAAAGGATCGGTACGATCACTAGGCTGATGGCGACCAGCACAACGATAACGATGGCAAGCTTTTGGGATTTTCTAAGAAACTTCATATTGCAGATAGTACCTTGAAGGGAGC
This sequence comes from uncultured Candidatus Saccharibacteria bacterium, assembly GCA_964597265.1. Classification (GTDB taxonomy): domain Bacteria; phylum Patescibacteriota; class 4484-211; order 4484-211; family JAGQKX01; genus CAZQWJ01. The sequence goes on from CAZQWJ010000019.1 coordinate 5,073, forward strand.
CTCCTTTCAAGGGGTGGTGTTTTCAAAGTCGCTCATATACTGTTTGACCTCATGTTGCCAAAACATACAAACGTCCTGCCACGTAACAGGTTGTATGAGATCTACTGGTTCGTCAGGGATAGTAATCACGTTGGCCAGGCTTTTGAGGATCAGAGGTTCGCTAACATCAATGCTTTCAAACTTATGTTCGAATAAAACAAGCATCTCGGTCAGACTAAAATGCTTGGCCAGGAAATATAGATCGTACACGTCTCTGCGTGTAGATCGCCCCAATAGAGCAAATAGCTTCATTGCAGCAATATCCGAAAGAGTAGCTATGGGGATGTTATGAAAGAGTGTCGGTTTTTCAAGCAACTGATGGGTAAATGTAGTTACACTTATTTGTACCGTGTTGATACGGCCTACAAATCCTTGCTCGTGGGTATGTAGAAGTGTAAACGATCCAAGATGACGCATTTCGTCTTCCCATGTATCCAAACGAGGGAGTGATTGTGCAAAAAAATCCAGGTCAAAAGAATACCGATGTTGAAGCTGGAACGCCAAAGCTGTGCCTCCTGCTAGATAGGTATGTTTCAACGTCGTAGCAGTGTGGAGTGTCGAGAACAAGTGCTGTCCGTCTTGGTTTAGAACCGAGAGGTCCATAGGAATTGCTCTTTTGGGATCTCTAAAACAAGTGACCAAAAGGCGATATCTTTGGCAGTGAGTTCTCTTGAATGCGCTGCGGTGTGGCGGATAGCATCGAACTCAAATGTGTTATACATCCATTTGATTGCTTGGAGGTTGCCGTATTTGAGTATGCGTTCGATAACGATAGGTGTATGTTCCGGTATGGATGGGCGTAGATGCCCCATATCAACAAATAGTTTGTCCACATCCGTTGGTAATTGCATACTGCAATTGTAGCATGTTTGGCCGTGCAGAGGGCTTACACCACCATCTTCAACCATTTGGCTTTGCCGACTTTGATGATTGTATCTTGCTCTGCAGTTAAGACGAACCCGGTGTCGGTGATTTTTTTGCCATTGATGCTCACTGCATCTTGTTCGATCAAGCGGCGGGCATCAGACCGACTGGCTGCGAGGTTGTTGTCGTACAAAATAGTAACAAGGTCATTTTTCTCCAGTTCCGCATACCTGACAGTAGGTACTTCCTCGGGCATGTTGTCTTCTTGGACGAGGTTTTGGAATTGCTCGGCTGCGGTGATGGCTTTTTCCTCGTCGTGGAGCCAGGCCACGAGATCGTGTGCCAGTTCTTTTTTCACCACCATGGGGTTTTCACCGCCTGCGATACGTTGTTGGATTGCGTCCAATCTTTCTGCTGGCGTCTCAAACACCATATCATAATAGTGTGTAATCAGGTCATCATGGATGGTCATTATTTTGCGATACATCTCAAACGGTTCATCATCAAGCGCGACATAGTTGCCGGTGCTTTTGCTCATCTTCTCGCCATCCAAGCCCATCAAAAATTTGCACGTGATGACAAACTTCTCCTTGTTTTTCATAACCCTCACCAGCTCTCGTCCGATAAGCATGTTAAATGTCTGATCCGTCCCTCCTATCTCCACATCAACATCCATAGCCACGCTATCATATCCCTGCATAAGGGGATACAAAAATTCATGCAGGTATATCGGTTTATTCTCTTTGATCCTGACTTGAAACATATCCCGCTCGATCATCTGCTGGAGGGTAAAGTTAGCGGCCAACTCGATCAAATCGCCGAAGGTCAGTGTACCCAACCACTCACTATTAAACATAAGCTGTGCAGGGTTATTGGTGTCATCAAAATTGAGTACTTTGGCAACTTGTTTTTGGTACTGTTTGGCATTTTGTTGTACTTGCTCTGAGGTTAATTTGGCACGTGCGGCGGATTTGTCGGTAGGATCGCCAATACGTGCGGTAAAATCACCAACCAGACAGATCACGGTATGTCCGAGCTGACGAAACTGCTCAAGTTTTTTGTATACGATGGCATGGCCAAGATGTACATGGGGTATGTTGGGGTCAATGCCGATATAAAATGTGAGCTTTTTACCTGAGTCGAGTTTTTGTTTGAACGCATCTGCCGAAGGATATATACTGTCTATGTTGTGTGTAAGCAATTCTTGTGACATCATCAAATATTCTAGCACAACAACGGGACGTGATGGTACAATATACGAGATATTTTAAGAACTATGACATCTTTTCCACGCGGGCGTAAGCGTCTGCAAAACCGGTTCAAAAATTGGGACAAACGTATCAAATCCCTCGGCAAACGCTCCAAGCGGCGCCGCAATATTAAGGTACTTTCTCTAGTAACGACAATAGTGTTTGTCGGTGTATTGTTTTTTGGTGCCTCTGGAGTGGCGGCTGTGGTGTTGTTTAGCAGAAATCTCCCCTCCCCTGATAGGCTTACAGAACGAGAAATTCCCCAAACCACCAAGATTTTTAGCCGTCAAGGAGACGTGTTATATGAAATCTTTGATGAGCAGCAGCGTACCCTCATTCAGCTTGATGATATACCCAAAGAACTTTTGGAGGCGACGCTTTCGGCAGAAGATCGAGATTTTTATCGACATTCGGGGTTTGATGTGGCCGGTATCTTGCGGTCTGCGTATCGCATCGTTACTCGCGGACAAATCATGGGCGGTGGATCAACCATCACGCAGCAGTTGGTCAAAAACGTATTCCTTTCTCCAGAGACGACCTTCACCCGTAAGCTAAAAGAAATCATCATGGCAGTTCGCCTAGAAGCAACATATAGCAAAGAAGAAATCTTGCAGATGTATTTTAACGAAGTGGCATACGGCGGCAACTATTATGGTGTTGGTGCTGCAGCAGAGGGGTATTTTGGCAAACATGTGCGTGATTTGACTCTAGAAGAATCGGTCTTTTTAGCTGGCCTCCCTCAGGCGCCGAGCGTATACAGCCCACGCAGTGGCGATCCGGATCTTTCACTGGCCAGATACAATCTCGTACTTGATCTTATGGTTAAGGATGGGGTTCTTGAGCCTGAACAGGCACAAGAGGCCAAGGAGTTTGATGTCTTATCCCTAGTGAAACCAATGGGTAACAACATTAAGGCTCCTCACTTTGTATTTTATGTTAAGCAGGAGCTTGTTCGGCAGTTTGGGGAGAAAATGGTAGAACAGGGCGGATTGCGCGTTACCACCACCTTGGATATAGAAAAGCAGGTGATCGCAGAGGAAGAGGTACGTTTTCAGATCGAACGTCTAGCAGCCCAAAACGCCAAAGCCAACAACCAAGCGTTGATCTCGGTCAGTCCCAAAACCGGCGAGATTTTGGCTATGGTAGGATCAGTTGACTATTTTAATGAAGAAATTGATGGCAATGTAAATGTGATCACCGCGAAACGCCAACCTGGGTCGGCGATCAAACCCATTGTGTATGTCAAAGGATTTCAGATGGGATACTCACCTGCAACATTTTTGCCCGACATATATGCGTGTTTTGGCAAGCAAGCAGATGGCACCGACTACTGTCCTTCAAACTCGGATGGAAGATACTGGGGGCCTCTGTTGGCTCGCGAAGCATTAGCAAACTCCCGAAACACCCCTGCAGTCAGAATGGGACAACTTGTTGGAGTACAGAATATGATTGAGCAAGCAGAAGAATTGGGTATAACTACGCTTGATACACCCGAGCGATATGGACTATCATTTGCACTTGGTGCAGTTGAAGTCAAACCAATTGAGCTGGTCAATGTGTACAGTGCATTTGCCAATCAAGGACAACAACACGACCTTATCTCTGTTCTCAAAGTTGAAGATAGCAATGGCAAAGTCATTTTTGAAAATAAGCCTGCAGATCGTAAACCACGCCGAGTCTTACCTGAGGAATATGCCTATCTGATTACTGATATTTTGGCAGACAACGAGTCGCGGCAACGATTGTTTGGCGCTAATAACCTCTTACAGATAGGTCGTCCAGCAGGAGTCAAAACAGGTACTACCAACGACAACAAAGACGCCTGGACTTGTGGATACGTGCCGCAACTGGCAACGTGCGTGTGGACAGGCAACACAGACAACACGCCAATGACGCAGACCATTCAAGGATCAACCGGCGCCACACCTACGTTTCACCATTACATGCGTCGGGCACTGGCCAATACGCCGGTGGAGGATTTTGTGCGTCCTGATTCGGTGGTTAAGATTGTTGTAGATCGCCTTTCGGGCAAACTTCCTCAGTCGGGATCCAACCTTCCTACTCGTCACGAAGTGTTTGCCAAAGGTACTGTGCCAACAGAAGTAGACGATTTTCACACCACAGTAGAAGTATGCAAGAGCCGAGGGTTGCTCGCAACCGACTATCATCGGCATATTGGCGATGTGGAAAATAGGACGTACACGTTTATCAGAGAACCCAATCCTGCCTTACAACAATACTCCGACGAGTGGATGGCCAGAACAGAAGGATATGGCAAACCCCCAGAGCAGACCTGCCCTATTGTCAACCAGGAAGGTGAACCACTCACTGGGCCATATGTTCAGATAACCACACCTAATGACGGTGCCGCCATTGATGGTACCTCCTTTGATGTGAAAGTGCAGGCATATAGTGAGCATCGGATCCTAAAAGTAGAGTTTTACTGGGACAATACATTGGTCAAGACATTGACCTCATCGCCATACGAGACGACGATCTCGGTTTCCAGTGATGTCCAAGGTGTCCATACGGTCAAGGTTGTGGCATATGACGGCCGAGGAGAACAATCAGAAGACAGTATCGAAGTCGAGTTTCCATCCGACTCCCCTACCCCAACGCCATCTGGCAGGGGGTCCGGCCTGCTACAGTTGTTTGATTTATGAGAGTAGTTCATATAACTGATCTAGATACCCTGCGGGATCCGCTCCGCCATATCATCGCAGAATATAGACATCAGGATCTTGTGCAGTATGTGGATGTGCGTGTATCTGCATCCGAAGGAATCGGTGCGTACTCAGAAGATGGCATGCCCAGGGCTACTGCGCAGGATTGGCATTTATCCCTGGGGGTACGAGTATTGGCCGGTGAAACGCAGGTGGCAGCGGGCTATTATGGACGACAGTTAGGAGTGCGCGAATATAATGATTTTGTCACGGTCCTTCGTGAGGCACTTGAGGTTGCTCATCAACGTGCCATACACAATGCCAAAGCAAAAGAGCAGTTTGTCACACAACACGGTGCATTTGGCGCGGTTGTTTCTTCTACTGAGTTGGCACCGATTACGGTATGTGAGGATGTAGTGGCAGCTGAGTTTGACCATGATCCGCGCACCGTCACCCCTGACATGATGACGCAGTTAGTAACAAGTGCTGCCCAACAGGCAAAAGCGTCACATCCCTTTGTGCGTCGGGTTGAGGTGGTGGCCAATACTGGTATTGAGCGTCAATTGTTTGCCTCGTCAGAAGGCGCGTATATTGACCAAAGTTGGTGTTCAACTGGAGGCACAGTGTTTGTCGTGGCACAGGATGATGCGGACAATACGCCGGCGGATTTGTACCATCATACCGGCAACCAACTGGGACTTGAGGCATTAACGCAGGGTAAGAATACGCATGAAGAGACATTTGACGAGTTTGCCAAACATATCGCGCACGAAGCAGTACTACTCAGCCAGGCGCCGCCTGCGCCAGCCACAGACAAGCCCACGACCGTGGTACTAGATCCTGATTTAGTTGCACTGTTTGCGCATGAGATTATCGGGCATCCGTCCGAACTGGATCGGGCGCTCAAGATGGAAACTGGTTATGCGGGTCGGTCATGGTTTTTCGGTGACTTTGATAACAACATGATTGGCAAACAGATTGGTTCACCACTACTCTCTGCATTTTCAGATCCTACGCTCAAAGGCGGGTATGGCTATTATGAATATGATGACGAGGGCACGCCTTCCGAACGTGTGTACCATATCAAAAACGGTGTGTACCATGAGTTCATGAATAGTAGACAAACTGCCGCGATCACCGGCTCCAAACCAAACGGCCATTACAAAGCCAACGATGCATCGGTCGTGCCGCTCATCAGGATGTCCGTGTCTGCAATCGAGGCAGGTACATCCGACCCTGCGGATATTATAAAAGAAGTTGAGGAGGGGTTTTATTGTGTCGGGCACAGGATCCCGTCTATTTCTGAATCGCGTGAAAACTTTCAAATAGCTCCGCGATTGATATACGAGATAAAAAATGGCGAGATAGGACAGGTATATCGGGATGGGAGGGTTACGGCTGATTCGCGGGCGTTTTTCAATTCGATAGATGCGCTTGGCACTGATTTCAAAGTATTTGCGATTCCCAACTGTGGCAAAGGTCAACCCATGCAGACCAAACAGGTCGGCAATGGTGGTCCGACTGCGCGAGCACAGGCAATGATCGCGAGTGGCGCGTAATAAGTATATTCGTCATTTCGACCTGCCTGCGCAGGCAGGCCTTGTGGAGAAATCCCTGTGTATATACACGAGATCTCTCGATAAACTCGAGATGACGGATTCGATTCTTCATCGGTAGTCGTCATCCCGGTCTTGTGGAGGGATCTATTTGGATATATGACAGTACAAGAACTACAACACATCGTACAACAAGGCTTGGCGCGGGTGGGTACCGAGCCAGGCCTAATAGAAGCAGAGGTATACGCCTCAGCCAACCGGCGGACCGTGGGACGTATGGTGTATACATCACACATCCCTTGCAATGGTTTGGAAGAACCAAAATCCGATGAGGATCTGGGGATTAGCGTAGAGATCTGGTTTGAAAAAGATGGCCAAAAACTCGTCGGCGCCGGCCACGAACCAAACGACCTGAGCCTTGATGCAGTAGAGCGAGCACTGGCAAAAGCCAAACGTGATGCTGTGCCAGACCCAGAGTTCTTTGGCTTTTATAAAAAAGACGCAATCACCGACCACACCCATCACGTACCACAGGAGTATCACGACATCCAGATCACCGATATGTCGGTCGCGGACGAGTCGCAGCTTTTGGCAGAACACGTCTGGCAAACCATCGACGGCGCGGTTGAAGTAATTTCGGCATACGCCAAAGAAGCAAACAGTTCACCTGAGGACGTTGCATTTATCCTCAACGGAGATCATTTTGTCATCAGCGAGATGATGGCAGTCGCATCTACCAACGGTGTTGAGGCAAGCGATGTGTCAACGATTGTGCTGTCGTTTTTGACCGGCATGATTGAGTCGGGCAATGCCAAAGGTTCAGCGTGGTCGGCACATACTTTTTTGAATGATTTGTCGCCCAAGCAGCTTGGTCGCGATGTTGCTCAGGCTGCAATTGCTAATCTGAACGGGGTAACGGTTGAGAGTGGTACGTATTCGGTGATTTTTGGTCCGCAGGCAGTGGCTGAGTTGTTCGGCAGCTTATTGCTCCCGCATTTGACATTGGGGATGGTTGATTTTGGCGTGTCGTTATTCGCAGATGCTTTTGAAAAAAAGGTCGCCACTCCCCTACTCTCGATCTATGACGATGCAACCATGGATCGTGCGGCAGGTACCAAACGGGTAACGTGCGAAGGCGTCCCAACGGCACGCGTGCCGCTTATAGAGTCAGGTGTGCTCAAAAACCTCCTCTCCGATTACCGCACCACCAGCAAGTTTTTGCACACCCATCCCGACCAGCAACGGTCAAACATAGAGCCTCGCAACGGGTTTCGTTTTGGATTTGGTGGTGGACGGGTGGCAGGTGCTGGTGTTGGTACGCACGCGACCAATTTGGTCATAGACTCTCCTACTCCGCTACCGCCTGAGGAGCTTCTGGTGCAGGTCAAAGACGGGATCTACATTGGCAGGTTGTGGTACACGTATCCGGTTGGCGGGTATGCGTCAGGGATTATTTCAGGTACGGCGATTGCAGATAATTTTGTTATTAAAGATGGCAAACGAGCGGAACCGATTGTACCCAATACTCTTCGACTGCAGGATAATCTGCAGCGCATGATCACAAACATCATAGGGGTTGGCAACAATCAGGTGCCTACGGTTTTATGGGCATCAGATGAGGTAACTCATGCACCTTGGGTGGCAATTGCAGACGTACCACTGTCGAAGATCGGAGGGTGAGGTAGGTTGCCATCCCTACGGCCTGTGATGAAGCTGAGGGTTTGTCGTCCCAGCGTACGCAGGGATCCAGGGAGAATCAGGACTGGATCCCAGGTCAAGCCTGGGATGACAAAGCGTGGATGTATTTCGTCGCCCCGGCAGGGCTTGTCATCCTGAACCCTGTATCAAGTACAGGGCAGGCTTGATTCAAGATCCAGTGTGTATCAAGCCTGGCATGACATTCAGATCATGACAACGACATTTCCCCTTGTAGGTTTTTTTATTTTTGTGTTAGTCTTTTAGTTAAGATGCATCGCCTCAACTCGCGTGGATTTAGTCTTATCGAACTCCTGCTGGCTGTTATCATATTGTCTGTCGCTACTGGCATCACAATTCGTGTGCTGAATAATCTCAATATTCGGCAGGAGTTTCGCAGTTTGGCGGATGAAGTCTTGAGCGATATGAAGACAGCACGAAGCTTGGCATTTAATGCTATCCAAGATGATCCTTGCGGAGGACCCATAACACATGTTCGTGTAGCAGGTACCGCTACTGGGTATGCCATCTCCCGCATAAGCCCAACCGCCTGTGCAGCTTCTCGCACTATTCTCACCAAAGATCTGACCGTAGACCATCCTTTTGTTACGGTTGCCTGGGAAAGAGTTGTTCCTATCGGAGCTATAAATACATTCACATTCGCGTTACCTACGGGGCGATTATACCAAGCTGATGGGACGTCCTTAATTAATTTTGATATTCGGATTAGGTTGAGTCATAGCCAACTTGGCGAAACAATTGATATCATGATTCAACCTAATGGAAATATGTTTCTTCAAATGTAGTACTATGGTATTGTATAGTTAAATCAGTATGAATGTAATGCCTCTGCAACCTGTTCATGATCAACGTGGTTTTTCTCTTATAGAAATTTTATTGTCTATGGTATTGTTAGTCATGGTAGGTGGAGTAGTTATCGCTATGGGAAGCGGAACGTTGGTGAATGCATTCTCCAATCAGGACAGAACACGCGCGCTTTCCTATACACAAGAAGCAGTGGAGCAAATCCGGGCTTTTAGGGATGCTCAGCCGCACACCTTCTTTAATTTTGGTAATGGGTACTACAAACTTGTTCCTACAGATACTCCCCCATTAACGCTAGTTGGAACATCTCCTCCTGCAGCCAATAATCCAAATTATCGACTTGCTGCTGATCCCAGATTTTATCGTGTAATCCACATAGTCGGCGACACTGAAAAAAAACAGGTAACCGTTACCACGTATTTTCCCGAGAAGTCAGAATATCGCTCGGTGAGTTTGGTAACGTATCTGACAAATTGGCAATAAGGTTTGGGTTCGGTACTTGTCAAAGTGATGAGATTTGTGTGTAATAAAGAGAATATGATCTCAAATGAGAATAATGGATATACGCTCATTGAAATTTTGATAACGATTGCTATCCTGGGGATCATTACTGGGGTGACGATTACCACCTATCTGTCAGCATATCGCAGCTATGTTGCGAGTCAAATTCTTAACCAGCTGCAGGAAGATGGTGAACGCATCATGAAGCAGATAGAGCGATCAGCGCGTGCGAGTGTTAGTGCTCAAGTATTTGCTTCCGGTCGAGAGCTAAGGTTGGTACTGGATGCTGATAGCTTGGAGTACCAACAGAATGGTGGCTGTCGCAACATACGGTATGTCGCGACTGCTCAGACTTCGAGCGCAAACGGTCGGTTTGAATTATCATTATCACCCAGTGCTACATGTACAAGCCCTGGTGGTTTGGTCGGAGGAGGAGTGCTCAATTCGACTGACACGAGAGGCGGTGTGAGTGTAGAGCAGGTTACTTTCTCAGTAGCAGATAATCCTGCCACCAATACGCAGACGATTACGGTTAGATTTACGCTCAGGCAGGGAGTCCAATCGACAACACGCAATACGTATGAAATTGCGTTACCAATGCAGTCGGTAATAAGTACACGACAATATGTACGATAACAATACAAATACTATATTTACTAAAATAAGATCGCGTTACAGACGTTTATTATCAGTAACAGCCAATCAGAATGGTCAGATCCTTTTGTTCACTATTTTGGTTTCTCTTGTGGCATTGACGGTCGCGATAGCCGCCACCCGTAGAACCACCGTAGATATCAGGCGAGTAGAAACCACCACCGAGGCGGATCGTGCATTCTCGGCTGCGGAGGCAGGTATTGAGGAGAAACTGTTTGAGATAAAAGATGGAACTCCTGTTCCTGGTAGTTGTACTACTTGCGGACTTGATTTTGGTACGAGTAATGTCAAAGAGATTGATGTATCTCCCGAAAACTCGCTAACCCTAAGTGAATTGGCCAGAGATACAAGTGTCAGTGTACATTTAGTGGAAGATATACACAACCCCACCAGTGCATTTGATGGCCAACTTCAGGTAACATGGGACCGACAGAGAGCGCTTGTATTGACTTTAGTGTATAAAACTACTTCAGGCAGTTACAGCGTGAATCGGCTGGCATGGAGATGTGGCCCTATTGTTGGTAATACTTTCCCCCAAGTTTCACCAACAATAGATAGTGGTGCTAAATGTGCTACTACTTTTAATATTGGTAGTCTTAGACCAAGTAGTACCGACATTCCTATCATGGTGCGTATCAGGGCTATGTATGGTAACACCTCACTTGCTATAAGCCCTGCCACTGGAACGCTCCCTCGCCAAATAGTATCTATTACGTCAACTGGACAGGCTGGAGAGGCAGAGCGGACTGTCCAGGCGCGTCGCACCCATACCACGTTACCAGTGGTTTTTGATTTCGCTCTGTTTAACGCTTCTTCAAATAGAGTCATAACAGCCTCAACGACACCAGGTATTCGTTGGTTTGAAGTAATCGCTGGACAAGTGCACTCGAATTATAGTGGCACCAACGATTTCTCGATGACGATCCCTTCAGGACAATATTTCTGCAAAGGATTAGTCGGTTGTGTCATCTCAACGCAAGGCACCATCAATTTTCCTGCTGCGCTCACACATGCAGTTTCAAATAGGCGTTGGCGAGCACCCAATTATAGTGGCGGTATTGATATCAGCAGGTATAGCTACAACAGTCTGTGGAGTCGTGTGCAAAGCGACGTCAATGCCGCAGGTGCTACGTTTGCGAGTGTCTCGGGGACGTTAAGTAGCGGCGGGATAGTACGGGTGAGCCCTACATCGGGAAATGAGATAGTGCTGGACGAAAACGCATGGAATTTGTTTGGTTCCAATGCGGTTGTGGTGTTTGTCGGTGGCGAAGGTACTGGCAGTCCGATTGATCTTATTGTGGATGCCAATACTCCCCCCTACAACTTTGTCGGAAAGAATGTTATGTTTATTGTAAGCGGCGCTGTCGAGATCCGTAGCTCGGTATATACCTTTGAAGCAGCTGTCATTGCTAACGGCAAGATAAAGGTTAGCAGCAATCCCTAAACTGCGCACTATATTATGCAAGAAGACAAACCAACAAACCAACAACCATTATCCCCAAAGCGCTCCACGTTAGTAAGAATAGTCGGTGTATTGGTTATGGTGGGTATAGTTGGCGTTGCAGCTATTGTTATTCAACAGAACACCAAGACACAAGAGCCGCCCTCCCCTACCCCATCTGTCCCCGATGCATGGCCAACCGATGTACCGTTTCCTACGGAGTTTGAACCGGCAGCCATAGATGAGTACTTATCTGAGGATTACTCAATTGTAACTGATATAGAGTTTACGGAAGAAAATCAAGAGCAGATTAGTTTCTGGATTACGTTGGCTGACGGCAGTCGGTCACTTATTGGTCCGGTCCCAACTACCACCACGATGCACTATATCACAGAAGAAGGGACCTACAGTGTCATGGAGTACGATTATCCCGTAAAGCAATTTTTGGCATCCCCGCCGTTTTTATACAGTGTTGCTCCTGATGGAGCAGGTGTTTACTTTGTCATGGATTTGCAAGGACAGGAATATAGGATTTTTTTAGAAACGACTGAATGATAAAGAAAAATGTTGACGAGTTGACGAATTGATTTTTTAGTCTATGTCGAAAATGCGGATATATATTTTTATAATTATCTTTGGTATAGCAGCTGCGTTTTTGTTTATTGCTGCTGAATCGGCTTATGCATGTGATAGCTGTGGAGGTAGGACAGTCGGTGCTGAGTGGTGTGAAGGAACAACTCGAAAGGGTTGTGTTGCCAATGACGGCACACGTTTTTGTACGTCCAACAACTCAGCTTGTAGTGGTTGTGACTGTACTGGGCCGTGTGTGCCTGATGGAGGTGGGTATCGATGCAGTGAACCAGATCCGACGTGTCCCTACATTGACCCTTCTGGCACTCCTAGGAATCAACATACTATAGATATAGGAACATGTGCCTCCCCTAGCACAGCCACGGTTAGTGGAAATGTGTCGTGTAACGCAGGTGGTAGTTATCTCACAGCTAACCTTCAGGATATACGAGTATTTACTATAGATAGCACAGGTAGTGTTAGAGGCCAAAGTGTGACAAATGCTTCAGGTAACTTTACGATCAGCAATTTTGGATTGAGTGGTACTGCGCAGCACTACGCTGTTCGTTCTAGAGCTTCTGGAAATAGTCATGATCCGCTCTTCCAACAGGTGGGGGGTAATGGTTCTGGTTGTGCTCCTCCTCACGATAACTGTCTATTTAGCGTTATTGCAGGTCAAAATTGGCCAAATTTCAACTTTCGTTCGAACCCACCGCAGAACTTAGCAGTTGCATGTAACGCTGGTGCCAGTACGACCTATACATGGCAGCATGTTGCCAATGCTCAAAGTTACATTTTACGTATAGACTATGATGAGCAACCTAACGTTTGGAATCCTCAGCCGATAGCAACTGGTGGAAGTCCTGGAGATATGTGGCTTGGCTTAGCAGCTTCTTCGTATTGTAATCTTAGTACAAACATCTGTAGTTATGTTCATAATGCTTCCTCGCCAAAACCGTTTGTGCCAGGTACATACTATGGTTTTTCTGTTCAAGCGCGAGGGTTTGGTGATATGGCTGCCTGTCGACGAGAGTATGGATCCAACCAGGGTGTCGGAGGGCACCAGTCATATACATGTGTGCCAACTTCCACTCCTACCCCCCCTCCACCACCAGCGCCAACGTGTAGCGTGACATTGACTCCGAATGGTCCTGTGAATGTAAATGCAGGAGGAAATACAACATTGACAGGGAGGGTAACCACAGCGGGTCCCGCAGGGGTGATAATTGACAGAATTAGATTCGTATCAGCGAATACATCGTTATTACCCTGCTCGCCTACGCAGGTATCGAGTCCTGGACTGAATGTAAATAGAAATACGGTATGTACGGCAAGTACTACAACGGTTGGAGTGACAACGGTACGAGCCTATGCGGATGTGAGGATCGGCACCCAGACAGCTACTTGCGCCTCCAGCCAGGTAACAGTTAATGTGAACCCGACGTGTACTATTTCATTACCGTCTTCGCCATGGACGTCACAGGTAGGTTATCCAGCTGAAACGGTTACCGCGACAGTAAATAAAACACCTATTACATCGGCGACTGCAGTAACGGTAACGTTTTCTGAAAATGACCCAAGCAATGCATTCTCCTGTACTCCGTTAACAGATTCAAGCCTACCATATCAAACGACATGTACACCACAAGGGGTGGGGAGTGGATCGTTGACAGCATCGGCAACTGTATCGAATAACGGAAGGCCGGGAAGTTGTGGGCCGGTCTCCATGACAGTAAACATTTCACCTTTGCCAACTCCAACTCCAACCCCTTCCGTAGGGCCGATTCAGTTGAAGGGATCGTTTGTAGCTGGGGATGGATATGAGTTTACGCGGCAGGTCGCGGTAAGTGGAACTAATCCGCCGCTGACGTTTGAGTATGATCCCAAATATCTGGTAGACTTTGTGAATTTGATCGGAGAGGCACTCCTTGATTGGATTGAAGTGCGTTGACCCTGACTCCCTCATTTGGAGAATATCAAGTATCATCACCCTGCAAATTGCGATAAACCTGAGGGCTTGTCATCCCTGCGCCTGTCTGCGCAGGCAGGAAAGCAGGGATCCAGAAAGTATCAAGACCCATACCTCTGTACTAGCTGGATCCCAGATCAAGTCTGGGATGACGCAACCTGTGCGACGCATCATCACCCTGCAAACTGCAATAAAGCTGAGGGCTTGTCATCCTGAACCCTGTATCAAGTACAGGGCAGGCTTGATTCAGGATCCAGAGAGAACCAAGACCCGTACACCTGTACTGCCTGGATCCCAAATTAAATTTGGGATGACAAAACCTGTGCGACGCATCGTCATCCCAGCGAAAGCTGGGATCCAGATTGAATCAGGACTGGACCCCCCCTACTCTCTCTTGACACGTTCCCTTCGGTATTTCATACTGCTAATAGCGTTGCTATGCCTAAGTTAATCAACCTCCTTCCAGATCCAATCCTAGATACTCAGAAAAAATTTGCTACGTTGTACCAAGGAACAGCAATTATCTTAATAGGGTTAATTATTTTTGCGTTGGTCAACTTGACAGTGCTGTTTTTCTCCATCCGCGCTGCTGGAGCATTGGAGGATGTGCAGGCACGATCTATGGCCTTAGAACAAGAAATTAACAACCTGCAACCGATCGAGTCGAAATTAGTGGTTTTTCGTGAAAAACTCGAAACGTATCAGACCTTTGTGGGAGATCAAGTGCCTATTGATGACGTGGTGCGCCAATTAACTACAAATCCTGTGATTCAGCTGGTCAGCATCGAATACCAGGATAATCAAACATTAGTCGCGTATTTTGACGCGCCGTCTGAGACAAGTGTTGTAGAGTTCTTAGGTCAATTCAATGAGGTAGAAGCCATGCGAAACTTTGAAGTGACAGATATCGAATACTCCGGTGTGTCTCGCCAGTATGAAGTAAATATACGGCTCCTGCTACCGGAGGAAGAAGCGCCAGAAGTAGCAGAGGTACCCGAGGAATAGCATCATATGAAGACAGCCAAAAACTTTTCTGGATATATAACAGGGTTAGTTGTGGTCTTGGTAGTTGTTGTGGTTAGTATCTTATGGACTATTCCCGAACTACAGCGCTATCTTGCAATTAACCGGTCAATCGAACAGGAAGAACAGCGGATTGCGGACACGTTGGTGCCCAAACGTGACGTGTTGCTTGGGACATCGGGCGCGGAGATTGATATGCTGGTGGATGATCTAAGAACTGCAGTACCTGAAAGTTCTCAGCCAGTATATCTTTTGGCGTTTCTTGAAGAACTTGGAAGCATGTCCGGAGTTGAGGTTATTGACCCGGTGTACGTGTTTGGTGATGTTGATGATACTGGGGTGGTGGTGCTATCAGCCAGCATTGTGGGTGGGTATGCAGAAACAGTTGGTTTCTTCGATAACTTGAGTAATGCGGCTCCTGTTTTTAGGATATTACAGTTTTCGTTTTATCGAGAATTTGATGACGAAGGAGGTCCTGCTAACACCTCTCAAATTATCGTTTCATCGCCGTTCAAGCCACTACCTGGTTCTCTTGGATCGATACATACCCCCGTTGCACAATTGGATGCCATGGAGCGACAACGTGCTCAGGAGATTGCGCAACGAATACGTCCCGGCGACTCCACCACCCTCCTCCCGGATGACTAAGAGTCCGACTCCCGGAGTCGGGCCTTGTCATGACGGGCTATTTAGGGCCTCCAAATCAATAATATCCGATAGTCTTATATTTGCTTCAACAAATTGCTTATATTGCTTGTATCCGCCACTTATAGAAAATAGTAATGTTGTATCAAGGAAATTAGCCTTCTGTACCGCAGGATAATGATAATATCGATAACTGCTCCATGGGTAGTTGAGAATATGTTGTTTGAATCTGTGGTGAAAATACCTTTCAGTGGCACCTCTTTTAATAAATCCGTTCTGCAATATATCTTTGGATAGTGGGTTAAGATGAATATAGCGTGAAACCTGCATGAAGGATGCCTCGTTCTCGACAAAATTTGCTTTGAACCTTCCCTGAAAAACATGCCCGACGTTATCATATTTGAGGTTGATATACCTGGCGTGGCTGTTGAGCAATGTGCCAAAGAAATCACTTAACAAACAATGTTCTGTTTGTTGTACCAAAAAGTGCAGGTGGTTTGGCATCAGACAGTAGGCGAAAATGCGGATAGGATACTCTACGTGGTACTCCCCTATTTTTTGGATGAGGCGATCGTAGTCTCTTGGTGCAAAGAAGATATGATTTTTGTTATTCCCTCTAGTAAAAACATGATAGAACTCTCCAGGGATGAGTGGTGTTTTGCGTGCTGCCATAACGAGTCCACCTCATTCTTGCACGCACCTATTTCTATGCGTAGTATCTCATGTACAGTGTGAAAAATCTAATTAAGGGTGCAGGATTGTTATGGGATATTTGTGTTTCGGACGCGTCAAATAAACTGCTACAGCAACCTCCGACTCCGGGAGTCGGGAACTGTGTGATGTTATAAGACAATAGTGATTTGGAGGGGGCAAACAGCCTGTTGTAGCAAGGTCTGACTCCGGGAGTCTAGCTTCTGATTTCTGCGCCGAAGT
>CAZQWJ010000020.1:0-21512 GCA_964597265.1 uncultured Candidatus Saccharibacteria bacterium
GTGGTGGCGGGGGCAAGGAATCGAACCTCACATCCACGAGATTATGAGCCTCGTATGCAGACCACTACACTTCCCCGCCATGTTGCAAGTACGAGTGTGCTTTTTACTTATAACAGAAAGCAAAAAAAGAATCAAGCTGAGCCATAACGTATCGTAGTATCTTACCAATATCGTGAGTTAGGTTTGGCAAAACTGCGCTGCCGATTTTGAGCCATTTATAATACAATACACCTATGCCAAATGGCGCTGATAACAAAAATAAACTTCCGTTACCACGCACTCCACAAAAACCCTGGGGATCACTGGGGCGGTCCTTAGTGTACTATTTTGGCCTAGCATTGCTTGTCGGGGCAGTGGCGTTTCTATTCTTTATGCCGGACAGTCAGCCTGAGGAGGTTACATTTTCCCAACTCATACAGGATATCAAGGCCGAGGATGTACAAGAAATAGTCATCAATGGCGAGCAGCTGCGTATCACATACCAAAACGGCAATGAGGCAGTCTCTCGAAAAGAGGGGCAGGCGTCGTTGGTAGAGTTGTTGTACCAGGCGGGTGTTGATGATGTGGAAGAGGTCGTCACCATTACGGTAGAAGATCCAGCTCCCTATGGCGTGTGGCTCGGGGTTATTGTCAATATTTTACCCATTGTACTGATCGCGGCGTTCTTTCTGATGTTTTTGCGCCAGGCACAGCGTTCCAGTGGCTCTATATTCGGGTTTGGCAAATCAACCGCAAAACTATTTCGCAAAGACGTACCACAAGTGACATTCAAAGACGTTGCAGGCGTTGATGAGGCAAAACAAGAGTTGACTGAGGTCGTTGATTTTCTCAAAAATCCTCAAAAATATCTTAAGCTTGGTGCGCGGATCCCTCGCGGAGTGCTACTTGTCGGGCCCGCAGGCGTAGGTAAGACATTATTAGCTCGGGCGGTAGCAGGGGAGGCAAGTGTGCCGTTTTATAGTATTGCTGGTTCTGAATTTATGGAGATGTTTGTAGGTGTAGGGGCAAGTCGAGTGCGCGATTTGTTTGAAACCGCCAAAGACTCAGCGCCTGCCATCATCTTCATAGATGAGATAGAAAGCATTGGTCGCCATCGCGGCGCTGGCGCCAGTTCGAGCCATGGCGAACAAGAGCAGACTTTAAACCAGATTTTGGTTGAAATGGATGGGTTTACGCCTAACACAAGCGTGATTATCTTGGCGGCGACCAACCGACCGGATCTTTTGGATCCTGCGTTGACGCGTCCAGGGCGTTTTGACCGGCGAGTTGTGTTGGAGTTGCCCGACATCGAAGGAAGAAAAGAAGTACTGGCTATTCACATGAAAGGCAAGCCAGTGTCACCAGAGGTATCATTGGACCAATTGGCTAGGCGCACGGTTGGGTTTTCAGGAGCTGATTTAGAAAATATGCTTAATGAGGCGGCGATTTTGGCAGCACGAGATGATCGCCAGGAGATAACAAGAAAAGATATGGAAGAGGCTGCTACCAAGGTCAAAATGGGACCTACTCGTCGCCGTATGCAAACCGAAGAAGACAAAAAAATGACCGCGTATCATGAGGCGGGTCATGCAATTGTCGCTCGGCATCTGCCACACATGGATCCTGTGCATCGGGTGAGTATTGTGGCACGCGGTGCGGCATTGGGTTTTACCATGATTCCGCCAAAAGAAGACCGATACAATCAGACAGAAGCGCGCTTGCTCGAGTCTATTTGTTCGCTTATGGGAGGGCGTGCGGCTGAGGAGATCTTTTTTAACGAGCTAACCGTTGGAGCCTCAAACGATATAGAGCGTGCAACGCAGTTGGCACGGGATATGGTCAATCAATATGGTATGTCAGGTTTGGGACCTCGCGCTTTTCCTACTATTGAGCGCGAAACATACACTGCATGGTCGTACGAAAAGCCAATTCAATACTCAGAGCAGTTACTCACTCGTATTGACGAGGCAGTTAATCACATTATTAACACACAATACGAACGTGCCAAACAGATCCTAGAGGGCAATCGGGAAGAGGTAGAGCGAATCGCCAAAGAATTAATGGAGCGCGAAACCATTGAAGCAGACGAATTTGAACAATTGTTACATAATCCTCATGGACAAGACGCTACTCTTAATTGACGGGCATTCGCTGTTGCATCGTGCGTACCATGCCTTGCCAGAACTTACCTCACCCGATGGCAAACCTGTTGGTGCAGTCTATGGCTTTACCAAAATGCTGCTGAGGGTATTAGAAAGAAATTCTGTTGATTGCGCGGTTCTCGCGTGGGATACCCCCGTGGCTACGTTCCGGCACCAGATGTTTGCTGATTACAAACAGCATCGTGCAGCTACCGAAGACAGTTTTCGCCTCCAACTACCGCTGGCACAGGACGTGGCACGTGCGTTTGGGATACAGCAGTTCTCTGTCGAGGGGTATGAAGCGGATGATGTTATCGGGACCATTGCCTGTGAGATAAAACAAAACGAACCTTCGTGGCAAGTGCGGATCCTGTCTTCTGATTTGGATTTATTACAGCTAGTAAATGAGCGAGTCGCCACATTAGTGGCGCAAAAAGGTATTACTGATCTCGTACTGTATACACCGGAGCAGGTTTTTGCCCGATTTGGTTTGGCTCCATCTCAGATCACTGAACTCAAAGGCCTCATGGGGGATAGCTCCGACAATATTCCAGGAGTCAAAGGCATTGGCATCAAGACCGCAACCAAACTGTTGCAAGAATATCAAACCATCGAAGGCGTATATGAGCACATCACGGAGATAAAGGGTAAGCCAAGGGAATTGCTTGAGCATCAACAAGAGCAGGCACTGCTAAGTAGAGAACTGGCAACCATCAAGAGGGATGTGCCACTGAGTTTTGATCTAAGCCAGTGCCGCGCGGTGTATGCAGATACTGAGTCACTGTCTCAGCTGTTACGTGAGTTTGGGTTCCGCAGCCTCGTGCAGGATGTAGAGCGTATTTTTGGCACCCACTCTGCCGCGCCCGCTACTCAACCGGAGCATGTTCAGACACAGGCCTCTGTTGTTGTGATTCAAGAAGAAAATCGTGCGGCCTCACTCTCTGATATTTCGTCAAAATCGGAGTTATTTTTGTATATTACCGGCCAACAAGCATATATTCATACCGGTACAACGCTTTACATCGGCTCGTTAGAAGAGCTCACCACCGTACAAGATTGGCATACCAAACACATCATCGGATTTGATCTGAAATCAACGATGCACCAGTTGGCAGCGTACGGCATACAGCCCGATCCGTATTTTGATTTGATGCTGGCGGACACCATTGTGTCCTATGGTAGAGGGGTCAAAGATTTGCCGGAATTGGTGTTTAAGAGTGGTTCGGGGGGAGTGGTGGATGCTATGGATGGAGAAGTCTTGGTGCAACAGATTCCTGCGTTGTATCAAAAGTTGATGGATGACCTTGCTAAGGACGAGCAGCTGGCGGCCATTTTTTATGATATAGAAATGCCGTTAGTATCGGTCTTGTACCAGATGGAACGGTATGGGGTCAAAGTGGACAGGACACAATTACTCAAATCACACGAGCGTTTGCAGGAGCAGATTGCAGCTGTAGAGCAGGAGATCTATGACGATATCGGTCACAAACTAAATCTCAATTCGCCCAAACAGTTGGCGTATGTGCTATTTGATGAGTTAGGTTTGCCTGTTATCAAAAAGACCAAAACCCAGCGTAGCACCAATGAACAAGTGCTGGTGCAATTGCAGGCGGCACATCCAGCAATAGCCAAGATATTGAACTATCGCACACTCACTAAACTCGCATCAACCTACACCTCTAGATTACTAGCCCTTAGTGAAGGTCAAAAACGAATTAGCACACAATTCAATCAGTTGAAAGTTGTTACTGCTAGGTTGAGTAGTGAACAACCTAACCTCCAAAACATCCCACGTGATGAGGGTTCGGAAATCCGCCGGGCGTTTGTAGCTCAAGAGGGAAAGGTATTGGGGGTGTTTGATTACTCTCAAATCGAGCTTCGCATTCTGGCACATCTGTCGGGGGAAGAACAGCTTATCAATTCGTTCAAATCTGGGCAGGATATTCACGCTGCAACTGCGGCTCGATTGTTTGATTGTTTCATCGATGAGGTAACCACGCAACAGCGGCAGATAGCCAAAACAGTGAATTTTGCTGTGTTGTATGGCATGGGACCACATGCACTTTCCGAGAGCCTGCAGATTGAGTACCGTAATGCCGACAAATATATCAACGATTTTTATACAGTGTATCCCAAAATTAAGGAGTGGAAAGAACAAATCGTTCAGCAGGCAAAACGTGATGGGTATGTCGAAACCTATTGGGGTCGGCGTATAGCAGTACCAGAACTAGCTGCGGGAAATAAGCGGTTAATATCAGCAGGAGAGCGTATGGCATGTAATTATCCCAACCAAGGGACTCAAGCCGACATTATCAAAAAAGCCATGGTCGAGATAGATTCGTTTTTGCGCCAGAGTGCGTATCAGGATGTTCACATGGTGTTACAAATTCATGATGAGGTAATTTTGGAAGTACCGCCTGTCTTGTTAGAAGAAGTAGCCGCTCAGGTTAAAAGCATCATGGAGGGAGTTGTAGCCCTAAGCGTCCCTGTAGTGGTGGATGCCAAAACCGGTCCTAATTGGCAGGACCTCACTAAAATATGAAAGTAGCCTTGGTACATGATTTTCTCAATACATATGGAGGCGCGGAGCGAGTGCTGTGGAGCATGCACAAAGTGTTTCCTGATGCACCTATTTTTACGACGTTTTATGATCCCACCAAACTCCCGGCTGAGTTTCCCCATGATAGGGTTGTTCCCAGTCCGTTAGCCAACCATCCATTAGCAAAGATTTCCTCCAAAGTGTTCTCGTTGTCACTGCCATTAGTCTTTGAGTCTTTAGATTTAGACGAGTTTGATGTTGTGATCTCGTCTACGGCGAGTTTTGCAAAAGGTGTCATCACCAATAGCAGGCAATTTCATCTGTGTTACTGCCACACACCACCTAGATTTCTTTACAAATATGAAGGTGAAAGCACCAAACGATCTCGATGGTACCTAAAACCGTGGCTTTCTCTGGTAGATAGTTATCTCCGAGTTTGGGATTATGCTGCGAGTTTGCGTGTAGATGTTTTTTTGGCAAATTCGCAAAATACCGCATCTCGGATCAAAAAATTCTACCAACGAGAAAGTATTATCCTATATCCTCCGGTTGCTACTATTCCCCGCAACAGCAACAATAGTTCGGTAGGGGAGGGGTTCTTTTTGGTAGTATCACGACTGGTGCCATACAAGCATGTGGAGCTGGCAATTGAGGCAAGTAATCGGTTGGGTTTCAATCTCAAAGTAGTGGGGCAGGGTTCGGAGTTTAATCGTTTGGCAGCATTGGCTGGTAGCACTGTAGAATTGCTGGGTTTTGTTTCTGAGGATGAGTTGGGTTTGTTGTACCAACAGTGCAAAGGAGTCATTTATACACCGCGCGATGAAGATTTTGGTTTGATTCCAATAGAGGCCATGGCTTGGGGGAAGCCAGTAATAGCGCATAATTCTGGCGGTGTACAAGAAACCATACAAGATGATGTGACAGGTATACTATTTGACGAATACACCGTAGATGGCTTAATAGGCGCAATACAGCGGTTTGAAGAGGTTACGTTTGATCCTAATGTATTGTACGAGCATACGCAGAAGTTTAGTGAAGAGAGGTTCCGAGAGAGTCTATTACAGGTGGTTCATGACACGCTGCAAGGAGTTTCTTAATATATCTTTCGGTTTCCAAACATATCTTTCCGTAAGTAGAAGTCTTGGAGCTACCGCAGTCCAGAATGGCGTGTTTTGGACTCCGAGTACAAATACGCTATGGCGTAGAGGGCATGCCTGCATTTTTGCGTATATTGAGGTATACTTTCATCCAAGGAATCCTGCTTATCTATGGCAACTATATCGAAATCTACAGTTACTCGTGAGCGATTTTTTCAAGCATTGCCGGGTTTGTTAACCTGGTTGGTACTGACATCTCCGATTTGGTTAGGCCGACCGTTACCTTTGGCGGTAGCATTCTTCATAACATTCCTGACGGTGTTTTGGGTGTATAGAGCTTTTTTACACCTCGTGGGAATGATAATTGGATACCGACGTTATCAGCGTGAACTCAAAATCGACTGGCAAGAACGCTTTACAACTCTTAATGGTGAAGAGGTGCCTAATAGGCAGGACTTACCAGACAATCTGTACGATATCAAGCACTTAATTGTTGTTCCATTGGTGAATGAAAGCGAGCTAGTTATCTCTGGTTTGATCCGTGCTATCGCGACCCAGTCATATCCACTTGAGAACATCTACTTAGCATTCACGGTTGAAGAGCGGTTTCATCAGTCAGTACGAGCTACCATCAAAAAAATCTTAGACGAATTTCCTAACCTACAAAATGTGTGGGTGTATGTACACCCAAGCGGGTTGCCTGGTGAGGTGCGAGGTGCTGCCTCTAACAGAACGTGGGGTGCGAAGAACGCAGTGAGAGACTTACAAGCTGCGGGTCTGGATATTCGGGATTTTATTGTAACGACAATGGATGGGGACGCTGTACTGCATCAACAGTATTTGGCGCGGTTGGCATACGAATTTGTCATACGTCCAAACAGGCGTGATCTCTTTTATCAGCCGGCTGTCTATCTGATGGATAATAATATCTGGGAAGTACCTACCCTTATGAGGATACAAGCACATTCAGTGACGTTGGCAACATTATCTGGTTGGGCAATGGAGCCGTTTTTCAAAGAAACATTCTCCTGTTTTTCTTTGGCATTAGAAACACTGGTGGATGCCAATTATTGGGATACGAGCATTAGTATTGATGACACTCCGTTGTTTTGGCGGATATTTGCTCGGCGGGATGGGCAATTTAGTGGGGTTGCGATCTATACGCCTGTCTCCTCTGATGCGGTGCAAGGGAAAAATTTTGTTGACAGTCACATTCAACAGTACAAACAATTGTTGCGTTGGGGATGGGGGATTATTACCATCCCTCCTGCCATGAAAGCCCTGCTTGAATCAAAAAAGGCCTCAACCGGTACCAAAGTATTATGGTTTTATCATTTTCTTGAACGTTACATGATCTGGTATACTATTATTGCGTTAATCACCTTTGGTTTTCCATTACTTATCTTGGTTAATCCAGGCTTCCAGAGTACGACATTCTCCTTCCTATTACCCCAAATTACGAGTATGATCCTGACCGTAGCATTATTGTTACTCATTCCTGCTGCGTGGTTTCGTCAGAAAATAACTGCACCCATTCCTGAAAGTTGGCCATTGTGGAAAAAGATTTTCATCTATTTTGAGGGGTTATTGGTGATAATACACCTGTATATATTTGTATTTTTGCCATATTTGGAAGCAGAGACTCGATTTATGGTCGGTAAAACATTGGACGGATTTGCCTTCACGCAGAAGATCAGGACCAAGAAATAGTCCGCTTGATCCATTATATCCAAAGGGAGTAAGTAGGTCTCGTAAGACGTTCAATCTTGTTTGACCCGCACACTCATGAACTGTATACATTCAGCCACACTATCACTATTCGTACTTACTTAATTCGACACGTTCACATCATCTACCGTTGTAAGTAAATGTGTACCTGCTGAATAACTACAAGCAGTGAGCTAATGCTCGGGCTTTGTTAAAAGTAGCATTGCGACTGATAGGTGATAGGTGTATGGAGGGATTATATATTATAATGACCATGATGGTCCCTCCAAAATATTCCATTTCCAACGCGATTTTGAAGCATATCTCGCAGATAGAGGCAGCCAAACAGGTGATAGAAAATGCACCTTTGGTACCTTTTTGGGAGCGTCAATTTCGAGAGGAGAAAGCCTTGCGTCAAATACATCATTCGACCAAACTCGAAGGGAACATGTTATCGTTACAGGAGGTAGAAAAGGTACTGTCTGGAGAACCAGTAGCTGCCAAAAAGAGGGAAGTACAAGAAGTCATAAACTACCGAAAGGTAACTGACTATATCGAAAGCTATCACAAGTCTGGACAAGGACGTCTTACTGAAGAAACCGTCAAAGACATACATACCCTATTAGTAGAAAACATTTTGCCGCTCGAGTGGGCGGGAAAATATCGTACGGCAAATGTAGTAATTGAGGCTTCTGACACAAAGGAAATTACCCACAGGGCGCCTGATTTTGCCCAGATAGAGAGCTTAATGCAGGATTTTTTGAGCTGGTTTAACTCTGAGGAAACAGACGAAATACATCCAGTCCTCAAAAGTGGAATATTTCATGTCATTTTGGTCAAGATACACCCCTTTATCGAGGCGAATGGACGCACTGCGCGTGCAGCATCAACATTAAGTCTGTATCTGGACGGTTATGACATCAAGCGGTTTTTTTCATTGGATGAATTTTATGACGAAGATCCACTAAGTTATTACGTTGCGTTACAAAGCATGGAGGGGATTAGTGCTGATATGACGCAGTGGCTAGAGTTTTTTACCGAAGGCCTGGCTGTGGAATTAGACAGAGTAAAGCGTCGAGTCTTGGAAATGAGCAAAGAGTATAAGATACGTCAACAAAAAGGCCAGATAGCCCTTAACGAACGGCAAGAGCTACTGTTACATTATTTGGAAGATCACAAGCAAGTGCGCAACCAGGATTGGCGCGACTTACTTCCGGACGTGTCTGATGATACGATTTTACGTGACCTCAAGGACCTAATAGAGAAGGAATTGGTCTGTAAGAAAGGCAAAACTAAAGCCGCATATTACGAATTAGTAGATTAAAGCCTATGACATTTCAACAATTGTGCCAATATCTAGAGCAATTAGAACAGACTGCATCAGGAAACGAGATGGTTTCTATACTGTCTGATTTGTTTGGCGAACTTCAGCCTGAAGAGGCGTCTGCAGTTGTGTACTTATTATTGGGTACACTTGGACCATCGTATGAAGCTACTCAGTTTGGCATGTCAAACAAGTTAGTGATAAAAGCACTCGCCTTAGCGTATCAAGTGGAAGAATCTGTCGTTATAAAAGGGTTTAAAGGATCAGGAGATCTAGGTGATGTAGCTGAAATACTGGCTGAAAAGATCGAGGGCACAAGCAGCGCATTATTAGCGGTCGATGTGTATCGTATGCTAGGTTCGATTGCTAACACGTCTGGCAATGGCTCTATCGCAATGAAAATAAAAATTTCAGCAGATTTATTCACGCAAATAGGTCCTCAAGAGGCAAAATACCTGTGTCGGATCATCCTAGAACGCCTACGTGCAGGGTTTGGAGAGGCAACCATCATGGACGCGCTTTCATGGGCAAAGGCAGGAAATAAGTCATTGCGCCCTGCTATAGAACGAGCCTTTAATATTTGTCCGGACATAGGCAAAATCGCCGAACTGTTTTTGGCACAGGGATTAGAAGGATTAGATCAAATAACAGTTACTCCGGGTATACCCATCCGTCCTGCCCAAAGTGAACGACTACCCACTCCTGAAAAGATTTTTGAGAAGTTAGGCATGTGTGCTGTGGAACCCAAAATGGATGGCTTTCGTGCACAGATACATGTGTGGGGGAGCGGTGCCCAGCGAGAGGCAAAGATTTTTTCCCGTAACCTTAACGAAACCACTAACATGTTTCCCGAGATTATTGCCAGCGTAAAAGCGTTGCCTGTTGGCTCAGCAATTTTTGATGCTGAAGCCATAGCCTACAATCCTGCAACCGATGAGTATTTGCCGTTTCAGGAAACGGTCAAAAGAAAGCGCAAACACGGCGTAGAAGAGATGGTTACGAGCATGCCCTTGAGGGCGTTTGTGTTTGATGTACTGTATCTTAATGGAGAATCATTGCTCTTTGTTCCGGCACATGAGCGCTTTGAACGCTTGCAACAAATACCTTTTGCTCATACCCCTTCGCTTAGCCTCATTCGCCATACGATCGTCAGTACCACAGATGAGTTTCGTTCTCTATTTGACTTGTACGTAAGCGAAGGCCTGGAGGGAGTTATGTGCAAAAAACTTGATGCAGTGTATCAGGCCGGCGCACGCAATTTTAATTGGGTCAAATACAAGCGGGCTACTGATCAGGCGCTTGACGACACGGTTGATGCTGTAGTGTTGGGATATTACGCCGGGCAGGGGCAACGCAACAGGTTTGGGATTGGTGCGTTTTTGATAGGCGTGTATGACCAAGCATCGGGGATGTTTCAGACACTTGCAAAGGTAGGTACCGGTCTCACAGACGAACAGTGGAAGGATATGAAAGTACGTCTCGATATAGTTTCCACCGAGGTTATGCCAAATAACTACAACGTACATCCAAACCTGGCACCTGATGTGTGGACACTGCCACAGGTTGTAGTGGAAGTCGCGGCTGATGAAATTACCCGTTCGCCAATTCATACTGCGGCGAAAGGAGAGGATGGTTTGGCTGGTAGCGGGTTGGCGTTGCGTTTTCCCCGCTTGGTGCGAGTCAGGGAGGACAAGGACTCCTTCTTTACCACAACCCCCGCCGAACTCCTGTCAATGCACCAGTGAGTTAAGGGGTGTATGGCTGTTATGTAACCTCCGCCATGTCGCTCGCGAGCTACATGGCCTCCGCTGCACCAAAGGGGCTGGTCTTTTTCATCGGCTTGGCCAGGTGCCAAAAGTGGTCAAACATTTGTTTTAGGGTAGTGGCCACGATATTGTCATAAATCTCCACGCCAAACAACTCGTCATTATTCTTACTATACGTGGCAACCACATTGTCGTACAGGATAATATCGTTGTGTAAGGTCAGGATCGCCGGGTCCAAGTATCGGGAGGTAGTATCTTGCACATGGCCGGTTATTCTGGTGTAGTCGGGTATTTTCGTAACGTTTACCAGTTGGTGAACCGTGATCCTATTAGTATGAAACTCCTCTCGCAACCGTTCGGCTTTTTTGTGTGGCATCCATTGCTCCATTTGTTGTGCCTGTTCAAAAATGCGCAAGGTTTCGGTCGCCTTGGTGGAGTTCCAATTGATCTGCTCGATGCCATCTTTGCCACGGTAGTTGATGATTTTTGACGCAGTCGGGCTGGTATTCGCCAGAAACGAGATCATGTCTTTGACCTCTCTAACATTATTTTCCAATGTGGTTAATGCTGCTTTTTTCTCCGAAATGTACTGGTCAAAGCGTTCAGGATTGGCTGCTTTGAACGAGCGACCGTGTTCTTTGATTACCTCAACGACAAAACCTTCTGATACTAATTTGTCCAATATACGATACACGCGGGTTCTTGGCTTCTCTAAGGCACGGCTAACTGCCAGTACAGTCTGTTCTCCATGGGTGATTAAGTGGATAAAGAGCAGTGCTTCCTCTTGGGTAAAGCCAAATGGAGTCAAGTGCGCAAGTAATAGCTTGTCTGCTTTTTTGGACATCTGTTTTTCATAGTACTGTGTGATTCATATAATAGCAACTGTTAACAACCAAATTCTTGTTAAAGGAGTGCGTGGTGTATACAAAGATTGAGACCAAGGATCAGGAAACTTTCGAGATGCTTCTTGTCCAGTATGAAGCGTTTCGTACGGGCCTACAGGAAGTGCTGGCGCGCTTTGGCGTGGCCGAGAGTGATGCGCCGGTGGAACCACCGTCGTTTCCGAATATTCCTTTTCGGCCCGAGGGTGTCCCTCAGGTGGTGTTTCGGTTTACCACGTCGCGAAAAGAGGAGAACGCTGAGTTCTCCGACGATGCGGCGATTGAAGAGGTCGCGCATACAATGCGCGGTTTTATCGAGGAATTTTTGAAGGGGACCGGAGTTACGTTTGAGCTCTGGTTCGAGTTCACCCTGACTAACTGGTGCGCAGGTATCGGTTAGTCCTTATGCCCGCTGTTTCATCGAAATAGCGGGTTTTTTTATTACGTATATCACCAAACCGCCAAGGGGTAATTCTCACGGACGGTCTGATCTTTGGTTACAAAATAAGCATTGTGGATATGGGCATCTGCAACCAGTAGCCGGTCAAACGGGTTTCGCGTCCACCCGTATGTTACTGCCACGTCAATGATTTTGCCATACTCAGACGAGGATACATTTAACCCAATAGATTGGGCAAGGGATGTGATAATAGGTTCGGGGTGAGCGGTAATTTTGCCAACCTCAAACAAATACTGTAGTTCGAGCTTGATTAGTGGAGAAACGTAGAGTGTACTTGTATTGATGATGTCTTTTGCCTTCTGTGAAAATTGATTCTCTAGACCACTATAGAGCCAAACCACCACATGCGTATCTAAGAAAGTGAGAGATTTTTTTCTTCGTGCCATTGGGAAACGTGGAGATCAACGAGTTCTTCGGGATCACCGACGATGATGTTGTGAGGAACAAGCTTGGAGAAGATATTAGTATCTTCGTCCAGTGAGAGTTTGAGGCGTTTGCCTTTGGCGACAATTTCAATAGGCTGGCCGGTTTTGATAACCCGACCAACTGCTTTATACATATTTTTGCGTAATGACGTTGGTGTGTATTGCTGCATAGATACACACTAGCGTACGCTAGATGATATGTCAATATGTACGTATGTACAGTATGCTTACTGCTCGGTAGTTTGATGGTATCCGGGTGAGAAATACTTGCGCCTTCGTATTCTGTGTGCTGTAGCACGAGATACTCCAAGTAGTTGCATTAAAAGTGGAAGTGGTATGTTATTAATTTCTTTGTATGGTAAAGGCACGTGTTTTCTTGTGTTTTGGTCGGGGGGAGTTTCGTCTGATTGTTTGGGTGCGTCTACACCGGGGAGGGGCATGTTGGTTTCGACGCCCCAATATACTCTTACTTTTTTCATAATTGTCTCGATTTGTTGAGGGAGTGATGCTGCATCTTGTTTATAGATATTTGCAATCTCTCCTGTCGGATAACCACAAAGATAGGCGTCCAAGAGTTCCAATTCTTCGGGAGACAGGGCCTCTGCGACCATCTCATGTGCTTTTGCAATATAAGCGGTGTCTATATTATTGGTAGCATGTTGCCCCGATGCTCTTTCCAACACGTCCTCTCTGTCATCGCCATGAAATTGCAAGTCTGTTTGGTCAATATTTGTTTCGTAGGCTCTAGCTCCTTGGGGTCTCCTGTATCCATAGTCTTTTGCCATTTTATAGAAGTGTCGTGCAGCTGCTTTCATAAATTCATGGTCGTCAAGATCGTTGGCTTCTAAAAGAAATATGGCGGCTTCCTGATAGAAGTCTTCTTTGTGTTGTCTTGCGATGAAATCCAGGCGATTGAGTGACAGAGCATACATGAGGAGGCCAGCACGCGGTCCTCGGGGTACATAGAATTTCCCATCAATTGCTTTTTCTACAGGTTGAAAGTCAAATTCGCTATCAAGTTTGTGTCTAGAAGGTTGATTTTGCTCTTCACTGTGGGATATTTGTAAATGGGGGGGGGTAAATCCTTCGTTATTTTTCATCTTGTATGCCATTAGAAAGAGTATATCATAACCGGTCTGAGCTCATTTGAATAGCACGTATTGGCAGTGCTACGGTATAATTGCCCTATGGATACGGTGATTGAAACGACCATTCAACAGACAATTGATGAACTAAAAATGCAATACCCCGATGGAGGCAAAGTTGCGATTGGATTAAGCGGGGGAGTGGATAGTGCGGTAAGCGCATGGCTACTTAAGCAGGCGGGGTTTGCCCTGCATGCGGTGTTTCTCAAGTGCTACCCCAACACCCCGGGCTGTCGGTCCGAGCAGGATCTGCAAGATGCCATAAAAGTCGCCTCGTTACTGGATGTACCGCTTCTGACTATTGATTTTATCGAAGAGTATCGCGAGCTTGTGTTGGAAGATTTTTTCACCGAGTATCAAGAGGGGAGAACGCCAAACCCGGATATTTTGTGTAATGAGCGGATTAAGTTTGGGCTTTTTTTTGACAAGGTAATGGGGGAGACAGGTGCAGATTATTTCGCTACTGGCCACTATGTTAGGACAAGATCCAAGATCGAAGATCAAAAATCAAAGAGCCTCTTACTGCGAGGGGTAGATGAGAGTAAAGATCAGTCATATTTCTTATATCGAGTAGATCCTGAGGTCTTGGAACGGACCATATTTCCTGTTGGCGGATTGACCAAGCAACTGGTAAGACAGATTGCTACCCACGCTAACCTTGTAGTAGCAAGCAAACATGATAGTACGGGTATCTGTTTTATCGGGCCAGTTGATTTGGTTGAGTTTTTATCAGAACGTATTAATGTGCAGCCAGGCAACGTGGTTACCAGGTCTGGAGATGTAGTTGGTACGCACCGGGGGGTGTGGTTTTACACCATCGGCCAGCGGAGGGGATTTGAAACCACATTGAATAAACCACTCTATGTTATTGGCAAGGATGTAGCGCGCAACGAACTCATTGTAGGGGATGAGGAGGATCTGTATGTGTCGTCTTTTAACGTCAATCAATTGACGCAGGCCACCCTTGAAGGGAGCCTCCCTGCAAGGGTAGGGGTGCGGGTGAGAAATCTTGGGGAGATTGTGCCGGCGACGGTTTCGCTCGTAGACGGTGGTGCTCACGTACAATTAGAGCAACAACTCCGAGCCGTCGCACCCGGCCAGTCTGCAGTGTTTTATGATGAAGATATCGTATTGGGTGGAGGTGTAATTAGCGGACAAGTGTTGTAGACTTGATTGAGAAATTGGAAGATATTGCATCACGTCTACAACCTCTAGAACAGAAGGTGAAACATGAACTCAGAACGTGAAGCCAGTTCTACCACATGTCGAGGCATCAGCATTGACAGCAGGTATTTCTTTTGATAGGATACCCATAGCTACATTACTGTAGCATTTCTTTTCAAGTTTTCCGAAGAATTCGGAATCACGCTGGATTAAAATTTTTGTCCAAACAGAGCGTCCCTCTTTTTGAGGGTTGTAAAGGAATGGGAGAACCCCGACTTTCATCGGGATTAATTCGGTCAACTAAAAAGGACCTCATTGAACTTTAGCAATCAAAATAGTAACAGGAACGTCGGTTTTGTCTTTAAATAGGCAAGACCTTCCCGCCGTCGCGAAACGGCGGGACAATTTTTTTTGAGAGTCTGATCCTGGCTCAGGATGAACGCTGGCGGCGTGCCTAAGATATGCAAGTCGAACGAAATTAGCTGTTAGCTTTTAGCTATTAGTCTTTGGAAAGATAAAATAAATCTTCTCATAGCTGATGGCCAAGAGCTAACAGCAAGTTTAGTGGCGAACGGGTGAGTAATGGGTGGGAATTTACCTTCTAGTGGGGAATAACCCCGGGAAACCGGGGCTAATACCGCATAGTCTCCGACCTTTGGTCGTGAGTAAAGCAGCAATGCGCTGGAAGATGAGCCCGCCTCCTATCAGCTTGTTGGTAAGGTAACAGCTTACCAAGGCTACGACGGGTAGGGGAACTGAGAGGTTGATCCCCCACAATGGCACTGAGATACGGGCCATACACCTACGGGTGGCAGCAATTAGGAATCTTGCGCAATGGGCGAAAGCCTGACGCAGCAACGCCGCGTGCGGGAATGACGCTCGAGAGAGTGTAAACCGCTGTGGTATGGGAAGAAGCAAGTGACGGTACCATACTAGAAAGCGCCGGCAAACTACGTGCCAGAAGCCTCGGTCATACGTAGGGCGCAAGCGTTATCCGGATTTACTGGGCGTAAAGGGGTAGGCAGGCGGTGCGACACGTCTCATTTTAAAGACCTGGACTCAATCCAGGGAAAGGGTGGGATACGGTCGTGCTAGAGACACACAGGGGCAAGTGGAACTGTGCAAGTAGGGGTTAAATCCTTTGATATGCACAGGAACACCAAGGGCGAAGGCAGCTTGCTGGGTGTGTTCTGACGCTCATCTCCGAAGGCTAGGGGAGCAAAACGGATTAGATACCCGTGTAGTCCTAGCTGTAAACGATGCTCGCTAGAAACCTGTTCCGTTAAGGGGGAATTTAAAATACTAAATCCTAAGTACGAAATACTAAACAAATAAGAAGTTTTCAATTTCAAAATTTGAAACTTGGAGCTGGTTTAGCATTTAGGATTTCGATATTAGAATTTTACCTTTGACGGAGTGGGTTTCGTAAGCTAACGCGTTAAGCGGGCCGCCTGGGGAGTACGGCCGCAAGGTTAAAACTCAAAGGAATTGACGGGGGATCGCACAAGCGGTGGAGCGCGTTCTTTAATTGGATGATCAGCCAAGAACCTTACCAGGGTTTGACATTCCATTCTTAATGCCGCTATGAAAGTAGTTGGAATCTGCTTGCAGGGGATGGAACAGGTGTTGCACGGCTGTCGTCAGCTCGAGTCGTGAGACGTAGGGTTCAGTCCTACATCGAGCGCAACCTATACTGTATGTTGTATCACTTATACAGGACTGCCCCGGTAACGGGGAGGAAGGCGTAGACGACGTCTAGTCAGCGTTGCCCTTATGCCCTGGGCGAGAAACGCGCTACAATGGCCATGACAATGGGTTGCCACGTCGCGAGGCGGAGCTAATCCCCAAACATGGTCTCAGTTCGGATTGTAGTCTGCAACTCGACTACATGAAGTTGGAATCGCTAGTAATCGTGTATCAGCCACGGCACGGTGAATACGTTCTCGATCCTTGTACACACCGCCCGTCAGCTCAGGAAAGTTGAGAACAGCCGAAGGCTCACTTTGGTGGGTTTAAGCTGGGTTCAATGATCAGGGGTAAGTCGTAACAAGGTGTCCGTAGGGGAATCTGCGGACGGATCACCTCCTTTCTAGGAGTAACTTCCGAAGCAGCGCTGGGTTATTCTGGCGGTTAGCTTTTGGTCGTTGGCTTTAAGCCAATAGCCATTAGCTAATGACTAAGTTAGACAATGTCCTAAACTGCATTTGCACTTTATACGGTTTGCTGGAAAACCGACCGCTATCGCGGATAGCGACAATTTCCACGTTCGCACTTTATACCCACCGTCGCTCTTGGAGCTATGGTGGGCACGCGTTCCTGTTGCTATTTTGGTTTCTAAAGAAAAAACCCGCTTCGGCGGGTTTTTTTATTTGATACATCAACAATCCTCATTGACAAATACTATACTATAGGGTAATATCGGTGCGTTGAACGGGGTGGATTTACAGGTGGTTAATCTTTCTCGTTTTTGAGTTTATTTTTAGCCCGCGTGGCGAAAGCACCGCGGAACCGACCAGGGAGGTCGAAATGAACGATGTGCTTGAGTGGCTTCGGGAGTGGGGTCTGGACCAGGATCCAACTTGGCCGCTGCTCCGTTCGGTTGTTATGGTAAGAGGGGTCAAACGCACGGGGGTAGCGATCCTCCCGGGCGACATTACCCCCGAAGAAATGGAGCTCTTTTTTGTCCTCAGGGATGTGCCGGACATTCCGGTGCACTTTTCTCCCTGTGGGCATGTGTTGAGTTTGCATCCCGCAGTGGTTATGGAGACCGGCGAAGGGATGCAACAGCTCTTGTCAGGAGCTGAGACTGTGCTTCTGACAGGTGATTGTCCTGCCTGCCGGGCTGAGTGGGAGGCAGAAAGGGCTGCTCAGGAACAGCAGCGCCGGCACCCGTGGTGGTGGCCTTTTTCTGGTTAGCTGGTTCTATCCTCGGCCGGATGTTGTATCCGGCCGAGGGTTTTTTGTTTGGAGGTTCCACTATTGCCCCTTCCGGGGCCATGGGTAGGCTTCCTTCTATATTTATGAATAGATCTAGCCTACCCGCCATCCTCCCGAAGGGCACGTCACAAGACGTGCCCTTTTTCTTTGTGGTAGAGATTTTTGTGACTCATTAGTATTATGGTGTTTTCAGTTTGCTACAATTAGGTGATGGAGAAAATACATTCATTAGCAGAGTATAGGACGGCGAGAGGGCAATATCTCGAAGACTCAAAAAGATTATTGTCAGATTTGGGCCCGGAGAATAGAGAAGATTTTTGGGCCAGTAAAGAATTGATACGGGAAGAGATGCTGGACCGATTGCAAAGGCTAATAGATTTTCGATCCGAGGCAGGTAAAAAACTAGGTGTCACGTTACACCATACATCAAATGGTTCTGCTTGGAATGGACACATGTTTGTGGGCGCTATAGTTGACCTCGTGCCGGGTATGCACAACTATTGGGGAACCGGTGTGTATTTTTCCGAACAAGACATGGTTGATTTTTATGGTAGGAGAGCTCAGAAAGAAACTGGAGATGGAGAAAAGCCAGTAACATTTATACTAGATGCATTGAATGTTGACGGGTTTGATGCGTTTGCACATTATGCTGATCCAAAGCAAGGTAGGGGACATCACAGTAATGTTGCTATAGTAAGGGTGCAGATACAAGAAGTAACAGAGGAGGATAATAGAATTGTTGCTAGAGGAACAGCAGATAGAGTGCCGATTCCGAGAGGTGAATTGAGAAAATTACGAAAGGAGTTGGGAATAAAGAAGTAGTCTATTTTAAGTCACAAACTCCCAATAATCACCTTTTGCGATGATTTCTTGAAGTATAATTAAAACATGTTAAGAAGGAGCGAACTCGATTATGTCGTCATAAGAGAGGTTAAAAAAAGAACCAAAAATGGTCTTGGTGATCTTATCAATCAGCCTGTGGGGCTGGTTCAACGTTGGTTTCAGATAATGGGTAAAGTCTGTTCTACTTATGATGAGGCGTTAAACAGGGTAATGGAAGAAGGTGGGTTTGGTCGTCAAGAAGCAGAAGAGTACGTTGGGACGTTAGAAATTCAAGAATGGAATCCTGTCGTTTTGGAACAGGCAAAGATTCTCAATATAGAAAACGGGATAAGAAATATCCCTGGCGAATTTGGACAGTTTATGACTCGTGAGGAAATATTGTCTGAATTAGGCAAAGTTGTTGAGGGCAATGAGGATTCTGAAGTTCAACATCCTCATCGTGAGGGTCGTTTGTAACGTTTCTTTGCATACGTGTTAAATTATTTCATATAAGTTAGTTAAAACGTAGGGGATTATTAGTATGTTCTCTTGAATTTGTTGACTGTAAAGGTTAGAATTGGTGTGCTGTACTAAGGTAAGATTTAATGCAGTTCTTGAGGCTGTTTTGGCATAGCCAAGAACATTTTCGTATCCCGTATGTTTTACATGAGATACGGCAGGATTTAGATATGCGAACGTTGTTCGCAATTGTTTCAAAACAAGTTTTTGAAACGTGAGTGTTTGCGAGGTATCCTTCTTGGCATAGCCAAGACTACTGTAATGTTGTGTCCTCCTTCGCGTAACGCTTCGGAGGACTAATTCGACTGGTAGAAAATGCTTCGCTTAGGCTTGCATTTTCTAAGTCTCATTGAGGGCGCGTAGCTCAGCTGGTTAGAGCGCGAAACTGATAATTTCGAGGTCGGAGGTTCGAGTCCTCCCGTGCCCACCATGTACTGAATGTACATGGTGCATATAACGGTCAAGTGTTGTTCCAAGTTCAAACTTGTTTGAATGGCTGTGTACAGAAGCCTTTCGAACAAGTTCGAACAGAGTACCATGTTTGAGAGTTATACACGTCAGATGCATTAGAGCATCTGACGTCTCCCGTGCCCACCATGTAATAAAACTTGATTTTCAAGTTTTAAACGTGGCGCAGCCACTTTGAAATACAGAAAATCTTAGTTTTATTAGTGG
Source organism: uncultured Candidatus Saccharibacteria bacterium (assembly GCA_964597265.1). Classification (GTDB taxonomy): domain Bacteria; phylum Patescibacteriota; class 4484-211; order 4484-211; family JAGQKX01; genus CAZQWJ01. The sequence continues at coordinate 19,582 of CAZQWJ010000020.1, forward strand.
GACGTTTAAATTGCAGAGTAATTTATTACGTTCCTACGTGGGAGAACCAACGCAGCAAGCGATAGCGATGCACGAAGCTAGAGCTTTACAGTGTCACGTTTTCGCCGCTTAGGCGAATTACGTGACAAGCTCTAACCTGCCTGCGCAGGCAGGCGTGGCAGGTTACCACCAACTACCTATTAGCTTCTAAGAGGATAAAGAGGATGTAGACCGCCATGAGCATCATGCCTTCGAGGCGTGAGACTTCTCGTTTGCTCTTGGCAACATGCAGAAAAATTCCCAATCCTACAATAAATGTAGCAAAACCCAGAGCCGGTTGCTGTCCAAGCACAATAGAGTTTTGATTGGCCAATGTAAGCACACCGATGGTAAGTGTATTGAGTGCGGATGAGCCGATGTAGTTTCCTAGTGCGATATCGTTTTTTCTTGCCATGACGGCACGTATGGCGATAGAGAGTTCTGGAATATTGGTTCCGATAGAAATAACAAGCAAGCTGATAATAAACGCTGATGTGTTCAGCTGCTCACCCAAGATGACGGTTTGGTCAACCAACAGATTGCTGGCATAAAACAACATACCCATGCCAGCTAGGATCTTGAATAGCTCAAGAGAAAGTGATTGTAAAGAAAACTGCACATGTATGAGTTTGACGAAGGTGTTTGATTTTTTGCCTTGTGTATAAAAGAAGTTGACGTATACAACTAGACAAACAATAGCGTCCACCAGAGAGAAGTGGTTGTTGAGCGCCAAGATGGCGGGCATACCGATGACAATCACTGATCCGACCAGGTCGCGGTATGAAAAATCATGGTTGAGTCCGATGCCATTGGCCAGGACCGCGAGTAACGGGATGATCAAAAGAAAGATTACTACTGAGCTCCCAATGAGATTCCCGACAAATATCTCAGGCTGGTTTTCCATAATCGCCGAAACCCCAACAAGTATCTCTGTCAAAGATGTAAAAAAACCCAAAATGAGAAACGATGTAGCAAATCCGGATATCTTAAAGATACGCGAGATCTTAATGACTGCACTCAGAGCCAAGCCCGATCCTATCCATAGAATTACAAAAGATATAAAAAAGATGACGAACGTGGATGACATATCTATACCATTTAAACACAAAAAAAACCGGTGCGGAAGATCCGCACCGGTTCGTGCTACTGGCACTATCTAGGGCAGGGGAAGGTACGACATGTCGTATACCCACACCCCACCCTGTGAATTAGAAAACACTACATTCTGCGGAGGGACACTCCGCATAAGTGCGGGGCCCCAACCCGCCGCGTCGCTTAGAACGCGCAGACTCGATCCGCCCGTCTGCTGGATGACGGACCGAGCGGCGGTATCTGTGGCCTGCCACATGATACGGCCCATTCCGTTGCCTTCGAGCCACTTGGCAACCTCGATGTGGCCGATCCAGGCTTCAGATTGGTTGGCCAAAGACGAAGGAACCCCGTCCACCTCTGCCAGTCTGATGCGCATGACCTGGCCATGTGCCAGTTTATGCTCACCAGACCAGAGCTGGACGTCCACGATGGTCTTTCCGTCTTTGTGGGAGACCTGGGCGGTCCAACCGCACGGTTGGCCGGTCAGTGCCGAGACCAGCTTGCAAAAGTCCGGATCTAGGATCGCGGGACCATTGAACGCCTCAATTGCCACCCACTCACTTGCGGCAGTCGCGGCGACGGCCATAGCGATCTGACTCTGCGCCTGCTGCGATCCGATAGACTGGAGTGTCCAGTCTATTGAGGCCTGCGGATGCGGGTTGCCCAAGTTCGGCGCAGGTACGGTAATCTCGGGCCTCGGGCCCAAGATGATGACCGCGCCGAACGCGAGCAGAGCGAAGAGCATAAAAGCTCCAAGACTAGCTGCTGCTCGGGTCATTGCGCACCTCCGTTGCCCTCGCTGGACAAGGGGCCGCCTTCGA
>CAZQWJ010000021.1:0-2092 GCA_964597265.1 uncultured Candidatus Saccharibacteria bacterium
GTGCTTGCCCGATACTCACACAAATCACATACTGCGCTGTAGGTAGTAGCATCAGTTGTTTCATCAAACATCGTTCTCACCTCCTTACTCTATTTCTACCATACTCGGCAGCATTTTGAGAGTAGCGGTGGCCATGGTACGCCAAATCATGCTACACTGGGAGAATACATGCATGTGACAGATTACCACGCACGACTACTCAATCTCTTTGATCCCGCTACAGTTTTCCGGTTTTTGTTTATTTGCACGAGCATTGTCATACTGCTCGGCATTCTGTCTCAGATCGGACGCTTCCATTTTGGATTGGATAACGACCTCATGCAGGTTTTTGACCTCAACCGCGAGTTGAATATTCCTACCTGGTATGCAACGATTCTGCTGTTTGTATCAAGTCTTTTGCTGTGGCTGCTTGGGTGGTTAAGCACACACCAACGCAAACACTGGTACGGCTTGGCTGCGGTGTTTTTGTACATTTCTATGGATGAAGCCGCCGGACTGCACGAACGATCAGATCCTATCATCCGTTCGTATCTTGATGTAAGCGGGGTGTTTCATTTTAGCTGGATCCTGGCGGCAGTGCCGATTATGATTGTGCTAGGGTTAGTATTTGGCAAATTCATATTGGGACTGGAAAAAAACGCCCGTATCTTGATGATCCTTGCTGCAATCATATTTGTCGGTGGCGGGTTGGGGGTGGAAATGATTGGTGGTTGGTATGCAGAACAATATGGACAAAGCAATCCTGTGTTTTCAGCGCTCTCAATCGTCGAAGAATCTCTGGAGTTATTTGGAACCGTAATCTTCATCACCGCCCTCACCCGCCTGGTCCAGCTCCGACTGAGTGAGTTGAGTACATAGCAAAGCTACATTCACAATACACACGTGTATCCAAAACAGGCTATAATACAGCAAACGTTTGGCAATAAGGAGCAAAGACATGCAGGATATGAATAGTCGAATGGTAGAGATTTGGATTGATGGCAATAAGGTTGGGGAAGGACTATATCTTCCAATTATGCGGCAGATGATCAGCTCCGTTGAAGTAGGTGAGCAGGAGTTTGAACTGCGCGAAGGCGAGGAGGAGTTGGGCACATTTGTTCTTAACCCTGACTCAATGGTCATCTTCCTGGCTGGTAGTGGCAAGTACAGTTATATCTTACTGCCATTACAGGAGGAAAATGCGTGAGAAACGCTCACGTGTAGTGATGATCTGATTACCACTACGATCAGTTTCACAAGAGACTGGAAAGAATAAAAGGCCCGCAGTCTAACTAGTCTGCGGGCTTTTGCTATGCTTTAGATCTGCGTTGACGGGTCGATAGATCTGGTTTTCGTCACATGAGATCCCTCCACTGCGGTCGGGATGACTGGTTCACACGCAGCAGTATCCTTGTGTTGTCATCTCGAGTTTATCGAGAGATCAATCTACTGCTTAGAATAGTACTTCTTCCCCTTCAATACATCCGGTAGCAGATTCTTACCTTTGGGATATTTTTCATATCCTTTTCCATACCCCAGTTCTTTCATCAATTTTGTAGGCGCATTACGCAGGTGCAGCGGTATTGACACATTGCCATGTTCATTAACATCAGCCAAAGCCGCAAAGTACGCATTATATGAAGCGCGACTTTTGGGACACGTCGCCAGATACACTGTCCCGTGTGCAAGGTTAATCTGACATTCCGGATACCCAATAGTCTCGCACGCTCGAAACACCTCATTGGCCACCACCAATGCTGTCGGCTGCGCCATACCCACATCCTCAGACGCAAAAATTACCATCCGGCGGGCAATAAACAAGGGATCCTCCCCTGCTGCCACCATTCGAGCAAGATAATATAACGCTGCGTCAGGATCGGATGCGCGCATACTTTTGATAAACGCGCTTATGGTGTTGTAATGCTCCTCGCCTGATCGGTCGTACAAAAGGTGGGTCTGCTGCAATGCCTCCTTGATATCGTCAATGGTTATAGTTATTTCTTCGGTTGATTCGTCCTGTTTTGACAGCACCGCGATTTCCAGCACATTGAGTGCTACTCTGGCATCGCCGTTAGCAAACTGCGCCAAAAACTCAATCGTTTCCTCATCACAT
>CAZQWJ010000021.1:2192-13530 GCA_964597265.1 uncultured Candidatus Saccharibacteria bacterium
ATGAACACGATTGTTTTCTTCTGAAGCAAAGAGTCGCGATTGTGGATAGCACGGTCAAATGTTTCTCTCAGCTCCTTGACCCCATGCATAGTAGCGGATAGTTGAATCAGCTCGGCATTGGTCTTGTTGGCAATGATACGAGCCAAGGTGGTCTTGCCAGTACCAGGCGGACCCCAAAAAATCATGGACGGCACCGTATCCTGGTCGATAAGTTTGCGCAACAGCGCGCCCGGCCCGACAATATGCTCTTGCCCAACAAATTCTTCAAAACTTCTCGGTCGCATGCGATCAGCCAGCGGCTGGTGAGCGGTAGTTATCATATGTGTATTGTATGGCAGGTATGAGATAGAAAGGAACTAGACAAACGTCGGCTCTTCACTTTATTCTAAGGAAAGCAACTTGAGGCCTGTTTCTTCATCAACGGTCCGCTCAACAGGAATACCATAATCAACCAGGTATATCTCGCACGTGCCGCCGACTACCGCTTCTTTGAGATGGCCACCAAATGCCGCATTATTCTCATCCGACAGCGTCACATGCAGATGCAAAAACGGCTCTCCGTCTACCTGGCTCACATTACCCGACAGGCTGGTAATTTCTAATGTTTGGGTATATTCAATAAAGTGATACTCTCGCGTGTCTAGGTCATAAAAGCCAACCTCGACGCGCGTTGCTCCGCCAATGCCACTGATATGCGCACCAAAAATCCCTTTATCACGACAAAAGCGCTGCAGTTGCTCAATAATTTTTTCTCCTTTGGAAAGTCTGATGATAAAACCTGTTGCGGTTGGGGTGTATGTCATGCGAGCGTTACTCGACAACGAGTGTGCCAACCATGCCCATAGCACGGTGGTTTCCTACACTGCAGTAGTATGTGTAGGTTCCTGGCTCGTCAGCGACAAACTCTATTGTTTCGGACTGCCCAGGCAGCAGAACACTGGTTGTGACACCAAGTTCGTCAATCACAAAATCGTGTTCCATTTCTCCATCCGCATCACTATTAGTGAAGTTGATGACTACGGTAGTTCCTTGAGCCACAGTAATCTGAGTTGGTGAGAACGAAAAGTCCGCACCCACCACATCTACCTCTATACGCTCACCATCCTCAGGCGTTGGGGTGATCTCAGAAGGGTCAGATGTTGGAGTTGCTATAGGAGTAGTTACTGGTGTAACAGTAGGAACAGGTACTGTAGTACCATCCTGATCGTCAGCATTTTGAGAAATGAGATAAAAAATACCGCCTAAGATAATAGCCAAGATAACAAAGCCCAGAATAACTGAGTAAATCGCGCGGTCTTGTGTTGGTGTAGACATTGAATCGCCACCCATAGCTTGATTATACTAGACAATCTTCATTCGCCAACAAGGCTTTTTGGGTACAGTTATAGGCATATTTCAAATCACGCCATTTTCCCTGTAACTGTAGTAAGAATCTCTAGTAACAATCACATGATCCACTAGATCTATACCCAGAATCTTGCCAGCTTCAAGCATTCTCTTGGTTACTAGGTGATCTTCTGCTGACGGGGTTGGATCACCTGACGGATGATTATGCGCGATCAAAATTTGGGAGGCCGTATGTTTGATTGCTGGCTCAAACACTTCTCGTGGATGGACAATGCTCGCATCAACTGTACCAATAGATACGGTTTCTTTGGCGATCATTTGATTGCGAGTGTTGAGAAAGAAAACGATCAGGTGCTCTTTCTTGCTTGCGCAAATATCATGCAATGACTGCGCAACATGTTGTGGTGTCATCACTAATGTCGTCTTTTTATCTTGATATGTACGCTTGCCCAACTCAAATAGAGCAACAACCGCACTGGCTTTTGCCATGCCGATACCTGGAATGTTTTGTAATGTTTGAGCGTCACTATCAGCTAGCTGCTGTAACGTACATTGTTTGAGCATCAAACGTGCTACGTCAATAGCACTTTGTTTATTGCGGCCGGATCCGAGGATGATTGCCAAAAGTTCTTCGTTTGTAAGTTTTTCCACACCATAGCGATGAAGTTTTTCTCGGGGACGTTCTACAGGAGATAAGTCTCGGATCATGAGCATATATACGTGTATATGCGTACGGTCAAAAATTGTCAAGACTCGGCAGATGAACGAGGTAAGGAAAAGCTGAATGTAGAGCCAACATCCAGTTGCGACTCTACCCAAATATTGCCGTGGTGAAGCTCTACAATAGCTTTGGAGATATACAGGCCAAGACCGGTGCCTTTGGACTCCTGCTCGGGTGTACTGGAAACACGATAAAACTTGCTAAACAACCTGGGTATAGCTTCTTCCGGGATGCCCACACCAGTGTCTTTGATGTGCGTGATAACGTCCGTTGGTGTCACTTCAACCGATACCATCACTTTGCCTTTGGGGGGGGTGTAGTTGATCGCGTTAGAGATCAGGTTGGACAGTACCTCTTTGATCCGAACAATATCAACCGTCACTGACGGGATATCCTGATCTGGTTCTTCAAATGTAAGCGTGATTCGTTTTTCTTCGGCGGAAAAACCCAGATCGGAAACGGTTTGTTCCACTATTGAGTACCAGTCTGTTTCCTGTAAGGAAAGTGTCAATACGCTGCGCTCGATTTTGGAGACATTGAGCAAATTCTCGACTAACCCGCCGAGTTGGCGGGCGGATAGCTGCACTCTGTTAAGGAGCAAGTTTTGATCTTCGTTAAGAGTACCCTGGTTTTCTTCGATAAATACCGACAGGTATCCCAAGATCGACGTCAGTGGAGTTCGGAGTTCGTGTGCTGCTATAGAAACAAAGTCCAACTTCATCTCTTCTAGCTCTTTTTCCTTGGTTACATCGTGAAACATGATGATGCACCCGCCCTCACCAAGGATTGATGTGATCGGATTAACCACAATATTTACAAACCGGTCGGTGCCGTTTGGTTGCACTAATTGCAGGGCATGCCAGGAGTTCATCGATGGTTCATCGGCGGTGATAATGCTCCTGATAGGATAATAATAGTCGGTAAAAAGCTGTTTGTGGTCTTCGTAAACAACCATGACTTCATGAACTGGCTTGCCTATACTCTCGTCTTTTGACGCGCCGGTGATCCGTTCGGCGGCAGTATTCATCAGGATTACTTCTCCGTCAAGGTTAACTGCAATCACTCCGTCCACAATACCTGACAAAATTACAGCAAGTTTTTCCCGTTCATCATCAACACGAATGCGTTCGGTGTTGAGGCGTTCAACCATTTCTCGAATATTGCCTACCACATCGGTCAACTCGTCATTGGTCACAACCGCAATCTCCGAATCCAGTTTGCCATTGATAATATTGTCGCTCCACTGATTAAGTCGCGAGAGCGAACGTGCGATATTGTTCACAAAATAGCGTACAGCTAGGAATACATAGCCAACTGACAAGATAATACTACCTCCCAAAAACATAATACTCGACATGAACTGATCAGGTATCTCAATGGCAAATTTGGCTATCACAAACGACGCCAATGAAAATTGCGACGCAATAACTGCCAAAAACGTCAGAATCAGAACTTTGCTTCTCAGTGACATGCGCCGATACTGGAGTGAATGACCAACTACATGCGGATGGCGCGCCGCAATCGGCTCTATAGTGCGACGAACTCGCTCCTCTGACATGGTATACACCAAAAACCCCTGGATGCTACATACTGCAAAGCCAATCGTCGCGGCTATTATCGCTACTGCTGGTACGATCCCTTGCCAGTCAGGTACTATGCCCGAATAGGCCAACCACGGGCCTATGATAAACCCTGGATACGAAGTGAAAAAAACGATCAGGGCGTGTTTGAGCGGAATGTCCAGCAAACCTTCTATAATCTGATGTGCCTGGTCGTCTGTTCTTTCACGCTCCCACAGTTCTATCTCGCGGGCAATTTTTCTGAGCGTGAGGCGAGGAAAGAGTCCATTCAGTGGTGCATATATCACCAACGATATCAGCAGGTACATGCTCACCACCATTAGCATGGTCTGTGCTGTATTGGCGATAAACATCATGACCAATAGCACCAACGGCGGTCCGAAAAAGAGGTTAGAAAGCGCTTGCGCTTTGAGGCTAATTTTGGAAAAGTCTGCTACCCTGAATATGCGTACAGTATAGCACTATACGGTACAATACGACCATGCGTATCACAGAACTTGACTACCATCTGCCACCGGAAAAAATCGCACAATATCCTCCAGAAGTAAGAGGCAATGCCAAGTTGCTTGTTCTCCACAAAACAACTGGGAATATCGAACACCGTCGCTACACCGACCTACCGGAGTATCTGGACAAAGACGACCTGATCATAAGAAACAACACCAAGGTCATCCCTGCCCGCCTCTACGCGATGAAAGAAAACGACACCCGGATCGAACTCCTGCTCCTAGAAAAACACCCTAACTCCCCCAACCTCCCCAACACCCCTACCGAAGTTATCTACCGCGGCAAACTTACCCCCGGCGACACCCTTGTATGCCACGACGAAACACTCACGGTCATGGACATAACACCACATGGTACTGCGCGTATCCAAAGCACCCGACCCCTCATTGAAATCGCCCAGGAGCATGGCGAAGCGCCCATCCCACCGTATCTCAAACGTGATGCTACGCCAGAAGATAAAAAACGATACCAGACTGTCTTTGCGCAGGACCCCGGCTCAGTCGCAGCCCCTACTGCATCGCTTAACTTTACAAAAGAGTTGGAACAAACATTACGAAACAACGGCGTACTCATCGAAGAACTCACTCTCCACGTTGGCCGCGGCACCTTCCTGCCGGTTAAAACCAATAACGTAGAAGATCACACCATGCATCAGGAGTTTTACACCATCCCGCCTCAAACTACCCAAACCTTACTAAACACCCTAACCACTAATCATCGCGTAGTCGCACTCGGTACCACCGTCACCCGTGCGCTCGAACACGCCGCCCCTGTCATCAATCACACCCCAACCTCCCCAAATACCCTAATCCCCATCCAAGCAGAAGCAGACATCTTCATCTATCCTGGCTATGAGTTTCAAATCGTCGACGTACTCCTCACCAACTTCCACGCACCCAAATCAACAGTCCTACTCCTTGCTGCCGCCTTCGCCGGCAAAGACAACCTCCTCAATGCCTACGAAGAAGCACTCGCCAACAATTACAAATTCCTGTCGTATGGAGATAGTATGCTGATTATTTGAGAAGTATAATAACTAAATGCTAGTACCTACGAAAAAATTAGATAATGGTTATCCCCACTCGCAACTGATCATTCTTCATGACCTTCCAGGCTGTCCTTATACATCTGCTCCAACTGTCGCCAATTGTTTGGAATTTGTGTACCTTGTGCCGCAAGAGTACGGGCGTATACGATAACGGGCTCAAGTTCTTGTTCAAACCGCTCTATTCTTCCATCAGGATAGTAACTACCTTGGTTTTTCAATTTGTCTGCTGCTACATAGTTGGCAAAGTATTGTGGGATTAAGTCTGGTCTCCACAGCGCTACCCTCCGCAACCAATCTGTCACATCCGCTGCATAATCTTTGCCCTGTGCTTCATCAAACCGCGCTATTAAATCTTCACCTCTTTGTATAACGTTATCTCTTTGTGCTGCATCAAATCGTGGCATTTCCCTTGTTGGATCATCAAGTACTACCATAGATCCATCTTCTTGCGGCATGTACACATCGGCCTGAATCTGCTCCAACACTTGTGTTGCAACGTGGTAGAAATGTGTAGCCAATGCGCGTTGGCGTTCTAGATCTCTTGTAGCAAGTTCCGTGAAAGGCCTTTGAAAATCTCGTGGTTCTGGGGTTAAGCTCTTCTCTGTCATACGTATACACTTAATCTTATACTATCCGCACCTCACTCACCAGGTCGACGTCGTATGCATCTTTGACGCTTTGTTTCATCTGTTCGGTGAAATCAAACACCTCGCGGCCACTGGCCTCGCCGGTGGTCACCACAATCAACGCGTGTTTGTCAAACGTGCCTACGTTGCCAATCCACTTACCCTTCCAAGCCAGCTCCTCCAAAAGCCGGCCTGCAGGGATCTTCACAATCTCATCTTGGCCTGTGTCGTGCCAATCCAAACGATCATATTCCATCTTGGTAATCGGATAGTGCTGCAACTCTAGGATTTCTTTTTCCAATTCGTGAAACTTCTCGACTGTGACAAATGGATTCACAAAAAAACTTCCACACGTGCCATACTCTGACACTTCGGGCAGCTTCGCCCTGCGTTGCAAAACGATCGCTTCAGCCACGTCTTTTGGCGTGTAGGGTGGCTCTTTGATCTGCTTAAGCCAGGTTGCCAAAGACTCATACGCAAACCTGCCATGATAATGCGTATCATAGTTGGGTTGTTTTGAAAGTTTGACCGTCACTTGCGTCACCAGATACTGATCCTGCAAGGTAGTTTTGAAAATACTAGAGCGATACGCCGGCTCAGTTTCTTCTTTTGAGAACGCCCGAATATCGCCGGTTGCCAATTCGACTGCCTCGACCGAAACAAGTACGTCTTCGAACGTCTGTCCATACGCTGCGATATTTTGGACCGGTGCACCACCGACACTGCCGGGGATGTACGCCAAATTCTCAACACCGCTCCAGCCTTTTTCCACCACGTACATGACAAACCCATGCCAATCCTCTCCAGCACCGACCTGTAGCGTTACGGAGTCTTTATCTTCTTCCAAAACAACGATACCGTTAAATGACGGTCGCAACACCAAACCCTCAACGTCCTTGGTAAAAAGCACATTACTCCCACCACCCAAGACAAACTTAGGCATATCGGTATATGGTGACGTGTTCAGAACATCGACTAGATCCTCAATGCTTTGGGGTTCGCAAAAATATCGCGCACGGACATCTACCCGAAAGGTATTAAACGGTTTGAGAGTAACGTTTTCCTGTATCATGTGAGTTATGTGTAACCTGAAGGAGCAGTCAATAAGAACGGATAACCTTAGTTGTGTTCGCTATGCTTGCGTTTGATAAAAGAACCGTTCACGTTTTACCATGAACACAGAACCAAGCGTCAGTATAGTTGCAATGATCATTTGTGCCATGTTCACAAATGGTATCAACCCTATCACATAATATACGCCCAATCCCAGCGCAAACAGCACAAACTTGTTATATGATGGTGACTTCAGCATTTTTTCCGAGATAAACGAGCCGTACAAAACTCCAACGAAGATCTTTGCAAAGTATATTTCCAAAAAGAAAAGTCCCATGAGCAATAACCCCAGAGGAATACCAACGACTGTCAACATGACAACGATAATAACCGGCATCGTACCAAACATAACAACAATACCCCAACCCAAACTCCCCCAAAACCTATTGCGCATGGTTAGTGCCACATTTCTGGCTACGTCACCAAAGAAGTGCAAAAACATAAAACCTATCAAAAGCGCGGCTGCGTATGACCACAGATGGTAACCTATACTCATCCCCTCAAAAACCCCTCGTGTATCAAAACGTTCCCAATCAGATGTGTACGGAACTGGATCAATAGAGTGTATAGCTCCATGTACCGTCAAAGACTCGGGTAAGCCGGTGTCTTGTCCGAGAGAATACGAAAGGTCGCCGACAATCGTTGCATCATCTCCAGCTGTCAGCGTACTAAGAGACAGCCACGCATCTTTTTCCACAGTCCCGTTGAAATCAAACGATCCTGCCGCACCGTACATGCCTCTGCCAACAGAGGCGTTACTGCCCACACTACCTCCACCAAAGATAAACCCGCCGGCGATGGTCACATCATCAGAAACCGAGACAGTTCCACCAGCGGTAATCAGACTATCTCCAATTGAAGCAGCACGTACTATCACTGTTCCACCAGCTGCTATGACATCCTCAGCTACGGTTCCGGTTATTTCAACAACCGCTCCGGTAGCATACACATCACCATTAATCGTACCGGAAATAACGACTCTCTCCGCAGCGGCGTATACATCACCATGCACTGTCCCAGCGATGGTAACACTTTCAGCAGCAACCAACACATCGTCATCAACTACTTCGTCTACGGGAAGTGTATAAGAAGAAGCGCTCTGGGAAACAATCCGGGCAAAAGTCACGGGTACAACCAGAAGGCTGACACATACAACGGCAAAGAAGAGTTTTGCAACTTTTGCACTGTTCATATATGTTTTTATTGTACGCCCGTGCACATGCGGTGTAAAGCGACTCATATCACACGTGCGTTTACTCATCCAAGATCAGTATCTGATGTAATTGCTTGATGAGAGAAACGGTCACTGGCGGAGCCAACAGGCTATAGGAGTCTATACCATCTTTGTCTTGCACTACCCAAGGTTTGGTCGTGGTAGTAACCTGCTTAGTGGTCCCATCATACGAATACATATACTCAGGCGTTATTTCATACTCATCAACAAGTTTATCCGCCTCAGAAACAGGGATTGTATTACGCAGCTTAATAAGCGGAACGCCTCTCAGTTTTAACGCATACTGGATAAGTTGTTCGTCTGCCTCCAGCCGTTCACGAATCCCCTCAAGTCCCAATTCATCGCCTTCTTTTGGTAGCATACGTTGTGTTTCATACCCCTCGCAGGAAGGGTTTTCACATAGTAAGTAAAATGCACCATCCTGCTCATCGTATTCAATTTTCTTGGTAGTCAAAAAGCGTGTATTGCGCGATAGGTTACACCGTGGACAAACGACTCGTGATTTGACACGTGCATCAAGTACAGAATCGGGAATATCGATCAACACAAAAAGATCGGGGTCGTCGCGCAGATTCATGATCTCGCGGAAATACAAAGAATATGAAATCTGATCCAACCCGCGCGGGAATCCATCTATCATAATCGCCCTATCCTGCACCTGTTCGATTTCGCGTTTGACCAACGCAAGGATAAATTCCGTCGGTAGCAAGGTTTTTGTATCTCTCTGTACCAAAGCATCAAGTGCATCTTCTGGTGCGAGGGTTCCCCTGTAATTTGTTTCCAAATACGATAGTAGCCGTTGTTTTTCCTCAGGCGATTCTATTGCCGAGTGGACGTGACGAACAATATCTCCGACTGAAACGTGGGCAAGTCGATGTTCTCCAAAAATCTCACCCAGCATCTTGCTGTATGTTCCTTTACCAGCACCTTTTTTGGCAAGCCAAAAACTGAGAAATGATCCACGATCCAGATATTCTTTGAGCTCTTCTATTTCTGAACCCACTTTCGTTTGGAAATATTCATAGCGTCCGGCAGGGGCGGCCAAGTCGAAGGTAGTAGTAAGATTGTCAATTTTGGTCTTAAACAGCGGAAACGCCATAAACAGAAATATTATAGCACAACATCCAACCCCGACTCCGGGAGTCGGGCGTTGATGTAGCGGGTAAAACTACCTGTCCAAATCATTGCCGTCCTATAACAATTACTTAAATAGTACAATGTAGTTATACGCAGTCAATGTTGCCTTAATAGCATCACCCACAGAGATATTATTCTGGTCATACAGTTGATCTGTTACCGCACCTGCAGCATAAATTCCCGGCTGCGATGTTTCCCCTGTCCGATGATCGATAATGACCCGACCGTGCTCGTCCATATTCACGACTCCATGCAAAAAATCAGAATTGGGAATTGAACCTATCTCTACAAAAACTCCCTGCACATCCAAATGTTTCGTCTCTCCCGAAATTTTGTCCAAATAGGTAATACCTGTTACCACTTTGTCTCCGAGGATCTCTTGTGTTTCACCGTTATAAATAATTGTTACTTTTTTGCCTTCTTGCTCGAGTATTTTTGCTTTGGTGGCGTCATCTCCTTTCATGCGATCCTTCCTGATAAGTAGATAAATGTGTTCGGCATATGGTAGCGAGTCGATGACACCTTCCATTGCCGCGTTACCACTACCAACGATCACTACGTCTTTGCCGCGGAACAATGGCGCATCACATGTCGAACAGTACACCACACCCCGACCAGCAAACTCTTTTTCTCCTGGTACGTCCAAAGTCCTGCGCCGTCCACCCGAAGCAACAACCAACGCTTTCGCACGATACACTCCTTTTGCAGTCTCAACCTCCCAAATCGGAGATAGTGCTGGACTCGAAACGTGCGCCTGTCTGACGACCGATACTCGTTCGGGAGATTTGATTTCTACAGATTCCTGCACACGCACATGCTGCTCAAGCACCTGCGCTAGTTCAAAACCAGTCACGTGCAATGTACCAATCCAGTTTTCTATATCGTTGGATGTAAACGACTGCCCGCCAAAACTTTCGGTAATAATCAGAGTCTGTAACTTTTTTCGTCCGGCGTAAACCGCGGCAGCTGCACCTCCAGGTCCACCACCAATGATGATAAGGTCGTATAGCATAGGTCTGTCAAAAATTATACACGGTGTAATCGGTGGGCAACAAACTTGCGCATTTCAACGTATAACAACGGTACAAACGCCCCGATCAAGACAATGTCCAACACATACCAAGGCAAGGGTACGGCTTTGAACAAAGTATTTCCTATTGGGGTATATAGGACAAGCCCTTGCAGGCCTAACGAAATAGCAATCGTCGCCAATAGCAATTTGTTCGTACCCAGGCCCAGGCGGAAGAGAGAAAACTTCTCAGACCGATTGTTAAGTGCATGGACAAGTTGTGCGACTGCCAAGGTCGAAAATGCCACTGTCCGTGCTACTTCATCTCCATACAGGTGGTAGGTATATATGAACGCCACCAACGCACCTACGCCGATAACAAGCCCTTCCAGGCTCATTTGCACCCATCGGTGTTTGGTCAAAATCCCCTCTTTTGAGTTGCGCGGAGGCACATTCATCACGTCAAGCTCAGGCGAATCCATCCCGAGCGCCAACGCAGGCAGACCATCAGTCACCAGGTTGATCCACAACAGCTGAATAGGCAGAAGTGGCGCAGGATAACCAAGCAAAATAGCAAAAAACACAATGAATATCTCAGAAAAGTTACATGAGATAAGATACCGTATAAATTTGATCAAATTGGCAAAAACGACCCGCCCTTCACGTACCGCCGAAACTATCGTGGCATAATTATCATCTTGCAAAACCAAGTCAGCCACTTCTCGCGAAACATCGGTGCCTTCTATCCCCATCGCAATACCAATATCGGCCGCTTTGATAGCTGGGGCATCATTGACACCGTCTCCCGTCACCGCAACTTTGGCGTGATACTTCTTTTGAAAAAGTTTGACCAAACGCAGTTTCTGCTCAGGGTTAACGCGGGCAAACACATGCAGTGAATCCAGACGTTTTTCCAAATCATCATCAGAGATATCTGCCAATTCGGTGCCAGTCATTACTTCTGACTCTTGACTTGCCAAACCTAACTGCTCGGCAATTGCCAAGGCAGTAAGTTT
>CAZQWJ010000021.1:13630-21127 GCA_964597265.1 uncultured Candidatus Saccharibacteria bacterium
TTTGCGTAACCGTAACCATGTATTTGGTATCCGAGTCGAATGGAATTTCAAAAAGGACATGATACGTATCCCGCACGTGCGTACTATCCATACCAGCCTCGTGTGCTGCCAACAACAGCGCTACCTCTGTTTGATCACCAACTTCCTCCTGGCCATTATCATCAAACGCCACACTGGCGTCCGAATTGACCACGCCATTCGTCAACAATGCCTCGAGCGCTTGTGATTGTGCAAGTTGATCTGTTAACTGTTTGGTTTCGCCAACCCAATCCCTCAACACTACTGATGCAACGCGGATACGGTTTTGAGTAAGAGTTCCGGTTTTGTCGCTACAAATAATACTTGTTGCACCCAGTGTCTCAACCGCAGGAAGTTTTTTGACAATAGCCTTCTGCTTGGCCATTCTGGTTACTCCAAGACTTAGCACAATAGTAACCACTGCCGGCAGACCTTCGGGTATAGCCGCAACTGCCAATGCCACTGAGGTGAGAAACATATCGATAAGCGTTGCGGCATGGACCAAAACGCCTACCGCAAAAACTACCACAATAACCACTCCTGCAGCCAAGGACAGCCTTTTTCCTACCCCATCAAGTTCTTTTTGAAGTGGTGTTTCTCCTGCTTCCTGTTCAGATAACAGTGTGGAAATCTTGCCAATTTCGGTCAACGCGCCAGTTGCAACCACAATAGCCCTACCTCGCCCACTTGCAATGATCGTGTCTTTGAACACCATATTATGCTGATCACCTAAGGCCAAATGCCCATCTTCCAAAGCGTCTGCATGTTTGTCTACTGGCAGTGATTCTCCCGTCAAGATTGCCTCGGACGTAGTGAGATTAAATCCTTCGATCACGCGTGCATCAGCAGGCGCCTTATCTCCGGCAGTAAGTTCGATCACATCCCCAGGCACCAACTCAGCTATAGGTAGCTTATGCTTTTCTCCATCCCTATATACCAAGGCAAATTGGGCAGATAGTTTTTTGAGTGCCTCTAACGATTTCTCTGCTTTATACTCCTGAATAAACCCCAGCACGCCATTCATCAGCACAATGACAAAAATAACCGCAGCATCAACGTGTTCACCAAGTAAAAACGAAATTATTGTTGCACCAATCAATACCAAGACCAACACATTGGTGAATTGACTGAAGAACTTTTTTAGAAGAGATTCTTTGGAGGGTTCTGGAAGTGCGTTGAGGCCATATTGCTCTTGTCGCTGTTGTATGTCGCTTGCAACAAGGCCTCGCGACGGATCTACAGCAAGCTCTTGTGAGACTTCTTGAATTGTTTTGGCATACCAGTGCATTGTAAGACTATACTATCAAATATCACTCGCTGAAAATACCTACAAAGTGATGTACAATTACACACAAATGCAAGCCGACATAGCTCAATCGGCAGAGCGGCGGTATCGTAAACCGCAGGTTGTCGGTTCGATTCCGACTGTCGGCTCCACTATACTTGTCTAACCCACACCTACGTTCCTGACCCATTGCGTGTAGAGAGTTTCTCATATATGCTGTTAGCATGGAGACACAGCTGATTATACCTACCACCTCGGAACTAACCACAACAGTCTTACGTACCGTTATTATCTTTTTGTATACATTTCTCCTGTTGCGTATTCTTGGCAAACGACAAGTGTCCCAATTCACCTGGTTTGATATTTTGCTTATTGTAGCGCTGGGTTCTGCAGTAGGTGACGTTATGATTTATCCCGAACATACTGTAGCAGTACTCACCTCCATGACTGCCATCTTCATCGTGATTATTTTGGTCCGCATTTTGACCAAGCTCATTCAAAAGAGTACTACGCTAGAAACAGCAATCGAAGGCCAAGAGATACTTCTGGTACACAATGGACGTATCAACCCCGATGCTCTCAACAAAGCTGACATAACAGAGCGTGAATTTTATACATTACTTCGAGAAAAAGGCTATATGTCCCTGCAAGGAATTGACTCGGTTATTTTGGAGACAAACGACGCTATCAGTATTGTTAAAAAACGCCCACGACGCAAGAAGCTCAGCTAATTACAACTACTAATCCTCAAAATAAGCACGCCAAAAAACAGTTGAAGTGATACAATAGGGTCAACAAGGTATGATCAGCAGGTTTCATCAACGAAAAAATCGAAAAGGCAAGCAATACACGTATGTACCCAATCAATCCTTACGGGCTGAGGAGGTGGCAGTGTATAGAAAATTGGCCTTTACTGCAGTCTTAGTCATTGGTTTCGCCATTAGTTTGTACCTCTGGGGCATTCCGCTGGTTGTTCAGCTTGGCGGATTCTGGCAACAATTCGGAGCGAACACACCAAGTGAGATTGCCGATCAAACCAACAATAGCACTATCATCTCTCCACGCCTCAACCCGCTGCCTTCGACGGTCAACTCGCTTGATCAAATTGTCATCTCCGGAACAGCACCTGCAGGTTTTGACGTTGCAATATTCATCAACGACGAAAAACAGGTCACGGTCTTGTCTGATGCATCAGGCAATTTTGAAGTCAAAGACCTCAAACTTAACGAAGGCGATAATACGATTTATGCCAAGACTATTGCTCGCGAACAGGAAAGCGACTCTTCCAACGTTCAGTTAGTTAACTATGACACTACCCCGCCCAAATTAAGTATCATCCAACCGGCCAATGGCAGTACGGTCAGCGAGGATAAAGTGACTGTCGTTGGCAATACCGAACCACAGGCGCGACTGACCATCAATGATATGCAGGTCATAGTCAACGCCACGACTGGGGATTTTTCACGAGAGATTTCTCTACAGGAAGGCAGCAACAGGATCAAGCTTGAAGCCGTAGATCGGGCAGGCAATACAACAGTGATCGAAATCACCATCAGTCGCGAGGAGTCATCTGAGTCCGAGGAGTAATTTCAACCATCACCAACAATAACCAGAACATCATCGCCAGGTCGTTTTTGAAATACGGCACATCAACCAATCCGTGTAACAACCAATACCCTATTCCTAGCCATACAAACGTCACACCATTCGAAACCATCATCAACTGTCCGAGCTTTTTGAAAAGCATCAGAAAACCAAATACCCCCAGTACCCCCAATTCAACCCACACACTCATAAAAAAATTGTGCGGATACTCAACAGGCTCTGCATCACACGTTACATAGTTGGCGGAATAAACCTCTTTGAAGCCAGACAGACCCGTGCCAATGAGCCAATGATCATTGAGCAGGTTTGCTGTTCCCTCCCAAAGGCACAACCGCACTTGTCCCGTCCCTCCGGGTCGCACCCAGGGGTTATCAACCTCAGGAGCAAAACGCGGAGCTAGAGCTAAAAACGCTAAAGAGAGAAAAAAAGTCCCTGTCACAATGCCGTAAAAAATACGGTGGGGTGGTATGTATTTCGAAACAACCACCGCCACCACCATCACGCTTAGCGCCAACATCCCGCCCAATGATCTCGTGAACCCAAATACGAGTAAGAGAAATATGCCGATACCTATCAACAAGGTTTTGGCGTGAGTAAGGTTTGGGAGAGTTAAAATATCCTCACGTTTTTTGCTTATCAACCAGCCAATTAACATGACCAGCACCGGACCAAGAAATAACGCCAACGCATTGCCGTTATTAAATACCGCATGCGCACGATCAAACTGATGATCTGTAACAATGCCACTACCAAATACATATTGCATAAATCCCAATATAGAAAGCCATACACTGGCACCCAACAATCCAGCAGCGATTGCTTTGTGTATCTTAGGCCCGATGTCCAGACGGCCAAACTCGACCAAGGCATAAAACACCAGTATCGGCTCCCAGAGATATGCTCGGGCAATCCCCAATGCCGCCATGCGATCCGGTGTGACCCACACGCTTATAAGCGAAGCAGCAAGGAGTATATATATAGGAAGATCAAAATTAGAACGTGGTACCGAAAAGTTTCGTGTAGCCACCCGCCACACAACCCAAAACACTAACAATATCCAAACCAGCAACTCTAAGAGCGTTGTCGGCAACATACCAAAATAACTCCACCGCACTACATACACCGGCAAGAATAAGGCTATAAGAAACGTATATGCCGGCACTAATTGTGTAACTGTATTCGTCATCTCGAGCTTGCCGAGAGATCTCCCTCCCTCTCAGCATAAAATATTCCAAGTATCACCCACATCCACGCCATAATCCACGTATAAAACAGCGAGTTCACAAACTGCGTATGCACCATGAGCGAAGCAAAACTACCCGAAACTATAAGCCCTAGTGCACGAATATGTAGGGGAGAAGTCTTTGTAAAAAATGCCTTAAACCCATTCCACATTACTGCTCCCACAAACAACATGTACAATACCAATCCCGGAATACCTGTTGTGGCGAGTAAAAATAGCAAGCTTGAGTCAGAGCCTGCTCCTGCGTGACCACCGGAATAATTTACTCCACGATCATCGCGGAAATAACCTTCCCGATCCTGCGCATATCGAAACGCGTTAAACCCCACTCCAAACCACGGATCATCCTTTACAATAGTCAATGTCTGTTCATAACTGGCAAATCGCAGCTGTACGGTTTCGTCAAACTCAAGAGCACCTAGCACCCTTGTCTGTACCCGAGGGATGAAGATAAAACTCAGCACCCCAACAAACACACAAACCAGCAATAGCAACCGAGAGCGAAGCAAACCAATCACCCCAACTGCAGCCGCCATTGCGACATATGTGCTACGCGAGAATGTCAGGATCACTCCTACTCCACCCATACCTGCCAATAACCACAATATCCACCACCGAGCAGGCTGGTATAAGGAAAACAGTACTAGCCCAGCAATCAAAATTAATCCAAGAATAATAAACATCCCTGCAAAGTTAGGATCAAGAAACGTCGACAGGAGTCGGTAATAGTGCGGGTCCCATCCATGCTGCACAAACCGTGAGAAATTAGGGAAAAGCACAAATTGTATAAACCCTAACAGGATGAAAACAAACTGTGCATATATCAACAAACGAATTACTTTCAGCGAAAACGTGCCCAATGTGCCGTTTGCTTTTTCTTCCTCCTTTGCCTCCACGCCCAAACTATACGTAATCACAAACAACAGCCCATACTCCACCCATCTGACCCAATACATCGCCGCCACTGCCCATTGCATCCCCCCGATCCACCGGAGCCCGAATACAAGACAGATGAGTGACCACATACCAAAAAGCACTAAAAGGACCGCATGAGGAGGTAGCGTGATATTTTTTTTGACCAACAGTGCGTGCAACAGCCACGTCACAATCACCACCGGCAGTATCACATCAAGGGCTGTGAATGCCACCTCGCCAAACGGCAATCGTGTCAAATTTCCAAGCGGTAACAGCAACAATAGCAGATACAAAAAATATTTAGCTAACATACATGTAAAGAATTAGGTGGTAAGTACAAAAGTCAGCCTTGTTACGTTCTAGATTCCAGCTTTCGCTGGAATGACATATAGTAGTTAGACCCTATTTCAGTTCTCTGTCGTCCGGTCCACCAGCTTGCGAACGGACCAGGCCATACTAATACTGCCCACCAACAACCCCTTTCCAATATCCTCTATTATAGTGGTATCCAAGCACAATTTTATTGAGAAATGGCACATTCCAACGATACTGTACCCGTTGGGCGATTTTCTCCAGTGGCCATACCACAACCGGATTGAATATCACTGACGTGATTATAACTAATAGTAAGCGATAGCGATCAAACAGCGCACCCAACTTGAGATGCGACACATTATACAAAAATGATCTTTTCTCGCCGGCCCACGAGAAGTCAGGATGCTTTTTGTGTAGGATATGGGTAAACAACCCTTCCGCATACTTACGTTTTTTGATACTGTCCAAATCTCTTACATGATCGTGCCCCGCACGCGCATGCGGGGCAAAATACATCTGCATACCTCTCTTATGTAGCCTCCAAGCCAGTTCTGTATCTTCGTACACTGCAATTCCCGACCCCGGTAGGACAAACGACTCCTCAAATCCACCTTCTGATCTGATAAACGACGTCTTAAGCGACAGATTGGATGTATAAAACAAAAGATAATCAGCAGGAATCAGTCCGTCAGAACCAGGCTCCAGCGAGCTGAACCGCTCATAGTCGAATTGTTCACTATGATCCAAATAACGCAAAAACGGCGTCCGCGGCAACCCTTCATACCAGTACGTCAAGCCTACTATCACTGCCTGCTCTTCGGGATGTGCTTGGTGTGCATCATAATGCACTTTGAGGAAATCCTGCTCAATATAAATATCATCCTGGATAAACACGACTATCTCATGCTGTACTGCTTGTAAAGCAGTGTTGCGAGTACGCGCTGCGCCGCTATTACGAGGGTTGGTAATTAAAACAAACGGGTATGTATCTTGCAATCGCTTCAATACGTCTGCAGTGCCATCCGTAGAACCATCGTCAATCACAATGACCTCGTACAATTCCTGTGACAAGCTTTGCGAAAACACATGCTCAATTGCACGCGCCACTGTTTTTTCTGCTTGATAACATGGAATGATAACTGACAGTTTATGTGGCATAGTGACTTTTCTGATATTCATTAAGAAATCTATTTGCAGTTTTGCTCCAAGTAAACTCTTGAGCAAATTGTATCGCCTCTTTGGCAAGCGCTTCACGAAATACGTCATCATTGATCATACGATGCAATACAACTTTAGCCTGCGCCTGATTATACGCAGTGGTGAGTAATGTACCTCGTTGCAAAACCTCCTCCAACGCACCGACCTTGTGCGTTATCACCGGCACACCATATGCCATTGCCTCGAGGAAAACCAGGCCAAATGCCTCATATTCAGGAAAAAGTGCAAATACATCAGCCTTCTGATACCACGCAGCCAGTGTATCATCATCCACCGCACCGGTAACTACCAATTCGAACTGTTCTGTATCAGGATAGGTTTTCTTAAGTTCAGCTCCTAATCCATCGTCTGCTCCTACGAGCACGAGGCGTATCTTTTTTGTTTGTAGTGTCGAAACCTGGTGTACTACATCAGCCAACCACGGCTGCCCCTTATGGGATGAAAGCCGCCCTACAGCAAGAATAGTCATTGGCGGTTGGACGTTAGCTTTGTGCTTTTGGCTGTTTGCTTTTTGTTCTTTGCTTTTTGATGTTTGCATTTCCGTCTCTACTCCCCATGGAATTACTCGTAGCGTATGTTCCGGTGTGAAGTATGCGGCTTGTACCAAGCGTTTCTCGTGCTCTGTAATCACCTGCACCCAATCCACAACTCGCGTCAAAAACCCATTACATACCCGCAAAAACTGTTTTAATACCCACAATACCGGGTTGCTTGCGCTGCCAAAGGCTAATTCGTGAAAAGACAAAGAAAACGCCACCTGTGCCTTGCTTCGAAACCACCACGCCCAAAAATTACCCCAGAACCATCGGTCATTCATCAATTGAATAACATCAGGCTGGAATTCACGGATGATTTTGCGAAACGCCCACGGAGAAAACCACACCAATGGCACTTGATA
>CAZQWJ010000022.1:0-5422 GCA_964597265.1 uncultured Candidatus Saccharibacteria bacterium
TCACCCCATCCTTCGACAAGCTCAGGATTTTATGTACTATGTCTATATTCTCGATTGTGACAATGCTTTTTTCTATGTTGGTCTAACAAATAATATTGAACGCCGCATCAGTGAACATACAAATGGCGAAGAAAGGTACACAAGAAGATTCTGTAAGATCCAGTTAGTTTATATAGAGAAAAACAAATAAAAGGTTGGACTAGAGAAAAGAAAAAAGCATTAATAGACGGAGATTTGAAAAATTAGTGGGACTTAGTAAATCTCAATCCTGAGATTGTAGAAGATAGTGAGCCTGGCAAATGATAGTGAGCCTGTCGAACTATCCCGTCGCTTACCCCATTGCTCGAAGATAAGTTCAATAGGTCCATCTATTTTAATAGTTAGTGTTGTCTTCTTGATTGAAAGTTTGAGTTACAATTTAATGTATGAAAAGAGAAGGATTTGTTCCTCTTAAGGAGATTGAAGTCACCCCAAAAACCAAATATGGTCCAATACCAGAATCTATGTATAGTTTGATAGAGGCAAGTGGGGTTAGATTAGCTGATGTGTGGGGTATTTCGCTAGATTACAGAGAACCATTGAATCCTGAAAAGGGTAACTACTATATCGGAACTGTCGAAAAATCAGAAGCTGAATGTCGTCTGATCCTTGGTGAAGAAGTAGAGTTACTTCATTCTCTTCCAGGACTACCGCTAGCTCAAGCGTATGCGCAACGTTTGGAGCAACTACAAGAATCCGATTTAGAGAAATTTCGAGAGGAGGGCTATACCGCGGTATCGGCTCATGAAGAGGCACACCGAAGCCAAAACCAACGTTTGGATGCACGGTTACGTCTGCTCCATGGGCTTGAAATTATGCGAACAATGGGTACAGTAACAGACAAGGACATTAATGAAAGCGATGATATGTTTGGTGTCCATCACAAGGCATACTTATTGACTGAGGTGCAGGCTCTCTTGCTACAATGTGACTTTAACAATGAGGTCGGTTCAGCGCGTCATGATTTTTTGGTGTATTGGATGAGCAAAACATTCCGTCTTTTTCAAGAGATGGATGGGAAAAAAGTGTTGGAATCTTTTTACGAACGATTACAAGACCCAGGAGGGCGATTTAACGACGTTCCAGGTGCTGACGCACTACTTTCTCGAGCATTGTTTTTGACTAGAGACCCCATAATCTTTGATCGGATAGCCAATAGGGATATCACATATGAAGAATTTGAAAAACATGTATTAAAAGGTTTGAATTTATTTTTACATTCTCGCGATTCTTTTCGTCAGACGTTGGAAGAGTCTGGATATGGTAGACAACTAGACCAAGAGTTATCCAAAGCATTGGGTGAACTAGATGGCGTTGTTTCAGGTTAGTTTTTGGGGCTGCTGTTTATAATTTCTGATACATTGACTTTTTCCTCATTCAAGTATCTTGAGTATACAGATCTTGTAGTTCTTTGATGCCTCCAAATGCCACCCTATCCATAACTAATCCTCCCATTCCCATCATCAAGGCTGGTGTTACCACGTATTCTCCGTAACGATTGTTGAGCTCATCAGCTGCATCAGCAACAATCTCTTTCTTATTACTAAAGTCCTTAAACAGTGAGAGTTGTTTGGTGTCTTTTTCGACGAGCGAAGAACAGCTTACAGAGAGTTTGGCAACGGCTTTTCTTTGTGGTTGTTGGTTGAAGACCCACATCGCCTTGGTATAGATATCTTGCGTTGCATACAGCGGTACATGAACGGTGCGACCTCGATGCCAATATGTCCGATCAGTATAGGTAATGGCCACATGTATCCCACGTGCGGCTTTGCCATCTCTTCGCATTCGTCTTCCTATTTTTTCGCATAGCTTCATGATGAGTTTTGACAGTTCATATGGATCGTCGGTCTTGTGTCCTAGCGAATACTCCTGACCGTAGCTCTTACGATCAAACTGTACCGCGTCGACCTCCCATCCTCTAATCCTCAAAAACCAATGGTGACCAGTGATGCTTCTAAATACATATTTTTTGAGCGTGTACATACTCGAACCCAAAAAATCCAACGGCGTCATGATGCCATATGCATTGAGTCTTGCTTCAAATCGAGTGTTAATACCGTGCAAGTCGGTTAGTGTAACTGATCTATAGACATCCCTGAGGTTCTCATGAGTAATGACATCGAGTCCGTCTGGTTTGTGTAAAGATGCAGCGAGCTTAGCGAGAAATCGATTGGTAGAAATCCCAACATTACAGGAAAGCCATTCCCCTATCTCACCTCGTATGCGTTGTTTGATCTCTCTTCCGATATCGACTAACCCTCGTATGTATGCAGGAGTATTGGCAAAGTCGATAACCGCCTCATCTATGGATTTCGGATGGACGTTTGGTGAGTATTGGGTGAAAATATGCTTGAATTTTTCGTGAACGTCTCGATATTTGGGCGGGTCAGGAGGAAGCACGACCACATCCCGGCACAGGAGTTTTGCGTCTCTAACGGTCATACCAACTTTGATCCCTTCACGCTTTGCCTCTATTGAGGGAGCGACGACACAACCTCCAGGTGAGGTATAGGCAGCTACAACGATTGGTTTATTTCTAAGGAGCGGGTCGGCTTGTTGTTCAATCGTGGCAAAGCAGCTATTAAGATCAATATGCATGATGGTGGGTGCATTGTGATTAATTTGCATTGCCGTCAGATACTCTTTCTAGCGTCCAGTGGAGAGAATCCGTGTCCAAACGCAGCCGGTATGACATAGTTCCGTCCGTAACGGTAAATACGTGCTGCAGTACTCTCCCCTTCATGAACCTATGGTGATATCCGATTTTGGTAATCTTACGTATTTGTCCATGCCATTTGAGCATGTATGGCCGAACGGTCCGTTGTTCGGCGTCAAAAGCAAGGCTCACGCTTACTTTTTCACTAACATCCTCGATCATGATATGAGTATAGTCAGAGGTAAGTAGACGCACCAGATCGTACTTTGTCTACTAATCGTATGGGGTGGTTTGAGGGCCGAGGGGGTTAGCCTCGGCCCTATTGGTTTGGCTCTTTTAGATCTATACGTCTTCGCGCAGGCGTACACCTGCAGCCTGACGAGCTTTTCGCACGGTGTCCTGCAGCAGTTGCAGGACAAAATTTGGGTCTGCAATTGCAAAAAGTTCGACGATGGGCGCAGACGCATCTGATGTCTTGACGCGTATTCTGCCGATGTTTAGCAATCGCTCCCAGAAACTTTGGTGCAGCGAAATATCCTGAATACGTTTGAGCGGGATCTTTTCAAGATCTTTATTCAAAAACCCAGTTTCGATCCTCAACTCGAACGAATCAAACTCAGATTGGTTTGCAAACCAATCCAATGTCCACTGAGGTCGTCCTTCCCAGAGGACTTTCTCGGAATCGTCGGTGGCTACGGGATTCTGGGTTAGCGTTGGTGCTTCAGGCGTAGCAACCGAAAACCGGCCGGCCAGGTAGACACCCATGAATCTTGCAAATTCCTCTTCGAGATCTTTGCGAAGAATCGTTCGCCGATCACCAAACCGTCGGTCAAGTTGGGCATTGAATGCCGCAACTGCTGCTTTAATTTGTTCGTCCATTGTAAACCTCCTCAGGTTTCTTTTTCGTTCAGAGGGTTAAAGAGCCAATATTATCGGCAATTATACCCCATAGTGTAATTATTCTCTACTCTGTTTTGCACGATGCACACATTGATATAAATTCGTATACTTAGACCATGCCACCTCGACACAGACACGCCCCTCGCAGGAATCGTGCAGCAGAAGCACACCAGGCAACAGTGCAAGCAGTCATGGAAAAGCTTGGACGCACGGAACAAGATACTCCTGCTCGCACAGAAAGTGTCTCTGGTGTCGAATACCCGGAAGATATCACCACCACAGCGCAAGAAGTTTATTATAATGCCGCGACGATTGGTGGTCTCTATGATACTCTCCTTCCCGAGCGTGGCTTGGGCCAGGCATTTGGGATTACTTTGACAGAAGTAGCTGATGTGTTGGAGCAACGATCTCAAAGGCCACAAGGCGAGTTATATTTCAATGCACTCAGCGAATTGAAACTAGTAAGTGAAGTTGAACGGTTGTTCATTGAGGGTGATTTTGCCCATGTTGAGGTACTGCCATTTGTTGACAAAGATGGACGGTCATCTGTTGTACAGGCGGGGTTGGAGGGAATCAAAGCGTCGATGAAAGCTACCGGTACATTTCCCGAAGGGAAGAAGCGAGGTGAAGAATATGAAGTGGAAGCAACGTTTGCCACGTGGCGATTTGACCCTACAGGTATTCGGCTGGCAATAGAGTATCAAGACCCTGTTACCGGAACGCTACGTACGGTGCAGGCACGAATGGATTTTCATTATCGCAAGAACCCCAAATTTGGTGATAAAAAACAAGCAGCATTGGATCTGGATGGTGGCTATTTGAAGAAAGCGATCACCTCATCAAGCGAACTAGACCGTGATTACCATCGCCATGAACATTTGAACCCGTTAATCAATTCGGCCGAGGAGTTTGCTAGAATACGAGAGCTTCGTTTGCAACATGCAAAAAGTGTAGTTGCTGCCAGCAACAAGGCTCATGAAGCTGCCAAACGAGCCTAGCCACTATGCTGGAAAGCCTACCCACGTATCCGACCACTACTCCCCTCTCCCTGCAACATCAGCAGTTGATAGACGATTACAATCAACTGTACGCATCTACTATCGGCGCGTTGACGTTTACCAATCTCTTTGTCATGGATACCAAAAACACCACACGTCTTAGTACATTGCATGAGAACCTGTTGATTATTCAAGATACGTCGTTGACCATACATGGCACAAACAATCTCTCGCAGACCATACAACACCTGCAAGATGAGCCGTTCACGCTGGAAATATGGGACGACACAGTGCCAGGATTTATCGCTGATTATGATAATGCGGAATATCTCTATTCGGTTGAGGATGTGGTGCGTATGGAAGGTGCGACATATGCCAATGTCCGTCGCAAAATACATGCGTGCCAAAAGCGTGGTAACTGGACGTTTCGGGACATTGATACTGGTTGGTATGACCGGATGTGGGAGCTTTCGTTGGCGGGAACACATCGGCAGGATCTGGATGCGCTGGAAAAATACCTCGCGTTTGCGCCAACACTTAACGCTGAAACCTGGGGGATATTTCGTGATGAGGAGTTGTACGGGTTTGTGGTTGTTGAGGCACTTCCATCAGCAACGCTTCTAATCCATTTTTTCAAAACAGATCACGCAATTACCGGACTTGCAGGATATCTTTTTTATTCTGTGGCAACAAAGTGGGAGGAACAGATGGCGACGATCAATTTTGAACAGGATCTCGGCCTGCCCGGGTTGCGTCAGTTCAAGCAATCGCTCAGACCATTATCGCTACGTACGCCGTATGTCCTTTTGGATAAGCCTCCGACTCCCGG
>CAZQWJ010000022.1:5522-6672 GCA_964597265.1 uncultured Candidatus Saccharibacteria bacterium
CGTGCGACTCCTTCATACATGTCAAACTTTGGCGCGTAGCCTAACATGCGCTGGGCCTTGGAGATGTCCGCGCTCGAAATCACATCAGCGCTGTTGGGTGGTAGGATTTTGACTGTTAGCTTTTTGTCGGTAGCTTTTTCTATTGCATCAAGCCATGTCTGTATGGGTAGTGGGTTGGCTGTCCCGATATTAAACACCTCAAAACCCACATCCGCATCCAAACATTTGATAAGCCCATCCACTTCGTCATCAATATATGTACTGTCTTTGGCAGTGGCGAGGCCGTTTTTGCCATAAATTGTGAGAGTTTTTCCAGCATAGGTGTAGTTGATGGCTCGTTGATGGAGCATACCGTATGGTCGCTGTAACGGGCCGTAGATTGGTCCAAAAATGCGCGCGACGACCACGTTCACATCATGCACCTGAGCAAATGCGTGGCACAACACTTCTCCTGATACTTTGCTTGCGCCATAGACTGATACGGCGCGAGAGATATCATCGTCCTCTGTCACCTGTTTGTCCTCTCTATCACCGTACACCGACGAGGAGGATCCAAAGACAAATTTCTTAAGAGCGTGTTTTGTTGAGAGATCAAGGAGGTTGACGGTCCCGTCTACATTAACGTGTGTATACAAAAGCGGTTTTTGCGTTGATAGTGGTACGCCAGCCATGGCAGCCAAGTGTACGACAGCATCAATATCGTGTTCAAAGATAGTCTCCAGAAACGCATAATCAGTAATATCTCCTTCATAAAAATCAAACGAACCGACCGGTTCGCCTTGATGGTAGGGATAATGTGTTTTGAGCTTTTCGAACACCATGTGAATATGTTCGTCTGTGGTGTATGTTGCAGGTTGGTTGGCAAATAGATTGACCAGATCAATGTTGAACTCTTTGCAGGGTCGAGGGTAATAATCATTGAAGTTATCAATTCCAATCACGTCATCCCCGCGCAGAACGAGTTGACGTGCGATATTGCTTCCGATGAATCCGGCAGCGCCGGTTACAAGAATACGCATACTGTACGAATATGGTTATTGTATATGGTTTTTTGGTTGCAGACAATTTGAAACGGAGGGATTGTAAAAATATAAACCCCCGGAGCGTGTGCGCCGGGGGTTCTGCTTTATCCGAGGCTCATCAGGAGAGC
>CAZQWJ010000022.1:6772-8983 GCA_964597265.1 uncultured Candidatus Saccharibacteria bacterium
TCCGCGATGACATCCAGCTCATGGGTGATGCAGCGACCTCGGACTATCTGGTTGGTTTGGGTTTGATACCCAAGTTGCTGCAGGACCTTTGCCAAAAACTGCTCAAATGGATAGCCAGTAGGTCCCAACTCCATGATTGATTGTTTGAGGTTGTATTTGGAGGCAAATCCGACGTCGTGTTGTTTGAGACGGGAGTAGATGTTGTCATACAGCTCACGGGTGGACATGCCGTTTCTGACTTGTGGGACGATTTCGGAGAGGAGTTTTTTGATGGTCTTTTTGTCTACGTACGCGCGTTGAAGCGATTGTCTGACTTTTTCGGGATCAAAGGGGACGAGATCTCCTGAGGCTTTTCTAACGAAAATCTGTTGGGGCATAGGAATAGCATACAAAATGTAAGGCTAAAAAAGCAAAGAGAGAAATTGCAGATAAAATTAAGAAGAGTTCCTTAGTTTTACTCTTTTATCTTCGCGCTTTTCTCTTTTAACAACAGCGCGCCTTCTTCAATACTTGGGGTTTCTGCGACTATCCAACCTTCTACTTCAAAATCCACCAATGCCTGTAGTAGTTCCTGGTACTTAAATTGAGACAATGGGTCATCCAGATTGAGTGCTTTTATTTCTCCTTTGTCAGAAAACGCGACAGTGCCTGCGTGAATGTGCATATCTTTCAGCGCAGCCTCCCCTAACCCATCTCTGATTAGTTGTAGTTCCTGGCAAAATGCTTCATACGAATTTATCATCCCGCCGGTGGTTGCCATAAGGTGAGCAAAATCTATGCATGGCTTGATATGTTCTAACCCCTGGCACACGGCAATCAGCTCTTGGGTTGTGCCGAATTGTATCTTCTTACCGCCGGTTTCCGGCCGTACGTCAATGTTTAGGCCTTCATCAATGATGGTTTGGTTAATGATTTCGAGCGATTCACGCACTCTAGCAATAATTTCTTCAGAAGTGTTATCAAACCGAAAAGCCGGATGGAAACAGAGGGAACGCGCGCCGATAGCGTGGCCGACGCGGGCGGTTTGTAGGATATAATGGCGTCCCGCGTGGATTTTGGCCTTTTCTTTTGCATTGAGATTAATATAATACGGCGCGTGGATAGTGGCGATGAGATCGAGTGCTTGAAGTGCTTCTTTCGTTTGCTCGTAGGCATTTTCCTTCAGCC
This sequence comes from uncultured Candidatus Saccharibacteria bacterium, assembly GCA_964597265.1. Classification (GTDB taxonomy): domain Bacteria; phylum Patescibacteriota; class 4484-211; order 4484-211; family JAGQKX01; genus CAZQWJ01. The sequence continues at coordinate 7,940 of CAZQWJ010000022.1, forward strand.
AAATCCCGTGGCCAAATTGTATTTCCTCGCCATCAAGGCCGAGTTCTTTGATACGATTAAGTCCACCCAAGAAGGTCTTGGGTGTGGCTGAGAGTGGAGTTCCAGGGCTGAGAAAATGCAAGGGCATAATATTTTAGATAACAGATAATATATAAAAAAGCAAAATTACAGATAAAAGTTACAATTTGCGTTTGCCTTTGAGGGTAATTATGCTGGCTCCGAGAATATTAGCGTGTTCATGTGCTTCCTGCAATAAATGGCTAACTTTTTCGTTCTTTGCAATGCCGCTATCTCGCAGTAAACCTAACCAAAATTTAGTCTCATTTGCACTTTTTAATGCGTGTTGCAGGAAATTGATGAAGTCTCGTCTGCTGCTGGCGGCTTGCGCCTCTGTGATATTCGCACCAATACTTGTGCCACTACGCAATAATTGATCACCAATAACCCAGGAAGATCTTTGTTTAGGAAGACTATCTACAAGACGGATCAGTTCAAGTGCAAAGAAATAAGATCTCTTTTGTAGATCATTTTTTGCATTTTTATCTGTAATTTTGCTTTTTGCTCTTTGATTTCTAATTTCCAAAACGTCCAACGTTCATCCTGGGTACCTGTGCTTATTTAGTATATCATGCGAGTTAACTAGACTAAATCCAGTTCTTGTAGTTTCTCGGGATTTGCGATCTGCATGGTGTAGAGTTTTTGATAGAGACCACCAGCCTGTTTCAAATCAGCATGTGTTCCCTGCTCTACCAACCTGCCTTTTTTCAACACCAAAATCTGGTCCGCATGCAGCACCGTGGCCAGCCGGTGGGAGATGATAAAGGTCGTACGGTGTTTCATCAGCCGTTGCATTGCTTCCTTAATAAGTCGTTCGTTCTCCGCATCAAGTGCGCTGGTTGCCTCATCAAAGATAATGATAGGTGTATTTTTCAAAAACGCTTGTGCAATAGCCAGGCGTTGTTTTTGTCCGCCTGATAAGCGTACTCCCCGCTCGCCTACTTCGGTTTCGAGCCCTTTTGGCAAATCATTCACAAACTCGGACAT
>CAZQWJ010000022.1:9083-16729 GCA_964597265.1 uncultured Candidatus Saccharibacteria bacterium
CCAAAAGATACAGAGTCAAATGTAACCGCACCTGCAAGGGTATTTGCCTTGACATTGCCAAGAAAATGGTCTGATTCTTTTGGTGATTCGAGTATCTCAAAAAAGCGTTGTATCCCAATGATTGCTTCTTTGAGTTCAAGTTGCTGGAACAGGATGAGTCGAATTGGCCGCAGTAGGTTAGTGCTCAACATGGTTACCAACACAAGGTCTCCTGGGGTGAATGTACCGTAATAAATAAAATATGCTGACAGTGCAAGCCCAAGCACCATTGCCAAATCTTGTGTTTGTCCTGCGAGTCCGCCCCATATTTGCCTGCCTTTATTTTGCTTAATCAGCGTTTCTAAGGCTTTTTGTTGATATGTGCGAGCATAATGCAATATGTCTTTGGGTGTGCTGTTGACTTTGGTTGATTCGATACTATAAAGCGCTTCATTTAATTTGCCATGTGCTTTTTCCTCATATTTTCTTCGTAATGGCGAGTATGTGTTCACCGTGTCCAAGGCCTTTTTGAAAAAGATAACCATGAATGGTACGGTCAGTAACATGGTGGCGCCGATACGAATATCAAGACTGCTAATTATGGCAAGTGAGAATAGCCCTGTTACCAGAGGAGAAATGATATCTATTGGGTAATGAAAATACATGAGAGAGATATACGAAACCCCGTTACGTACTTTCTCTATAATTTCACCGACAGTATTTTTGTGAAAAAAGTCTTGCTGGAGGTCGTAAATATTCTCACCTACTTTGTAAACCAGGTCATAGTAGATGGATTTGCTCCACACGTTACCCAGATATCGTTGCAGGATATTGAGCGTGGCTTGTATTGCCAAAACGACAAAATATATAGTGATAGTCCACAAAATAGTTGGAAAAACGTGTGGGTCTGTAGGATTCTCTGTAACCGTATCAACGATGCGTTTGTAGATAAATGCCGGGATGACTTCGGTAACACTGAGTGCGAGTGTAATTGCAAGGATGATAAAAAACTGGGTTCGGTATGGTTTGAGGAGCTTGAAGGCCTTGAGGATTTCTTGCATTGTTCACATAGTAGATGCTTGCCCCCGCCGAGTCAACAATTGTTTGGTGTATCGGGCTGAGTTATAATAAGGCAAACAAGGAATCTAGGCAGTAAGAATACTGCATCCCAAATCAAGCCTGTATCGAGCACAGTCGAGATGTTTGGGATGACAACCCCTCAATATTATGAACAATACTTTTGAAGAAATTTGGGATGCGTTGATGAAGGCTGAGTCTGTTTTGATCCCGCTACACAGGAGCCCGGATGCGGATTCGTTTGGTTCGGCTATTGCCTCGGCATTGGTGTTACAAGAAAAAGGTAAAAAGGTGCATGTGACATCAGTTGACGAACCTCCTGACTTAGAGCAGTTACTACCGTTATTTCCTGTAGAAAAAATAGATCCTGCGTTTCTCGATCTCTCTACATATGATGTCCTATTAATACAGGACAATGGGAGCGTAGATCGTTTTTCAAAGGAAGAGCATTTTTCACTTCCCAGTCACGCAACAGTGATCAATATCGATCATCACCCGACGAATTCATACTTTGGGACACTTAACTATGTAGATGCAGGTGTGCCAGCTGCAGCACAGATTTTGTATGAGTTGTTCAGCGCTAACGACGTGACCATAACTAAGGGTGTGGCGTTGGCACTGTATTTTGGTCTGGTTACGGATACGGGCTGGTTTGCGTTTGGTGTGCCGCCTCGCACGCATGAGATCGCGGCCAAGCTGGTTGCAGCTGGAGCGGATTCCCGCATGGTCAAGTTGGACTTGGAAAAGACAACGCTCAACAAGATCAAATATAACGGTATACTGGGTTCACGATCGGAATATATTTCAGATGCAAGGTGTGTGTTTTCGTCCATCTCATATCAAGACATCGAGGCGTTGGATCTGGTAGGTGTACAGGTATATTCTATTGTGCAGCAGTTGAAAAATATCGTAGAACCGGAGATTGATTTTGTATGTGTTGTTACAGAAAAAGAGTCTGGGGTATTTAGTGTGTCGTTACGCAGCCGAGAGAACAGTGATTTTGACGTGTCAGTCATCGCAGAAAGATTAGGAGGGGGCGGGCACAGGCCTGCTGCTGGTGCAATCCTAAATGCCCAAAGCATTGATGAGGTTAAGCAAAAGTTACTTCAGGCGGTTGGCAAGTAAATCGCACGCTGATACTATCGACGGCCGACAAGAAAATAGAAACCCATAACAATAAGAATCAGTGGCCAAAACAGGTCAAATCGTACCGTCCTAAGAAAACCCAGATTACTAAGAAAAAACCAACCACCAAGCATGATCAGGATAATACCGAGCCATGGTACAGATCGGGGAGGTGTGTTGTGAGAACCTGCTTGTTGAGTGTTTTGTCCACTGACCTTGTCTTCTATCTTCTCGGCAAAACCTTCTATCTTTTGTCCCATTTCTTGAATATTTTCCTGCATGATGGTTTGAGAATCAGTAGCGATTGTGGTAGGACCAGGGATAATGATCCACAGAATCAGGTACAAAAATAAGCCCGATCCAGACAAGAATCCAAGAATGACGAACACGATCCTTACTAGCGTGGGATCAATATCAAAGTACTCACCGATGCCTCCGCATATTCCAGCAATAACTTGGTTCGTAGCAGAACGGTGGAGTTGTTTTTGTTCCATAGGCATGATTATACAGATTTTTAAGAAAAAGTGGAGAAGTTAGAAAACACCTCCTGTACGTCTTCATGATCATCCAGTGCTTCGGCGAGTGCGAGCACGCTTTCGGCCAGTTTGGGGTCTTCTAGGGGTATGGTAAATGTGGGATTGTTATCCTGGTCAAAAATATATGCGGCTGACCCGGTGGTACCAAGCGATCCTCCACGTTTGCTAAAAATATGCCGAATCTCCGCTACAGTTCTGTTTTTGTTATCCGTAAGAACGTTAATCAAGTACGCTTCTCCAGCTGGACCATAGCCTTCGTACGTGATCTCTTCCATTGCGCCACCTTGTAGCTCTCCGGTACCTTTCTTGATTGCCTTGTCTATGGTGTCTTTTGGCATACTGTATGACTTTGCCTTCTGAATAGCATCAGCCAGGGTCGGGTTGAAACTTGGGTCTCCCCCACCCTGTCGTGCGGCATGGGATATCGCCTTGGAAAGCTTTGTAAACAGGCTGCCTTTTTTGGCATCATTGGCTGCTTTTTGTCGTTTAATTTGGGCCCAGTGGGAATGTCCTGCCATACATTAGTCGTTTGTTGTTAGCTGTTAGTCATTAGTTATTAGCTATTGGTCGCTAGCTGTTGGTAAATACATAGGTTTACTAATCATAGTATCGTGTTCTACAATATTGTAACGTATGGGGGCAAACAAATGGACTAATATCGTAGGAGCTGTTGTAATACTGGGGATTATCGTTGCTTTACTTACGCGTACGCCCGGAGCGGAGCCGGAGCAGCAGCCTACGCCAACACCTGTGATACAACCTACTGCTATGCAATCCAAACAATATGATGAACCACCAGCACTGATGTTAGAAGAAGGAGCCATGTATCAGGCCGTGGTCAACACGTCAAAAGGATCGTTCACCATAGAGCTTTTTGCAGATCAAGTACCAACCACAGTAAATAGTTTTGTGTTTTTGGCTAATGAGGGATTTTTTGATGGTGTTGTATTTCACCGTATTATTGAAGGGTTTATGATCCAGACTGGCGATCCGACCGGCACGGGTCGAGGAGGTCCTGGATATACATTTGCGGATGAGCCGTTTGAGGGAGAGTATACACGTGGCACTGTCGCTATGGCCAATGCAGGGCCTAATACCAACGGTAGTCAGTTTTTTATCATGCATGAGGATCGTGCTCTTGATCCTAACTACACCATCTTTGGACGCGTGACTGAGGGGATAGAAGTTGTTGATGCTATCGCAGCTACGCCGGTAACCGCAAATATGTTTGGCGAAATGTCCACACCAGCCGAGGTCGTACAGATCGAGTCGGTTACTATTCAGACGAATTAAGGTAGTTTCCATTTGTATTTAGAAACCAGCCGTCCAAACAAGTTCGGACTTGGTGCAAAGCGTGATGGCTCCATGCGCCAGATGCATTAGAGCACTTTGGTGGCTGTTTATCTCTGACGTAAATTTTGGTAGGGAGGCCGTCCAAACAAGTTCGGATTTGGTACAAAGTGTGTTAGTATTACACGCCAAGCACATTCAGTGCTTAGTGTAAGTTGCGTAGTGGTTTTGATGTTAGTAAGGCACCCATTCAAACAAGTTTGAACTAGGTACAAAGTGTGTTAGTATTACACGCCAAGCACATTCAGTGCTTAGTGTAAGTTGCGTAGTGGTTTTGATGTTAGTAAGGCACCCATTCAAACAAGTTTGAACTAGGTACAAAGCGTGGTAGCTCCATGCGCCAGATGCATGTAGCATCTGGCGCCCTCGGGAGGAGTCGAACCTCCAACCTACTCCTTAGAAGGGAGTTGCTCTATCCTTTGAGCTACGAGGGCAAAATATGCTGTTTGCATATTTTGTGTAAAGACTACACGCCTTACTTAAAGTCCAAGCTATGCTTGGATGGTTTTCATTAGCCTTTCACAAATTTATAACAAACCAAAACTCTAATGCACTTGATGTGCAAAAGAGTCAAAAATCGTAGCAGGTTCAAACTCGTCATCTCGAATTTATCGAGAGATCTGGTTTTTGCCACGCGAGATCCTTCGACTCCACTTTGTTACGCTCAGGATGACTGGTTCACAAGGCCAGCCTCTGCCTACGCAGACAGATCGAAATGACAACCATAACCACGATACATTGAATTATATCAGCTTTTGAAGATTCTTTTGAACGAGAGACGGTTGGTGTATTCAAGTGAGCCGATTTCAAATAATTTTTGAGCCAATACAAGCGCTCCAAACACATACCCGGCCAATATCGCCCCACTCAGCCACATCTCCCATACCGGCAAGGCATTGAGCACGTGCCGCGCCAGTAAAATAAGTGGTGCGGTTAGTGGGAAGTAACTCAAAACCATTGCAATCAGGCCACTGGGTTCCTGAACGATCAATGCAGCAAAATAGATAGGAAAAATTGCCGCGATGATAAAGAAAGAAGAAAAGTTCTGGGCTTCCTTGTACGACGGCATGATAGCCCCTACCCCCACCATACTGGCGGCCATGATCAAAAATCCTGCAATCAGATAGAATGCGCTGAGTCCTATCTGAAACGGTGTTACCTGTACCAGTGAGAAATCAATTGGTATGGCTACTTGCTCGGTGGCATACTGCCATATCCCATAACCGGCCAGAGCCAAAACCCCAAGCTGAGTGAGCACAATACCGGTGAGGCCGACGATTTTGCCCCAAATCAGATCTCGGGATGTAATGATAGACATAAGTATTTCGATCATACGGGATTCTTTTTCTTCTGAAACACTTGCCAGGAGGAAGTTTGTCGAAAGGAACGTCAGCAAGAAATAAATTACCACCGTAGCCACTGGCACAATAAACGCCTCCAGCTGAAAAGATGTTTCTATTCCGTCCTTAAATGTGGTGGTTTGAGCGGAAAATCCAGCGTTAAGACGTTGGATTACAACGGGATCCTGAAGCCGCAACAGAATGCTTTGTCTGGCCAGTTCAGTAGCCAGGGGAGTAAAGCGCGTTCGAGAAACCAAACCGGTGTCCTGTGCATATACCAGAATCTCACCGGTTTCCAATGTGGCTTGGGTATATACAAATGCCGCTTCCGCGTGATTGGTTTTTACTTGATCTATGGCACGGTCTCGGTTTTCTTCTACCACATATGGTGGTATTACCAAGTCAGTGTTGATGAGGCCAGTTTCGTCCACAATGAGGATCGTAGTAACACTCTGTGCCTCTTCCATGAGCTTTTTTGTCGCTTGCTCAGCCGAATAGCCCGAAACAAATGTAACCAACGCCATGAAGGCCGGAAACAAGAAAGTCGCAATCCAAAATGTCGGCTTGCGAACGACTTTGGTATATTCTTTTTTTGCAACGAGCCATAGGTTACTCATAATTTTCTTGAGATATCTTGATAAAGATATCGTTGAGTGATGGCGAACTGACCTCGAACTTGTGTATCGTTACTCCATTATCCAGCAAATACCGCAGCACTTCATTGGGCTGAAAGCCTTGTTTGGGCGTTATCTCGACAAATTTGTTTTCGGTTCTATAAGTGTAGAGCGTTTCATTGTCTGGAATCACTCCCTCATACCGCATGTGGATAGTATTACTGCCAAATTGGCTTTTTACTTCATCCACGTTACCGTACAACACGCGCTTGCCATCTTTGACCATTACTAGCCGGTCCGCGATCTTTTCTACCTCTTCCATCTGGTGAGTAACAAAGATGATAGTAGAGCCATTTTTGTTTAGTTCTAACAGCATATCCATAAGTAGTGCACGGTTAAGAGGATCCAGTCCTTTGGTGGGTTCATCCAAAATGAGCAATTCCGGGGTATTGATCATGGTGATACCAAGTTGAATTTTTTGTTGTTGCCCTGAGGAAAGACGCTTAACTTCGGCGTTGGCTTTGTCAGTTATCCCGACTCTGTCCAAATATGCCAGTGCCCATGTCTTGGCGTCATGTTCCGACATGCCTTTGAGTGTACCAAAATAGACGAGGGTTTCGAGCACTCTGGCGGTGAGGTACAAGCCGCGTTCTTCTGGGAGGTAGCCGATGAATGCACTCATCTCATGGGTAAACGGTTGGTTCTTGATCAAGAGTTCGCCAGAGGTGGGTTGGTAAATTCCAAGTAAAGCACGGATGGTGGTGGTTTTGCCTGAGCCGTTGGCGCCGAGGAAAGCGAAGACCTCACCTTTTTGCACATCAAACGACAGATCGCTAATAACTTCATGCTGACCAAACTGCTTTCGGAAGTTTTTGATCTGTACCATGTAATTGATTATACGCGCGTGTGCATATTGGGTACAATACGAAGTATGCATCACGACGAAATTACTAGACACAAGGTGGACGTTATCGTACGAGAGCTGGATCGGCTGTACCCAGACATGCCTGCGGTTCCGCTTGAATATACTACCCCGTGGGAGCTGCTTGTGGCGGTTATCTTGTCGGCGCAATGTACTGATGTGATGGTTAATAAGGTTACGCGTACGTTATTTGCCAAATATCCACGTCTCGAGGATTATGTCAATGCCAACAGGTACGAGTTTGAACTGGATATCAAGCCAACAGGGTTTTATCAGAACAAAGCAAAAAACATCTTGGCCACTGCTCAGATTATTTACACGGACTATGGCGGCAGGATTCCTGATTCTATGGAGGAATTGGTTGCATTGCCTGGCGTGGGGAGAAAAACAGCCAATGTGGTTTTGAGTGTTTTGCATAACAAGGTCGAGGGGATTGTGGTGGACACTCATATCAAGCGGTTAGCGATCAAGTTTGGATTGACCACTAATACCAGTCCGGAGAAGATAGAAAAAGATCTGATGCGATTGGTTGATAAAAAAGACTGGTGGAGTTTTGCGAACAAACTGAAAAAATATGGCCAGGATTACTCCCCTGCGTACAAGAAGCATGACACATCAGATCCGATTAGTCAGGTGTTGGGGTGATGGCGAACCAGGCATCCTGAGCGTAACAAAGTGGAGCCTGCCTGCGCAGGCAGGTCGA
>CAZQWJ010000022.1:16829-20265 GCA_964597265.1 uncultured Candidatus Saccharibacteria bacterium
TTTTTGCCTGCATTGCCTCAGGTGAGTTGAAGAATAGCAACGCTTCTTCTCTTGTACCTTCCATAAGTCCTAGGCCATCAAAGCTATCACCACTTAATAAACCTGCCAATATTTTGCCATTGTTTACGCCTTCAAATAACAAATAAGGCTTTATTTGCTGAGATTCTAATATCCCACTGTCGTCCTGAAGGGCAAATGCTGGCGAATAACTTTCTCCGTCCAACGTAGCAACATATGCGACATAATACAATGATGCATTGGGAAGTTTTTGGATATCGACCACTTCATAGTATGGGCAGTCTCCTGTTTCTGGGTGAGGTGGGATAGTCGGATCACACCAGCCTCCAAGCCCGTCTACGTATGAAATCCAATGTATTGTGATTTTTCTTGTAGGATCTTGGATGCCAAGGGAATCAGCTTGCGGGATAGTAGCTAGTTCATCTCTTGAAACAATGACCCAGTCAGATGGGTACGAAAAAGACAATTTCTCATATGCAGAAGTGTATATAGTGAGGTCGGTAGAAGGGGATGTCGTTGGCGTGGAAACTTGTGCTTGAGTTATTGTCGCCTCTGGTGTGGGCAGTATACCAGTTCATTACTATGCATTGTCAAATGTTTTGGGAGCAAATGGTGTTTTATTAGTATATACCGAATTTTAGTTTTGCTAGCTCAATCGCACTTTGAACCCCTGATTGCCGCAACTTAAAGTCACCACCCGCGTGGTCCTCCCAGACAATTGGTACTTCCACTATGGACGCGCCTTGTTTTTTGAGTCGCCACAACATCTCAACGTCAAATGAGTACTTCTTTAACTTCAGATCAGGAAGCATGGGTACAACCTGCGAAAGCCTAAATACCTTTGCACCACACTGAGTATCACTGTAAGGAAGGCCAAACATGAGTCGAACATACAGATTGAAAACTCTACTCGCAATTCTTCTTTCTAATGGTTGCTGGATTGGAACATATGCACCTGGTGCATAGCGAGAAGCAATAGCGACATCACATGCCCCACCTGCCATACTATTGAGTAATTTCTGATATTCCGTAGGGACTATTGCTCCATCTGCATCAACGAAACCAACTATCTCATGATGAGCGACTTTTATTCCTTCATGAATGGCACCGCCTTTACCAAGGGGTTCGGGAAATACGACTAAGTTGACATTGTTTTTATTGTGCGCGAAGCCTTTCAATAGCTCCACCGTACCATCGGCTGAACCATTGTCTATGAGGATAAGCTCAGCATTGTCACCAAAATACTCATAATATTGATTGAGTGTGTTACCGACGCGTTTGACTTCGTTGTATGTAGGAATAATTATGCTATGCACTGGTGATAGTATATATTTTTGCGTCAAAACAAGACCATATGTACACTATTGTTCATCAGACCGCACAAAAATCATCCCACCATGCTGGTCTTCGTACATCAAGTCAAAAGACGCATCGTTTTCCAACTTTTCAATCTCTGCCTCGTATTGATTGTCATCAAGTGGCCAGTGTGGAACAAGTCGATGTAGCACTACCACATCCACACCTGCATACTGCGGAAACAGATGAATATTCTTTCTTTCTGCAAGATGTGGAACAAGTGCGTCCTGGGCGCTGATTGATAGGTCGTCCCCTCCTGGGACAGATCGCAGTGTTTCATACACCACAATCCTGGGGAGTAACCGTGCATAAAAATCCATTTTGACCAATGAAGCCAAAGGAGAGTCATACTTTAGGTGGGTAAACATGGTAAGTGCCATAACACACATAGCAAGCAAAGTAGGAATTGCTATTTTCTTGAAGATAGGTACAACTCGTGGCGCTAATGCAGCTATATTAGCAATACTTCGTATGGTTGCGATCCACAAGATGGGGGCTATCATTATTGAGTAGTGGAAGAATATTTGCCACCTGCTCCATGTTGCATCAAGAAATTTTTCGGCAAGTGACGGCGCGAGCACAATAATGAATGAGTCAAAAAACGCGAGGAATGCAACAGAGACAGCGTACATTTTCATAGTGTTCACTTTGTCAATTGGTGAAAAAAAGGTTTTCACTACCAGTAGAGGCTTTTGTATCGCTGTCACGATGAGCTCTCCTGGTGTTTTGCCGAGCTCTCCAAAATTGGTATGTATATATTCATTGGTTGCATAGTATGGAATAATTGCCTTTAACATCACCATAAAAGCGCCTGCGCCTAAGCCTGCTGTTACCAATCCCCACGTGCGGAGTTTTTTGTTAAACATGATCATCCAGATGCCGAGAGCGATCACGGTTAAGGCAAGGTTCTCTTTCACCCCCAAAAAGAGTGCAAGTGTTATAAAAAACGAGCGTGTGCGCTCTTTGATAATAAAAAAGTATAGGAAAAGAAAAAGGGTCGGAGCTAATGTAATCTCATGAAATTCTCTCAACACACCATGCTGTAGGCCGAGAAACAAAAAATATGCTACTGTCATAGTCGTTGCAGGAAGGGTATGTTTCAGGTGATGTTTGGCAATCAAAAATAACGGATATGCGCCTAATGAAACCCACAGAGCTTGCACAACAAGAAGACCAATTGCCTCCAGGTTGATGAGAGAGAGTGGAAAAAGCAAAAAGAAGGTCGGGCTAAAGTGGTTTCCCAAGAAGTGCTCATTCATTATTGTGCTAAATAAGGGAAAGCCATTAGCTATCAGATAGAGGGTTTGTACAAAAATACCCAGATCCCACGCATATGTTTCAAAGAATACATGCTTGAACACACTGATCACTCCGAATACGCTACCAAAGAAGACAAAAATTACTGTTGGAACAAGCAATCCGGTGGGACTCACTACATATTTTGCTAATGGTGACAGTTTGGTTAGCGCTCGTTGCATCGTGATAAGGCTTCAGGCAGATTTATAAATATATATACCTGTAAAATGTAGCATGGTTCATTTTATTTGTCTATGATATCTAGTAATATCATTAAGTACATGCACAAGAATGTTGTTTATCATGCGTCCAAAACACAAGGCTTAACTGCATTGGAGCCTAGAGAAAGCACCCATAAGAAAAAATGGGTCTACGCGACCAAGGATATTGTTACCTCGGCTATGTTTCTGGGAGATAATTTTGATTTTATTTGTCAAACAGGAGTAGAAAATGGAAAACCACATATTTATGAACAATTTGAAGGAGCATTTCAACGTGCCTACGGAAAGAAAATAGGCTCAATATATAAGCTAAACGCGGCAAACTTCAAAAGCGGTAAGACATCTTGGTCAGCTGAAGTAATCTCAGAAAAAGTTGAGCCAGTTCTGCAAGAAATAAAAATTGACGATGTTGCAAAATTCTTATTACAACTTGAAAAAGAAGGAAAGTTAGAAATCTATAAATATCCTAACAAACCAAACACTGCCCCCAAAGACAAGAGCGATCTTGTTGAGAAAGCTGCAAGATGGACGATTGATTTTGGAGA
>CAZQWJ010000023.1:0-2117 GCA_964597265.1 uncultured Candidatus Saccharibacteria bacterium
CCTGGGATGACACCGCCGTACTATTTATACTTAAACCTATGCTACATTACATTTATTTTTTCAAATACGCGTTTGACGGGTTAGTATATACACTGACCACGCACCGCAGTTTCCTCATACAGGCTGTTGCAGGAATGTGTGCCATATTTCTTGGATTTTACTTTTCCATCACCCAAATCGAATGGTTAATTTTGACGGTGAGCATTGGGGGAGTGCTGACTGCCGAACTTTTTAACACAGCGGTAGAGAGTTCATTGGATTACATGGAAAAAAAACACAATCTCAATGTACGGATTGCCAAAGATGTCGCCGCTGCTGGAGTATTGATCACCGCGACAGTTTCGTTGATAGTTGGAGTTTTGATCTTTGGACCGTATATATTGGGGAAATAAAAGAGTAAAGAGAAAAAAGCAAAGAGCAAAGATACAAATAAAAAATCCTTAGCTTTGCTTTCTTATCTCTTATCTTTCATCTTCCTAAAAATACCGTGTCTTTATACAGAAAATATCGGCCACAAACATTTGACGAAGTGGTGGGGCAGGACCATGTTACCAGAACCCTCACCAACGCCCTCGCAAAACAGCAAGTAGCGCACGCGTATCTGTTTGCAGGACCACGAGGGACTGCCAAGACAACCGCTGCGCGGATTTTGGCGCGAGAGCTGGGTTGCGGTGAGCTGGATATTATCGAGATCGACGCGGCCTCTCATCGTGGCATTGACGAAGTGCGGGCATTGCGCGAGCAGGTGCAATTTCGACCAACGTCGGGGGAGAAAAAAATATACATCCTTGATGAGGTACATATGCTGACCAAAGAGGCGTTTAATGCACTGCTCAAAATCCTCGAAGAGCCACCTCAATTTGCCCACTTTGTGCTATGTACGACGGAACCTCACAAAGTGCCGGTTACTATTATTTCTCGTACTCAACGATTTGATTTTCGACCAGGATCTGTAGAGGATCTCAGTGCGGTGGTCAAAAGGGTGGCCGACAGCGAGGGCGTGGAGCTTTCGGATGAGGTGGTTAGGATTATTGCTACACATGCCTCTGGTGGGTACCGGGATGCATTGTCCATCCTTGAGCAGATTATTCACTCTAGCCATGATGATATTTCTGAAGAACGGGTACTTAGTGTGATCGGAATAGCAGATAAAGCTGCAGTGCAAGCGCTACTTAATGCTATTTTGGACAAAAACACGTCTGAGGCTTTGACGCAAATCGTCCGCATGGAAGAGCAGCGGGTACAGTGGCCGTATGTGTTGAGTCTGATGCTACAGGAGTTACGGTATATGCTTCGAGAGCGGGTAGATAGTAAAGCGGGCGAAACCGCAGAGTTGGTGGCATTGATCCGTTTGTTGGTACAGTCATCACGGGATGTACGCAATGCGCCCGTGGCGTCATTGCCACTTGAAATGGCAGTGATAGAGTGGGGGAGGGATGAGGGAGAGAGTAAAGAGCAAAAAGCAAATAGCAAAGAGTCAACGCCAAACAGCCAACGACTAATAACCAACGACCAAAAGCAAACGACTAATAGCCAACCGCAAACAGCTAACGACCAACAGCCAACAGCCAACAGCCAAGAGCCAATAGCTAGTCTCTGGCCTGAGATTTTGCGTGTCATCAAACCATACAATCATACGCTCGAGGCATTACTCAAGGGCTGCCAGCCGGGTTTGCTCCAAGAAAATGTCCTGACGCTGCACTTCAGATACAAATTTCATAAAGAAAAAATCGAAGATATGACAAACCGGCGCATTGTCGAAGAGGTGATCCAAAAAGTTACTGGTGCGCCGGTGTCCATATCGTGTGTATTGGTTGCTGATGGGGCTGGAGCACAGCAGGCACGTTTTCGTGATGATGAAAGCGTAATTGATATTGAGGAGCCACCGGTTCAAAAATCCTCCAGACAAAAATCGTCTCGTCCTGGTACAATGCGTAGTGCAAAAGGGAACGACACGATAGCCTTGGCAATGAAAGAACTGAGTGGTAAGGTGATAGAGGAAAAGAAGGGTGAGTAGGAGCACATTAGGATTTTAATCCGTCATTTCTCGACTATGCGTAACTCGTCATCTCGACCGAAGTGGAGAGATCTACTTGATGACAAAGGGATCCCTCGAC
>CAZQWJ010000023.1:2217-12194 GCA_964597265.1 uncultured Candidatus Saccharibacteria bacterium
TCGTCATCTCGACCGAAGTGGAGAGATCTACTTGATGACAAAGGGATCCCTCGACAAGCTCGGGATGACAGGTTAGGGATAGATCCCTCGACAAGCTCGGGATGACGGGCAAGGGACTGATCCCTCGTCTGCTTTGCAGACTCGGGATTAATTCGGTCAGCCCAAAAATCAGCGCAAGAAGCTTGATTTTTGGGGACCTCATTGAATGTTTGATAAAGTAAAAAAACTCAACGAACTACGAAAAAACTATCAAACCCTGCAGAAAGAGTTGGATGCAGAGGTGTTGGAGGTAAGTCACAAAGGCGTTACTGTGCGTGTCAACGGTAACATGGAGATACTGAGCCTTCAGAGTAATGGTAAGGATGATGTTACTATCGTACAGGCAGTTAACGAGGCCTCCAAAAAGATGAAGAAAAGTCTCGAAAAGAAAATGCGCGGCCGCATGGGCGATTTGGGATTTGACTTCTAGCCTTCCTATGCTTTCAAAACCCATCTCCGATCTTGTTGACCAGTTACAAAAACTCCCCGGTATCGGGCCCAAAAGTGCTCAGCGTTTGGCGTATTATCTCCTGCGCCGTCCTGAAGAAGAGATTGACCACCTTACCGTTACGCTCAAGAAAATCAAGACCGACCTGACCACGTGCCAACATTGTTTTAATATCACCGAACATAACCCTTGTGTCATCTGCGCCAACTCCGAGCGTGATCGGCAGGTTATCTGTGTAGTTGAGGAGCCGCTTGATTTGGTAGCGATCGAACGCACCAAGAAGTACACCGGCGTGTATCATGTGTTGGGCGGGGTGATCAATCCGCTGATGGGAGTTGGGCCGGATGAGATCAGGGTGTCGGAACTACTGGGCCGTATCCGAGAAGGGTCGGCAGGGGGTACAATTGAATTGATTCTGGCAACCAACCCCAGTATCGAAGGCGAAGCAACGGCCATGTATATTAGAAAACAGCTGGAAGGCCAGCCGGTCAAAGTTACCCGCATTGCCCGTGGTTTGCCGACCGGCGGAGATGTAGAATATGCTGATCAGGTAACGCTTGGTAGAGCACTCGATGGCAGAACGGAATACTAGGGAAGAGGAAAGAGAAAAAAGCAAAGATACAAATAAAAATCGAGAAAGTTCTATATTATAGCTTTTCATCTTTGCTGTTTTCTCTTTCATTTTAACTATGTTAACCATCTACAACTCACTAACCCGTCAAAAAGAACAATTTGTGCCTGGTGATCCGGCCAGGGTTACCCTGTACACCTGTGGCCCGACTGTCTATAGCACGGCGCATATCGGCAATTTTCGGACGTTTGTACTAAGCGATATGTTGTATCGCACGCTCTCGTTTGCCAAGTACAACGTGGTGTATGTAATGAATGTGACTGATGTCGGGCATTTGGTAAGCGATGCTGACGAAGGTGAAGACAAGATGGCCAAAGGCGCCGAACGCGAAGGTCTCACCATGTGGGAGATAGCGGCAAAGTATCTGCGTATTTTTTTAACCGACAGCCTCGCGCTCAACCTCATCCCGCCGGATATTATGCCTCGCGCCACGGATCACGTTCACGAACAGATCGAGCTCATCAAAGCACTCGAAAAAGGTGGCTACACATATCGGATATCAGATGGCATCTATTTTGATACGTCTCGTTTTGAAGGGTATGGCGCATTATCCGATATGCAGACCGAGCATATACAGGAAGGCGCTCGCGTAAGCAAAAACGACGAGAAGCGCAATCCGAGTGATTTTGCGCTGTGGAAATTCCACCTTGGTAGTGGTAAGCGCGAGATGGAGTGGGAGAGTCCATGGGGCGTGGGTTTCCCGGGCTGGCATATTGAATGTAGCGCGATGAGTCTCAAGTATCTAGGGGATGCGTTTGATAACGGCACGTTGGCTTCAGACCAAGTTAAGACTATTGATCTGCATGTCGGGGGAGAGGACCACAAGTCCATACACCATCCCAATGAGATTGCTCAAAGCGAATCCGCTACAGGTGTGCCGTTTGTGAAATACTGGCTGCATGGGGCTTTTTTGCTTATTAACGGAACAAAAATCTCCAAATCTCTGGGCAATTATGTAACAGTACAGGATATTGTGGATAGGGGCATCAACCCTCTCGCGTTGCGGTTGTTTTTCTTTTCATCCCATTATCGTAAGCAACTCAACTTCACCTGGGAGGCATTGCAAGCGGCACAAAATGCGCTGGATCGATTGTATGCCCTGATGGGGCAGTTACGTGATACTCCTGGAGTTGCTGATATGCAGGCGATGGAGGATTTTTCTACGCGTTTGACGGATGATCTTAACGTGCCTGAGGCAATGGCAGTAGTATGGGATGTGGCAAAAGGGGACTTGGACCCCGGGATGAAGTTGGCCACGTTGTTTGGGTTTGACGAGGTGCTTGGCTTGCAGCTCAAAGACACCTGGACCCGCTATCAGCAGATCCCGGCGGAGGTGTGGGAGCAGATTGATCGGCGAGAAGCCTTACGTCAACAAAAAGACTATGCACAAGCCGATGCTATACGTAATGATTTGGCCGGGCAGGGATATGTAATAAATGACACCCCCGACGGACCGGTGGTCTTAGAAAAGCAAAAATGAAAGATAAAAGAGCAAAGCTAACGAACTTGTCATAAACCGTAACTTTTATTTGTATCTTTCCTCTCTCATCCTTGCTCTTTTATCTTCTGTCTCAAGGCCTCGTAGGCGAGGATCGCGGCGGAGGCGGTCACGCTTAGTGAGTTGGCCTGCCCTCGCATAGGGATTTGAACCGAAACATCAGCGCCTGTAAGCCATTCTTCGCTCAAGCCGGTATATTCCGCCCCAAGCACAATTGCAACCGAGCCTGACATGCCTACATCAAGATATGAAGTTTGTGCGTGTGGAGAGGTGGCAATGGTAGTGATGGCATGTTGTTTGAACCATTGTATTGCCTGTGGTGTGGTGGCTTGCAGAATCGTAATGCTAAAAAATGTCCCGATGCTACTCCTGATGACCTCGGGATTAAAGATGTCTGCGCGCATATTGGTTACTACGACCCCGCGCGCGCCTACATTGTCTGCCAGGCGAAATATCGCGCCGAGGTTACTTAATTTTTCTATGGCCTCGGCAACTAGGTAAATGTCGTTTGCGGATATTGGTGGGTGATAGTCGTCCAAATGGGTGTGTTTTTGGGGAGCAAGTGCCACAAGTCCTTCTCGGCTTTCGTATGAGGCTATTTTTTCAAACACGTCCGCGCTGACGTTGGTAATTGGCACACCGCGCGATTGGATCATGTTGATGAGCTGTTGGTTGTCAAATTTGTCCCGCAGTAGCTCGCGGCAGACGTACAGCTCTTCCAGTGGCCAGTTATTATTGATCGCAAATGATAGGGGATAGTAGCCTTCAATCAGAAATTGCTGCGCGCTGTCGCGGTGTTTTTTGAGGTTGAGTTTGGCAAGATGTTTGATTTTTGGGTTCTGTTTGCTTGAGATGAGCATTGGGTAGATTATATGGCAGGGGTAGTTCTCACCGCTAGGGGCGGTTCGAACAGTACAACGTTACCCTTCGAGTATTAACGAGAAGTTTTGGTGCAAGCGGATCGTCATTTAGATCCCTCGACTTACGCTCGGGATGACGAGAGATGGTCCAACATCTCTTGACATACACTATCGGATAGTGTATACTACATACCATTGCACATTAAAGACAGACTCTGCTGGTTGGACGAGGCAAGGTTATTTGAATATCAAGTAGTTTTGCCCCGTTCAGCCTAGCGCGTCTCCCGGTTTGCCAGCAATGCTGGCCCTGGGAGCATCCGCCAAATGCGGATCGCAGGCGAACGGCGGAAAGAGTCTTATGGCTCTTTCTGAATACTAAAGCCCAGGCAATATTGCCTGGGCTTTTTCTATTCATGTGCAGTGACCAACTTTTTTCTTATTTTCATTTTTGCCTTGCTTGTGCTACAATCCCTTCCGAACTATGTACGAATTAGTTGTTATTTATCAAACAGATATTGATACCGCCAAAGCAGAAAAAGATCTACGCGCCATGCTCGAGAAACTGGATGGCACTGTGGATTCAGTCGACTGGTGGGGTGAAAAGAAACTTGCATATCCCATCAAAGGGCGAATGATCGGCTCGTACTGCACCTATGTGATTACGTTGGCTCCGCAGCATGTCCAGGAGCTGCAGCGGTTAATGAGGTTTGAGGAAGAGGTATTGCGTACACGTGTGTATAAACCGGAAAAGTAATCTCTTTTGTATCTTTGTAAGGGGGTGATTATATGGCGTCGAGAAGCGTTAATAAGGCTATCATTATGGGGAATATGGTTCGGGACCCGGAGCTTCGGTATACTGCCAAAGGCACTCCTATCTGTACATTCAGCATCGCTACCAACAGGGATTGGCGTCCCACTGATTCTGATGATGTCCGTGAAGAAACCGAATTTCATAACATTGTTGCGTGGAGCAAACTAGCAGAGCTATGCGCAAGTTTGCTGTACAAAGGCCGAAAGGTCTATATTGAGGGGCGTTTGCAGACACGAGATTGGGTTGACGAAGAAACCGGCAAGAAGATGTACCGGACAGAAATCGTAGCTGAGGAAATGATTGCTGTAGGTCCACCCAGAGAGGGTGGGGCAGAAGATGACAGTATGCATGCAAGTTCTGCACAGCCTGCACAAGTACAAGAAGCAGCTGCTTCACAACAAGGTACACAGGAGGTACAGTTGCGTGAAGACGGAGCCGCCCCAGCCGAGGAGGGGAGTGACATACCGTTTTGACGGGTACACAGTGCTCAATAGGCAGTATTCAGTAGAGGTAGTTTTTGTGTGATTACTGAATACTGTATATTGATTGCTGGGGTTACAAACTCTTGCAAATGAAACGTACCACCAGTATAATCAGCCAACTATGCACGTCATTGCACGAAAGAAGATCGAAAAACCAGATACTTGCTACTTTACCGAGAAGGGGATAACCCCGCATTATCGGGATGTCGAAACGCTCAAGTTGTTCTTGTCACCACGCGGCAAAGTCTTAGGCCGTGCAAAAACAGGTGTTACTGCAAAAAACCAGCGTCTCCTCACCGTTGCCATCAAACGTGCCCGCGAATTAGCATTAATGTAATGATACAATGGCAGTGATATGTCACTAACTGCCCAAACATACATCGTTTCCCAGTTTTCCGAAGCCTTTTACACAAGCCATTTATTTGTTCGACTCCACGAGGAGCTAGAAGTAGTTGATAGCATTACGGTACCGGCATTTGTTGACAGGGAGGTATTTTTGGAGTCTATACGCAAAAAATGGTACAAGGCGGGCAATGTTGAGCTGACCATCTCTAACCGCAAAATTTTTAACCTGGAGTTTGTTCGTGATGCTTTTACCCATCAAAAAACATTGATGATCGATATTGGCATGGATGTTTCGTCATTGACATATTATCGTGACGGGTCGTTTGCTATCAAAGAAGAAAAGCTCGGATTGGCCGAAGGCTTGGCGCCGTTACTGCACTCTCCGTCAGAACGGGAACGGATCTATTCGTACGTGCATTTGGATTTGGATCGGCGCGATGTGTTTAATTTTTTGGCGGATCGGCAGTTGTATCCGGCACGAATAGCAGGGTCACTCAACGAGCGGTTTGTCGAATTTGCCGCGACTACGGCGATTCTTAATCGTTTGGCGCAGGAGCATGAACGATATTTCACTGTTACCCCTTATGAGCCAAAGAAAGGCTCCAGAGCAACACATGACCCTGTGGGGATTGCGGTGTTGGGCGGAGAGGCGTTCTGGTTTCAAACCAAAGATATCAACCTGTCACACCTCGAAGGCCTTGCGCTGTTGTCTTTTTTGGATGGGACCAATATCGAGGGGATTTGGCGTATCTATGTGGATGGCAACAGTTTGACGCCAGCGTTGGGACGACTAAAGAAGGAAGGTGTGATCTCTGTTCCGGCTGCCAGATATATCCAGCAACTTGGTACTGTCATTGTGTTATCGCACTCGCAGACCGAAGGTACAAAGTTGGGAACGCTACGGTTTGATTTGGGATTTCATAGTCCGCAGGAGTTGCATGTCGTAGCTGGCCAGCTGATTCGTCTGCCTTTTGACCGCGGGCAGGCTGGCAAAGTAGACATGCGATTGCACGAAGGGGTGCGAATCGCGGGTTTGGATGGAAGTTTGGCTACCCCAAATATTGAGATAGAAGGTGGTTCGTTGGGTATTGTGATTGACGCTCGAGGGCGTCCGTTACATTCGCGTTCGACCACCAAAGAGGTCAGGAAACGTTGGCTGGAAGGAGTCGGCATCCAACAAGTAGAATAACTATATGTTTTTAGGTTACGCGCGCTATCCATTTTCCCGATATACGATGCATCATGTAACCCGCTCTTTGACGGAGGGCGCCCAGGTATTGGTGAAAGTAGGGGAGGAAGTACGGCCGGAAAAAATAGTTGGTATTGGCAAAAAATCAGCAGGGTTTCGAACGCTGGATGCGGCTGCTGCGCTCAAGGTTCCCCCTCAGGATGTCAAAAAATACCTCATCAAAATGACTGGTAGCTACATTAATAAAGGAGAAGTTATTGCCCAACGGTCCATTGTACTAGGGTTGCGCAGCAAGCAGCTGAAGAGTCCAGTAGATGGGATACTCCAGCAGGTGAATGAGCAAACGGGGATTTTGACGCTTGAGTATCGTCCAGAAGAATTGCGGGTCGTATCTGGAGTCAAAGGAGTTGTGTCAAACATAGATCCACACAAAAATGAGATTACTATTTCGACTAATGTGGTCGAGGTGCATGGGGCTTTGGGCATTGGACAGCGACGGGAAGGATCGATTCATGTTGTTGGACAGCCTGATTTGCCACTTTCTGAAAAACAAATTGATCCAACATGGGAGAATAAGATTGTTGTGGGAGGGTCATTACTCACTAAGCAGGTGTTATATCACTGTGTAGCACTCAAGGTGCAGGGGATTGTGGTAGGAGGTATACATTGGGAGGATTTTTCGACGCTCATTGGCTCTCGAGGACGGTTTGAGGATATTGGCATCAGCGTTATCGTAACTGAGGGGTTTGGTAATTTGCCAATCCCGCCCAAACTCTTTGAATCATTGCAGGCGAATGAGGGCAAGTTTTCATTTATTTGGGGTGGGATGGCGCGTTTGCTGATTCCACATCAGGATACCGAAGGCGCCAAACCGCAAAAACATATACATGCGCAGGCACGATACGCGCGTTTAACCGAAGGGATGCGGGTCCGACTTTTGACTCTTAACCGACGTGGAGAATTTGGTACAATCAGACAGTTGTCAGAAGATACGTATCTTGGAAGTGGTATTGTCGCGCCGGCAGCACACATAGAGCTTTATAACGGTGAAACAGCACTAGTGCCAATTACTGGCATTGAGGTTATCCCTGATGCGGTTTAGTACTATGAATAACACGCCCCGATCTACCAAGACAAATAAAAAGTACTTCTTTGGTGTTTTGTTGGTTGCCTTGTTTTCCTTTACTGTGGGCTATCAGGTTGCAACAGAAGGATATCGTTTTTCATTTGAAGGCGGTCGATTGCAATGGTACGCAACCGCAGCGGTTGGAAACGGCGATCAGACGCAGTTGGATATGCGTCGGTTTTGGCGAGTACTTTCCCTGATTGACGAGAATTATTTACATGAAGAAAAAGTTGATAAAAGCAAACTGGTCGATGGTGCTATTCGCGGTATGGTGGAAGCGCTCGGCGATCCCTATACATATTATCTGTCGTCTGACGAGACTGTGTCTTTTCAGGATAGTCTTGATGGCAAATACGAAGGTATTGGTGTGCAACTGGGTTTCAAAAATGAACAACTGGTTGTGATTGCGCCGCTTGAGGGTGGGCCGGCGGAGAAAGCAGGTATCCAGGCGGGAGATATCATACTAGCGGTAGATGATGTATCGGTTGCCAATCTCAATCTCGGTGAAGTGGTTCAAAAAATTCGAGGTGAGCAAGGGACAAGCGTAACGCTTAGCCTCGGTCGTAGAAACGAAACTGACGAGATATCCGTATTTACGCTGACTATTGAACGGGCAGAGATTGACGCGCCCAATATTCTTTTGAGCTGGGAAGAGGAAGGCATTGCATATGTGCATATTCTGCGATTCGGTACAGGTATAGAGAAAGAGTGGCAGACGTTGGTAGGTCAGATGATCAATCAAAACGTCCGAGGTATTGTTATTGACGTGCGTGATAATCCAGGAGGATACCTTAATGGTGCAGTAGAAATAGCAGCCTCATTTACCAAGAAGACGGTTATTGTTTCTGAGCAGTTTGCCAATGGTGACAAAAAAGACTTTTCTTCCAACCGTGACGGGCAATTACAAAATGTCCCAGTAGTGGTTGTGATGAATGGTAGCAGTGCATCTTCTTCTGAGATTTTGGCTGGCGTTCTCAAGCAATTAGCAGGTGCAACTCTGGTGGGGGAACAGTCGTTTGGCAAAAATACTGTACAAGAGGCGTACACACTGGATGGTGGCAACAGCGTCCACATTACGTCCGCGAACTGGGTGTTGCCGAACGGAGAGATTATTCCTGACAACGGATTGGTACCGGATGTAGAGGTTACTAGTGAAGAATCGGATGATGCTCAGAAAGAAAAAGCACTTGAGACGTTGAAAGAGAAGATGTAGGATGTAATAAAACTATGTCATCACTAACACGTATTATTAAACCAATCGTCATTGCAATCCTTATCGTCGGCGTAGGAGGAGCTTTGTTCCTAACAACCCAGATATTAACTGCGTTTGTTGAGACAGGAGGGTTTACCAATCTTTTGCCCAACCTTCGCGAAACCATCGTCACCCGCCAGCAAGTCGTAGAGGAAGAGTCAGCAGTCATTTCGTTGGTGGAAAATGCCTCAGGTTCTGTGTTGTCTGTGGTAGAGCGCTCGGTGGTATTTGACCTATTTGATGGGCCGAGTCTATCCGAAGGTACCATTGGAACAGGTTTTGCAGTGGCGTCGGACAAAATCATCACCAACAGGCATGTAGTAAATTCCACCAATGTAAGCTATATGATCGTAGATAATGACGGGAACGAGTTTGAGGTCGTCAATATCCTACGGGACGATTTTAATGACCTGGCGTTGATCGAAGTCAAAGATGGCAATTTTACCCCGCTCACACTGGGAGATTCCGATATGATTAAAGTGGGTCAGACTGTCGTGGCAATAGGCAATGCGCTGGGCAGATTTACCAACACCGTTACCAAAGGAGTGATCTCGGGTATTGGACGGGGCATCACCGCAGGTTCTAGTTTTGGCAGTTACCAGCAACTTGATAATGTGATTCAGACTGATGCTGCGCTCAATCCCGGCAATAGTGGAGGGCCATTATTTAACCTTAGCGGCGAAGTAATTGGGGTCAATGTGGCGGTGGGGCAGGGTTCGGAAAATATTGGGTTTGCAATTCCTGTCAACGCTGCCAAAGATCTTATCTCTGACATCGAAAACGGTGTGGTACGTACCAGAGGCTATTTGGGCGTGCGGTATCAAATGATTGATGAGCGAGTGGCGAATCTGCGAGATTTGGTTGAAGGCGCATTTATCGAGGAGGTCATTGCTGATTCCCCGGCAGCAAAAGACGGCCTGCAGGCAGGGGATATTGTAACCGCGATCAACGACACACCGTTGACTGTTGCAAACGATCTTAGAAGTGTCATCATCAAGCATAAGGCCGGTGAAACCGTTACCCTACATGTGTGGCGGGTTGGAGAGGAGCTGGATATTAGTGTCGAATTGGAAGCCGCGGAGTAAGGGGAGTACAGACGTATTGTTCGAGCCGTCGATTGGTGGTAAACACTCTCTTGTGATTTAGACGCTTGTTTTACCCGTCACTACAATGCCCGACTCCGGCCTGCCGGCGCAGGCAAGGAGCCGGAATATTTATCCGATAAGTTTATTCGTGTATCCGGGACGTTTTTGACAAGGTGATACAGAAACGGATTGTATTCGCATCAACTTCTAA
>CAZQWJ010000023.1:12294-15462 GCA_964597265.1 uncultured Candidatus Saccharibacteria bacterium
GGGACGTTTTTGACAAGGTGATACAGAAACGGATTGTATTCGCATCAACTTCTAATATGAATGGGAGATCCAAGTAACGGATGATCTGTTGTGCCAAAAGCCCTTCTAATCCGCTTGCGTAGTGTATCTGTGCCACAAAGGGCAAAGCAATGGGGTCAGAAGAGAAGAATGCCAGAAGTTCATTTTTTGATACTGATGCATTATCTGTGTGCATTTCAACGGTTACTGCATCAGTGCCAGCGTGCAGATGGACGGTGACGGTTTTTGTGTTTGTGGCTGCTGCCAGGTAAATTTGTATTTCGAAGAGTTTTTCGAGCAACAGACGCAGCCATTGTTCGTTGGAAAGTACACGCAGGTCTACGCTTTTTTCAAACGCAGGTACCGTGATATGGGTGTCGACAGTATCTAGGTATTCGGTTTTGATAGGTAACTGGGGAAAGTCGGTAGTGAGATGAACATCCAAGTCCTGTAGCAATATAGTATGCACCTTAGTGACTTTCTGCCATAACATACCGATATCAACCACTTCAAGTCGAGGTCGTGCCACTTCTTGACTGATTTGTAATGTATTGATAAGGTCCCATTCCGTATTGATGATTCCAACAAAATTTTCTTCATGGCTTTTGTGGTGGCTATCTGTAGGATTATTGAGTAATGAATATCTTCGTTGTTCGAGCTTTGATCGTACTACATCAATTGAGATATTTTCTTTTGAACTGGAACGTGAGGTAGTGTGGCGAGTGATGATCAAACTGATCTGCTCAACTTCACCAGTTATCCCGATAATTGGTTTTATCTCCAGTGTAACCTCTAGTGCTTTTGGAAGTTTTGCGGAACGCAGCTGGAGTGGGCTGACAATAGTAGAGGACCGTGTCAAGACACCTGATTGTGTTATGTTGGTGGTGAGGTCATACTTCGCGCCGTGTTGATCATACAGGTCAAATATTGTTTCAATGGGCGTGAGTATCAATTGGGATGGTGAGATACCCAACGTCTTTCGTGCGGCGTCGTTGACAGATAGTATCTGCAGCTCCAAATTAGTAACGAATATGAGTTCTTTGACGCTTTGTAGGATAGCTTTTTCACGCGTTTCGACCACCATGACCTTACTATTCAAAAAGTCGATGACCTTTGACCGAAATTGGTACTTGTGGACGAGTATATTGAGTAAAGGAAAAATCGCAAGAAACGAGATGAGGTATATAGCCGGCGCCCACGGATCGTCGCTGATAAGAGCACGGATGTCAGGTTGTAGCCCTATTTGAACGAGCAACACACTAACAATGCACAATAACGCCCATACGCCCGCGGATTGTTTTATGAATAGACCAGTGCCTAATATCGTCAGGTGTATGAGGATCAAAAACGGACTAAAGACATTGCCAGTAACAAGCAATACAAGCATGATAAACAAGTAAATCAGTGTTGTTACCACCGTGTTCAAAACAGGTGTGTGCGTGGCGGTCGGTTTGTCATTGAGATATATGCGATTGATGATTACGAGCAATATAAGCAACAAGCCGGTAACGATCATCCAGGCGTAGTTGTTGGGTATAGCAAAGAGGAGAAAAATAACACTGACGACACTTGCTGCAACAATACTTAATTCTATCGGAAACAATAGGTTCATATCATACAAATAATGCCCGTACAGATGTCGTAGGACGTCGTGTGTTGCTTTTTATTGTATACCACCTGGTGGGGTGAGGGGAGTGCTGTTTTTTGGTGCACCAAGGTTCCTTTCTTTCTTTTGCTGGCGTTTGTACCAAATAATGTAACCAACAATGAGTAATACCAGAATGGCCAGCATCATAGAAAGGAAATAGATTGTGATACGGTTATTCGAGGTTGGCTGTGCGTCGGTAGCGATGATTGGTTCGTCAGTGTAGGAAAAGAACCTAGTCAAATGTCGAGTTAGAATTATCAAATCTGTACCGTTATCATAATAACAATCAGGTGTCTCGAGTTTGGATGGATCACTTTGCACATCTTCGGAACAAACAGTCAAAATACCAGCCACTGAGCCGTATCGATCATATCCGGCCAATTTACCAGACTGACCGGGCAACGTGATGGTAATCGGTCGGTCAAACGTGATGGGAGGAATGTCGTGCCCGCCAACTTCAACCACATAGTAGATAATTTTGTTTGTTCCAGTGATGACGTCTGGCTCTAAGATGTTTAGCAGTGGTAGCATACCGTCCCATTTGGGGTCATCACTTGTGGGATGAATACTTTTTAGCGTTGTTTCAGGTAAAAATGTAATTGATATTGCTCCAAGTGTGGTAGGTTTGGTAATAGTCAAACCGTTGGGTAGATGGACTGAGGTCTCTGTATCACTTTGTGCAAAATTATCCGAAAAATCGAGGGTAAGATCAGTGCCTTCCGATAAGTTAATCGTGCGAGCGGTTGAGGTTAGTGACGCAGGGGTAAAGGCAATGGTAAACGTACCATTTTCTAACGTGATAGTGGTATCTAGCAATTCTTGTGCTTCACCTTCTTGTGGTTTGACGACCACAAGATCAATCATTGGCGTCGGAGTAGGTGTTGGTTCGGGTATTGGAGTAGGTGTTGGGGTTGGGCCTGCTGGTCGAGGTGTTGCCGTAGGTTGCGGTGCAGAAGGTGCGTTGATGGTGAATGATTGACCATGTAAGCTGCCACCTCCTGCAGATTGGCCGCTGCCATTACTTAATGTCCCACTGGCAGAAATAGATAGTGTACCTGCTTGATTTGCGGTCGCGGTGACGGTGGCTAGTGTCCCGCTTTGTGCACCTCCACCGAGGTTTGCCACGACACAATTGGATCCACTGCTCCCTACGTTTGTGAATCCGGATCCACCACAAGAGATAGTACCAACCGATCCGCCGCTCACACTGATGGTGAAATCCGCTGCGGTGACATTTTCTTCGGCGGTAAAGGTGATATAGCCGGTAACGGTATCACCGATATTTTCACCGTAGGTTTGGGAAAATATTCCTGAAATTGTGACAAGTGTCGCGATAAAAAGGACGAAATATGTGACTCTGAGACTAATGTTTCTAAACATATGCACGTTTATTTTATACAGAATAAGGTATACATGTTGCGATCGTCAACCATTAGTATTAATAGGTAGAACCATATCTACCGGCAAAGATACCCAGGTCAAAGATGTTAACCCGTCCATCC
>CAZQWJ010000024.1:0-15416 GCA_964597265.1 uncultured Candidatus Saccharibacteria bacterium
GGAAGGAGATGGACCGGCAGTGGGAGTAGGACCGGTGGTTGGTGTAGGAGTAGGAACAGGCGTATGTGTTGGAGTCGGCACTGGTGTTAATGTAGGGGTCGGTTGTGGTGTAGGGGTGGATGTTGGTACAGGCGTATGGGTTGGCGTTGGAGTTGGTGATGAGGTAGGTGTTGGCGTAGCAGAAGGAGCTGGTGTAGGGGTAGGAGTCGGGACCGACGTAGGTGTTGGCGTTGCATCAGGATCAGGGGTAGGGGTTGGTGCGCCGCTGGGATCCCAGCCGGCAATTTGAGCCATGAGAACCCAATATGCCTTAGCCAGGGCTATTTTTGCAGGATCATATAGGTGTCCACCTACTGTTTCGGTAGTGTAATGTTGACAAATTGCCGGAATATTTAATCCATCATCCCAATCGCACGCTTGCCCTTGTTGCGAATAGTCCTCACAGGTGCCCGGATTACCGGGAATCCGGCACCAACACACTCCGTCACGCGCATCATAGCAGATATTTTGTAAATTGTTTGGATCCCTGGATTCGATATCTGCTACGTCAAAAAGGATCTTGTTATTATCGTTTACGAACTGTCGCATTTGATTGTTGTAACTTTCCGCAGTCTGGGTTCCAATAGTTCGAGCCAAGCTTGTGGTCCAATAGATAAAGACCTTATTGGGATGAGTGCTTTCGAGGTTTGCATAATCATAAATATCGTATCGATCTACACGGTTGGAAAAATACCCCGTGGGTGAAGCTATATCATCACCTTCCATTACAGCGAGGTAGCTGTGTTGATATGAAAAGATGTCAAACTCATCAATGTCAGGTGTTTGTGAAATATAGGCGTTCACGTGATCTACAAAGCATCCTACCCAGGGAGTATTAAAGTTAGGGCAGTCCAATGCTGGAGTGATTCCTTGTCCTGGATCGAAATAAAATACCCAGTTACTGCGATCATAACCGCCTTGACGATTCCATTCCATTAGGCTTGGGGGGGAGAGATAGTTGGAGTCGGGATGAGCATTTCTTTTGCAACTATTGGGTACACCGGGTGCATTGGGAGAATCATATGTCAGACAGTCCAAACCTTCACTGATATTGCCTCCTACGGATCGGTCTACCCACATCATCTTAATCTCCGCAGCAGCTTCAATATATTCGTCCGGAATCTGATCGAAAAGTGCTACATCA
The DNA here is from genome assembly GCA_964597265.1 of uncultured Candidatus Saccharibacteria bacterium. GTDB lineage: Bacteria > Patescibacteriota > 4484-211 > 4484-211 > JAGQKX01 > CAZQWJ01. The sequence continues at coordinate 1,184 of CAZQWJ010000024.1, forward strand.
TCGTGATCTACGATAATAGGGCCATTTTGGAGTCTTTGGTCTAGGTTGGGATCAACCTGGGCGTGGGAGTGAGTTAGGGTAGAGGGGAGGCCACTTTCGGGAAAATAGTGAAATAGGGAAGAAAATATCAAGTATAGGACAAAAAACAAGCCTGAGCCTAGTATGATAAATCTGATATACGTATTGTGTAAAATGTTCTCTTTTTTGAGTAAATCTTCCGAAATCATCTTTAATAGTTTGTTCATTATTTTACTTGATTGATCATATCATCGAATCAATATTCATACTGAGAACCATATCTACCGGCAAAGATACCCAGGTCAAAGATGTTAACCCGTCCATCCTGATTCATGTCAGACATACGCACATTGCGTGGATCACTTATCTGAATGTTCTGCCGGCCATAGTTACCCGCAAAGATACCTAAGTCGAAAATATTAACTGTCTCATCAGCATTAATATCAGCCAACCCTTGCCTGATGATGGTGCGATTGATAGGAGAGCTGTCAAGAGAGTTGCGTCTTGCACGGATGGAGAGGGTGTTGGTACCCAGAGAGAGGGGACGAGAGACAGACCAGGAGGTACTATTGTTTTGGTTGACGACCGTGACGTTATTGATACGAATGGCAGTGTTCGCTTGTTTGGTACCAGAGAGTGTGATGGAGTCAGTGTAGACTTCTGCAGAAGAAGCATTGAGTGTAGGAGGGGGTGGGGGAGAGGGGATAGGGGTACTGGTAGGCACTGGTGTATTGGAGGGAGAAGGAGTGTTGGAAGGAGATGGACCGGCAGTGGGAGTAGGACCGGTGGTTGGTGTAGGAGTAGGAGCAGGCGTATGTGTCGGAGTTGGCACTGGTGTTAATGTAGGGGTCGGTTGTGGTGTAGGGGTAATCGTCGGTGTGGGTCCTGGTGTTGAAGTTGGTTGAGGGGTGGGAGTTGGTGCTGGCGTATACGTTGGATCAGAGTGTGCCTTGAGCGCCAATGTTAGATTGCTGATATAGTGCATATCTCCAAGGTGGAAAGCAGGCACATCAATGTACTTGGACAGCTCCTCTCGAGGTTCATTGAGGATCTCAGCTTTGGCAAAAAATAGTGCATGCCTATCGTACAAGTGATACATGACACCTTCCTTTAGATGAGTATCGTGCATACTTTGAAACCACAAAGGTGCCAAATATGTATACTCGTTTACAGCTGCAGAAACACTTGCAGTGTTCATTGTTTCGGCTTGTTCCGAAGACATAAACGCAAAATTTCTTGCCAAATTGAAGAATCTAAACATCTGGTTTTCGTTGTATCCTGACGGATTATCATATTCTCCAAATGTAGAATGATCCTTGTAAAAATTATTTGCGACTAGGGTATTGAGATTTTGCAAGGCGTTTTCAGCATTTGTTTTTCGCGTCTGTTCACCCGCAGGAACATTGTTATCATAGGCACGCGCCTGGAGATCCAGAAAGCCGATTAAGCCAGTAATTTGTTCGTTTACCTGCCACACCCTTCGTTGATGCCACTGGGTTTGTGTCCATCCTTGCCCGGAGAGGGGGTTCGTGCTCGTGGATACAAATGTTTTTGTAGCAGAATATAGTGCAAGAGCGGTTGCAGTCTGAACGTCGGCAGGTAGTGTTTCTACATATTTTGCCATGGCATAATAGTTGATCATGTCGTAAGTGCCACCGGAACTGTCTGGTTTGTTATCCATTTGCGTTTGGACCTCAGGAGGGTATGTCATCAGTTCGCGAGAGATTTGTTGCCATCCCATGGTCCGAATTTGACTATTGATGTAATAACGCTGGACAAATGCTTCCATATAGTCTGCAAGGCGTGATCGCAGTGTTGGGTCGGTTATTTGTGTATAGGCTTCTGATAGAGCGAGTAAATTCACTCCCGGACTATCAAAATACTCACCAGTGAACCCACCATCCGGACTGAACTGACCTTGATTGTAGTAACCTGGATTCAAAAATTTACGATTAGAAACAACTAGATCAGAACCTTCCCAGGCAGCTACCATTTTGTCTATTTCGCGTTCGAGGCGGTTTGTCAATTCAGCGGCAGTCAAAACAGACGCGCCTGCATCAGAGTCATATGTATCAGGGATTTCTATGAGAGGAAGTGCTGTTTGGGCACCGGTTGTACCAAGTGCAATGATAGTATTGCTCCGATGAGTAAATAAGCGTTGCACAACTTGTGACGAATCGTTTGTGAATCGGTACGGCACCAATGGGTTTTGTACCCCGTGATTGGAGTATGTACCGTTGATCGAATCTGTGTTCCCCTTGTAGTATGCCTGTAGTCTCTCTAGTGTGTTACTGATGAGTTGCCACATGGTATCGTACCGGCCAGGGTTATCGGGGGCATAAATCGGACCACCAGGACTATCTGTAATTTGTGAGGGCAACGTTCCATCAAGTGTAGAAGGATAGTTCCAAAAAAACCTGCTATCAGTGATATTACCTGCGATACGATCGCTGTTTAAGTTAATAAAAATATCATCACCAGCTCCAGAAAGAGCAGATGGTTCATCTATCGCATACGAGCGTGTTGAGTTAAATGAGTTCACAAAATTACTTGGATGCGCCTCAGGTACTTTGAGGTAAGGATTACTCAGTTTCCAGCCCATTATCGCAGCACGTGAGATACCATTTCCTGCTCCACGTCCAAACGTGTTAACCAAGTACAGTTCATCTCCGGTCACATTAACGATTGGTGGATAACGCTGCTGAAACCACGTTCCAGCAAATGGAAATGGGGCGATCGTGGTTTCAAGACCGGTTGATGCATCAAGTAAGACAGTTGATCGTCGTTCAGGGTATCCATTGAGATACGTTTGTATTTCTGTATATCCATCCGGGTTAGAAGTTGCATTGAGTAATGCAGTGCCGGCAGCCCATCCTTCAGAGCCACTTGCATATGTTCTTTCTCCTGCAGGCATGGTTACGAGTTGATCACTACCATAAAGATCATCGTAATAACTTATACTGTCACTACCTGGGTTGGTTGCGCGTCTATAGCCTAATGCTGCAGAAAAGATCACTTTGTCTCCAAAGATTACTGGCCAAAATCCCTGACTTCTCTCACCATGTAATCGCTCGGCAGATTTCCATACAAGGCTACCATTGCTTGCATTAAGAGCATAGGCGTAGTTATCATGGGCTGAAAAATAAATTACATTGTCGTTGTAGGCAGCGCCATTGATGATTGGGCTTAGTGGGTCTTGTCCTGCAGCAGGGTATTGCCATCTGAGAGAACCATCAGAGGTGTTTATCGCGTAAAAGTAGCCGTCGCGATTTCCGATATAAATTGTATTATCTTCTACAATAGGGCTTTCGCTAAACCCCGCGCCAGCTCCGGAAAATATCCAAGAGACAGTGTATGAGCTTCCATTGTCCTGCAAGGCATAAAATTTTCGATCCATCCCGCCTATGTACACCATGTTTCCCATGACGACAGGGGAGTGGGCGAGTGGCATTTCTGTATCAAACCGCCATACCAGATCGCCGTTTTCCGCGTTAAGTACAAGCAATCCGTCAGAGGTCGCAACGTAGATCTTTCTATTAGCAGTAATAATTTGTGTATGTTGGAGTATGTAGGACTCTACCGGCCGGTACCAATCTACTCCTGTAACGTCACTAACATCAACATCAATCCAGCTGGTTCTTTGAACATTTCCACCGGCCATATTCCATATATCGTCAAATACAGCCTGAGTTGTTGACTTGGGAAAAAACCGTGACAGTATGTTATCTCGAAGAGGAGCCACACCCGCAATAACTATAAAAGTCAAAAAGAAAAATCCAGCGACAATAACTGCAGTACGTGTGAATGTAGTATTCATAATTTTTTTAAGCATATACTATTGAAGGCCTAATTTTAATAACTATAACTTGATCCGTACCTACCGGCAAAGATACCCAGGTCAAAGATGTTAACCCGTCCATCCTGATTCATGTCAGACATACGCACATTGCGTGGATCACTTATCTGAATGTTCTGCCGGCCATAGTTACCCGCAAAGATACCTAAGTCGAAAATATTAACTGTCTCATCAGCATTAATATCAGCCAACCCTTGCCTGATGATGGTGCGATTGATAGGAGAGCTGTCAAGAGAGTTGCGTCTTGCACGGATGGAGAGGGTGTTGGTACCCAGAGAGAGGGGACGAGAGACAGACCAGGAGGTACTATTGTTTTGGTTGACGACCGTGACGTTATTGATACGAATGGCAGTGTTCGCTTGTTTGGTACCAGAGAGTGTGATGGAGTCAGTGTAGACTTCTGCAGAAGAAGCATTGAGTGTAGGAGGGGGTGGGGGAGAGGGGATAGGGGTACTGGTAGGCACTGGTGTATTGGAGGGAGAAGGAGTGTTGGAAGGAGATGGACCGGCAGTGGGAGTAGGACCGGTGGTTGGTGTAGGAGTAGGAGCAGGCGTATGTGTCGGAGTTGGCACTGGTGTTAATGTAGGGGTCGGAGTGGGTTCTTGTGTATGGAATTTATATGCCACATCAGTAGTAAGGTTTGAGAGTGCAAGCGTTATCTCACCATCAGCGTTAGATTCTTGAACTGTTGTATTAATGATTTGTCCTGCCTTGTCTGTCTGATTGGTATCCCATGTTTGAATTGTATACGTGGTATCGGGTGACAAACCTGAGATCGTTACCATGCCTGATTGAGGCGTCATTGGATTTTCATCAACAACGTTTCGCCACGTATATGCTTTATTTTGTATCCACAGGTGTCCTCGATCGTATGATGTACTATATTGTCCTGTAACTCTGAGTTCATCATTTGAAGTGTCTACCTGGATTGCCTGATACCCACCTTTATTAAGTGGTTCGTCCTCAATGAAGTTTTTGAATGGTTTGAATACAGGACGATTATCAAACCCCTCTTGGGTGTTATAGATGTGGTAATTCGCATACCAATATGACTCAATAAGTCCGCCATGGTTTATTCCGGCCCATAAGAAGTTGTGTAACCACACTCCTTGAGTGTCCTCCAAGAGTTCGGCGGAACCAGGCTCGCTTTCAGTTGCGGTGAGCCCTGTTTCGCCTCGAATGATTGGTTTTACCTTACCTGCATTAACCATCGCTGTGTAGTATTGCAGACTTGGATTAATGGTTGCATCAGCAGAGTCGTTGTAATCGCCATCATTTTGAGGTATGTAGCGATGAACGTCGGCGAAATCAATGTTTGGATAGGAATCGCTGGCCCACAAGCTGGTCGGGAATGAATGCCAGTTAGAGGTTGAGACAAGGTGCGCATTAGGGTGATCGTAAGTGCACTCATCGCCATTTTGGGAGCCCACAGATACGCCAAACACGCGACACTTTACAAATTTGCCAAATTCATCGGCCTGTATGAAGTGGCGAGTGCTTGCTGGATCACCTTCGTTTAATAACTCCCAGCTGTGAATATTAGTCGAGTAGCCCCACCTGGCTTGCGCATATCGCCACCACGCCTGCTGGAGCCATCGAACTTTGGTAACATCACGGTTATTGGGACCATAAAAATTATTCTGGCTGGGACTATTGTCATCCACGGTTCCATCAGGAAGGATTCGTTCGGTAATATAATCCTGTCGTTCCAGCATCACCGGACGCAGATATATATCATATTGCTCTGCCAACTGTAGAACTTTATCAAATGCATACGAATTACGCTGCTCCATGTAGAGGTGATGGCTCATCCAGGGCTTACTCATGATATTGGGTCCGTAGTTGCCGCTTCCCAAATCTTCCTGCACCCATACATAATCTATTGATGCACGTCCGGTGTTGACGTTTTCTGTAGTCAGATAGAAGAATGGTAAAAAGTGATTGTTACCCGAGTTCCATGTACCTTCTATGATCTGCCAGGGCTGCGGATCAGTGTCTGTGTTGGCACTAGCATAGTCGGTGATCACTGTGCCTGTACCACTATCCTGGCAGTTGGGTAACCAATCGCCTACTTTTGCTACCAGGCCGAAAGGCTGCTCTGGTACACGCGGACCGGTAAGATTTTGCATTTTATAGCGGACCTGTACCCGATAATTGGTGTGTTGTTTGACTGCTGCAGGAGCTTTTTGATACCCCGTAAACATACAAGGCACAACAGTGTTGTTTACAATCATTGCCGCTTCGCTTCCGGCATCGGTATTGGCGCCACTGAGCACAAGGCGTGATGCAGGGATATACCCTTGGTGATTGTTGAAATCATACCAGGGATTCCATGCAGATCCCCAAATCGCCCATTGAGATAGCCACATCCTGATAAGTTGGATGCCGTTTTCTGACATAGCCTGAAAGTTGGCTTCGTTGCTGGCCACGGGGTTAGTCCAATCTATTTGGTTGTAGTTCATGTTATAGCCTAGGGCAGGGAAGTATGTACCATCTTCAAACTCAAAATATCGTGGATCGTCCTCGCTAACTTGTACAAAACCATTTTTGTCGGAACTTGTTACCGTAAATGTGTACTGGTCACTTTCGGCGGTACCTTCACTATCGGTGGCGATGATTTTGTATCGCCAAGTGCCTTCCTGGTCTGGTGCAAAACGCGCTTTCCATACAAAATTCCCAGTGGGATACAACCATTCAAGTTGGTTTTGGCCTCCCCGACGTTCGTCAAGAAATTCTTGATAGTAAAATGCTGGCTGTTGATAGATGGTTTCCCAGTTGTCCGGAGAAAACAGCACGTCAACGCTGATGCCGTTGGTGTTGACTCCTAGTGGAGGAGATGGGTCATATGGCATGTACATGTTGTCTGCTTGGGTCTCGACGGTAAAACTGATTTCGAATTTTTCATATCGAGGTATTTGATTGTCCGGATAGTCTGCCGCATTGGTAGAGATGTCTTCGATCACAGGTGCAGCTGCATGAGTAAATAATTTGGGAAACAAGGTGTGCAGGATGCTATTGCCGAGTGGTAGCGTTGCTATTGCAACGAGAAATAGCAGCAAAAAACATGCAAATAGGCTAACTGCGATACGTATAGAGAGAGCGTTTTCTTTCATAAATCGAAACATGTTGTACATACATCATACTGATTTATGAAAGATGAGGGAAGGTTGAGGGCAATGATTTGGGTTATAGGTTTTTTGTGATTTGGACGCCTGTTTTACCGCTCCACATCAATGCCCAACTCCCGGAGTCGGAATAGCCTGGCAGGCGGTGAGGATGTCGGCGATATCGCCGTCCATAATAGCGTTCATGTTGTGCCAGGATTGGCTGATCCGATGGTCGGTAACGCGATTTTGAGGAAAGTTATACGTGCGGATCTTTTCTGATCGTTCGCCAGTCCCTACCTGCCCCGCACGTAGGTCGTCGATGTGTTCTTTTTGCTGGTCAATCATCATTTGAAATAAGCGAGAATGCAAAAGCGTTAGGGCGCGCATCCGGTTTTGTTGCTGGCTGCGTTCTTCTTGCGCCTCCACGGTCAAACCAGTTGGCAAATGAATAACACGCACTGCGGTTTCTACCTTGTTGACGTTTTGCCCACCTGCACCGCCAGCGCGAAATGTAGTAATTTCCAAATCGCTCGGGTTGATGGTAAGTGCCTGTTCTTTGACTGACGGAAGAACCGCAACAGTTACGGTTGATGTGTGGATACGGCCGGAGCTCTCTGTTTCGGGTACTCTTTGTACCCTATGTACGCCTGATTCGTTTTTAAACATCGGGTAACTGCCCTTGCCCGTTACTTCCATGATAGCAATTTTCAACTCGCCTGGATTGCCATAGCGTTCGTCAAGCATGTCAAATTTCCAGTTTTGTCGTTGAGCAAATCGCTGATACATGCGTAACAGTGTTGCGCCAAATAGCCCTGCTTCTATGCCTCCGGCTGCGGGCCTGATTTCGACAATGGCTTTGTTGGGGTTTATGTCTGCGGGAAGTGAAGAATCGCTGTCGCCATTATCATGTTTTGCAGCTGGTTGTACCAAAGAGGCTTCCAGCGCTTCTTTTCGGTATTGTAACGCTTTGAGCTCTTCCTGCGCGAGTTCCTGCAGGGCAGGGTCACCTTGGGCTGCAGGGTCTTCCAGTAGGGTACGAGTTTGGGCTATTTTTTCACCTAACTCGTCGATTTGTTGTTGTATGGCGGTTTTGTAATCCACGATGCAGGAAAAGAAAAGAGTAAATAGTAGAGTGCAAAGATGCAGATAAAAATTAAGAAAGTTCCTTAGTTTTTCTTTTTTATGTTTACTCTTTTCTCTTACTCTATGCTTTCTGGCGCATTTCTTCGATCATTTGCTTGAGGGATTTGGTGCTGCTGTCTCTGCCAGAAGCGTCTTTGGCAATGCCTTTCTTTTTTGCTTTTCGCTTGGATACCGTGGTTTTGGTATCTGCAGCTTGTTTCTTCTGACGTTCAAATTTCTCAACACGACCCTCGGTGTCAATGAATTTCTTCTGGCCGGTATAAAATGGATGGCAGGCGCTGCAAATCTCAACCTTGATTTCGGTCAAAATTGAGCCAGTAACAAAGGTATTCCCGCACGCGCAGGTTACTACTGTGTTGGTATGATATTGAGGGTGAATGTCAGTTTTCATATATCGATAGAAGATAAAAGTTAAAAAAGCAAGGCTAAGGCGCTTTCCTAATTTATATCTTTCATCTGTATTTTTGCTCTCTTATCTTTTCGCTTTACTCTACCTTAGCGGGCTTATGTTATCATATCAGCATGACAAAAAGCAATCAGCTATCAACGCAACCATATCGTGGTATGCAGGACTTTTTCCCCGAAGAGATGCGGATTCGGCGGTATATTTTTGATACGTGGCGGCGGGTTTGCGAACAGTTTGGCTATGAAGAATATCAAACCCCACTCCTGGAGGAAGCGGCAGTATACCGTGCAAAATCCGGTGATGAGGTAGGAGGTAAGGAGCTGTTTACCTTGACAGATCAGGGCGAACGAGAATTGGCTATCCGACCCGAAATGACCCCGTCAGTTACCCGGCTGGTTGCGCGACGTTATCAGCAGTGGCCCAAGCCAATTCGACTGTTTAATATCTCCAATTTTGCTCGACAGGAACGCCCTCAACGAGGGCGTAATCGCGAGTTTTGGCAGTTGAACTTTGATATTTTTGGAGAAGAGTCATTGATGGCGGATGTTGAGATCTTGACCATGGCGATTGAAATAATGCTTGCCTTTGGTTCGCCAGAACGGTCGTTTGTGGTTAGAATCAATAGTCGGGTGTTGCTCCAAGAGGTGTTAACTGATGTCGTTGGTATTTCGACGGATAAGCAGCAAGAGGTAACCCGCTTGATGGATAAGTCGGGCAAAATGTCTCCCGAGACGTTTGCAGCGGCCGCAGAAGAGGTTGGTTTGACATCCAACCAGATTGCAAAATTACAGGAGTTTTTGGCATTGGAAGGGATGGATCAGATGATGACGTTTCAAAACTTGAGCAATTACGAAGGACTACGGCAGGTGGAATTTTTGATAAGCCAGTTTGTCAAATTAGGGTATCCTGAGTGGGCAGTGCAATTTGCGCCGTCGTTGGTACGCGGGTTTGATTATTACGATGGGATGATCTTTGAAGTGTTTGATACCAATCCCGAAAACCCTCGATCGTTGTTTGGCGGTGGTCGATACAATGGGCTGGCGAGTTTGTTTGGGGTAGAGAATTTTCCCGCAGTGGGCTGTGCGCCGGGGGATGAGACGTTGGCGCTCTTTTTGAACTCATGGGGTATTGCACCGGACCTGTCAGAGCAAAAGACGGTGTATATTCCTGCGCTTTCTGATGATGTTGTGTATTATTTTGGCCTGGGCAAGGCATTGCGGCAACAAGGCGTGACTGTGGTGAATGGTTTGAGTGCGGTATCCATAGGCAATGCGCTCAGCGAAGCGAACAAAAAAGCGTATGACTGGGTGCTGATTGTGGGCGAACAAGAGCGGCAGAGTGATGAGTTTAGCGTAAAAAACCTATTGACAGGCGAGCAGACGACAGTGAATTCTTTGGAAGACGTAGTGAAGATGATACAATAGGGAAGATTACAGAGAAAATAGAAAAGAGCAAGGCTACAGATGAAAATTAAAAGTTCATTAGATTTGGTCTTTTCTCTTTAATTTATACATTTCTTATGAAAATAACGTATCTTGGCCATGCTAGTTTTCTCATAGAAACTCAAGGCAAAAAAGTCCTGATCGATCCGTATGATCCTGAGAAGCTGGGGATGAAGTGGAAAGAGCAGGAGGCTGACATCGTGTGCCTGACGCACGATCATGACGATCACGCATATCTGGCCGGTGTGAAGGGCAATCCGGTGATTATTTCGGATCCAGGCGAGTATGAAGTGGCCGACGTGCGAATCCAAGGGCTGTCGGCATTTCATGATGATAAGCAGGGTGCCGAGCGTGGTCCGGTAACGTTGTTTTTGATTGAATCAGAGGGAATCAATGTCGCGCATTTTGGCGATATCGGGCATGAGCTTTTGGATGAGCAAAAAGAACAGCTAGGTTCGGTTGATGTACTGATGCTTCCGGTAGGTGGTGTATTTACCATTACTGCCAAACAGGCAGGGGAGATGGTGGCGGAGATTGAGCCAGGGATTACTATTCCTATGCATTATGGTATTGCAGGCACCAAGGGTGTAGAGTGGGGTCTGACGCCACTTGAGGATTTTTTGCGCGAGATGGGAGTAGAGAATGCCGAGCCTAAGAAAAACCTAGAATTAAAGAGTAAAGCCGCCCTCTCCGAAGAAAGCGAAGTGATCGTCCTCGATCCGCAGTTTGGGTAAGTTGCTTCGTATGAGGCTTTTGAGTATACTTTCCTCATGTTAATACCATCAACAAAAAATGTAAAAACAATTACAGATATGCGTGAAAACGCATTAGGTGTCCTGAGTCAAGTCAAGCGAAACGGCTTTGCCTATATATTTTATAAATCCAAACCGCAGGCAGTAATTTTGGACATCGATGATTTTATATCCCTACATGAAGCACTTGAGGATCAATTGGACACGCAAGAGGCGAAAAAACTTTCCCGTGAGGCACGGGGAACAGGCATTGCGATCGAGGACGTAGAGCAGTATGTATAAGGTCTTTTTTACCAATAAGTCTTCAAAAGAACTCTCTAAACTCTCTCGCGTTCATGCCAAAACAATACTCTCCAAGATCAAACAACTGACATACCCATTTCCTGCGAATTTTGATATCAAATCAATGCAGGGAGTTGCAGGGTTTTTCCGTTTGCGGGTCGGCACCATGCGGGTGATTGTTGAACTGGATACCAAAAGGAAAGAAATATGGATACGCAAAGTAGGATATCGGCAGGATGTGTATAAGAACTATAAAAGGTAGTGGTAGGATCAACGTCCGATTTCAAAAGCCAGGATATTTAGAATCCCAAATCTTCCTCGACCAGGATAAAATGCACTTTTCTCCCAATCATTGGGGCTTCGCCCTTGGAAATGACTATCTTGTTAAGCTGGGTGCCCGAGCCGTATAACTCCTGCATGTGTTTGTCTTCCAGCGGCACAACGTGATTTTGTAGTCTTTTCATTGCTTCGTCCATGGTGGGAACAATCTTTTTGGTACTCACCACAAAAATGAGGTTGGGAGAGGTATACACAACATGCGGCAGCTGACTTGCCGTGTTGCTCGCTACTACAAACTCGCCATTCTCCACCAATGCATGTACACTGCCTAGGTAATAGTCGGATAGTACTGACTGGCGTCTGAGTGCGTCTCTTTTTTCTTTATTATCTTCTGCAAGTATTTTTGCATGGAGATTTATCCATTTGTGCTCTCCGGACTTGAGATAGTTTATGTAACCGATCTGTTCAAGTGTCACTGATGAGCCGTTCATAACAGATACACCCTCAGGGATAGTTTTAATAATATGGTCAAGTGCTTCATTGGCGTTTTGCACGACAACAACTGCGTATCCCTTTTGAGAGAGGGCTCCGACTGTCTTTTGTAGAGATTCGTTAGTTGCTAATTGGTCAAATGACATAGTATGTTGCTTACTTGGAATGCAATAATGAACCGCCGTACCCATATAGGACCTTATCAATTTGGACGCCTGTTTTGCCGCGCCACATCAATGCTCGACTCCCGGAGTCGGGGCCGTTGGGGTTGGGAGGTTTTCTAGTAGTTCTTTGATTCCTTCTATCTGCACACGTTCCAACAGCTCTCGGAGAATCTCATCGCTGATATCTTGGGTACTTTGGCCCATTTTGTTTTTAACCTGAGCGTCAATGTATGCATTAGCTTCTTTTTCGTCATCTATCTGCTCAAGGTGTTGGAGGTCTTCGTCTGTTAAAATTTCACTAATCAGTGTTTCAAGCTCGCGTGTCACAAACTGCACGGTTGACATATAAAAATGCGCCTTCTCTTCTTCTGTCATCTCGAGTTGATTGAGTAACTGTTCTATTTTTTCGTTAAGCTCAGCGTTCATATTTGTGTTGTGCCTTTTACGGCTGTTTAAAGTAACTATTTTAAGATTGCGGAACTAAGTGCTTTTGCAGTACTAAGAGAAACAGCGCCGATTGCAAAATTTCGGATAGAACGTTTTGCTTTCTTGTACTTCTCAAAACGCCGTTCGAACTCTTCAGGGTTGCGGGATTTGTTGACATGATATCGGGCCCATTTGTTCCAGATGAGGCCACTGGTGGGGGCTGACGCGATCATCACTATCGGAGATAGACCATATATATAAGCACCCAATGCAGTACCCCAACCTGCAGCCCCTGCTCTGCTCAGACTTCCCATTTCATATTCCAATGGCTCTCCTTCTTCAATAGATTCAAAATCCAAATTCATATCCAAAAGCCTTTTGCGCGTCAGTTCCTTTACTTTATGATGAGGAAGTCGATTGGCGATTTCCCAGACATGGTCGTTCTCAAGTGTATGGGTTATCTGTGCGAGGTACTCTCGCTGTTCTGCGGCAGGCAACTGCTCGATGAGCGTCCTGGCTGCCTGCAGAAGCATGTTGGCGTTGGCAAATTTGCCTGAGGCATATTGCCATTCCTTTTTGGATGAACGGGTCAGGCGTTTCAGTCCACGCTGTTGATCCACGCTTTGTGCTCGGCCCGCTGCAGTAGTTGCACGAGTCAGCAGTTGCTGTGCCTCGTTCATGATAGAGTCAACAGCCGGTCTATAGTCCCCGTCCTCTACTAAACGGGCTACTTTGTTTGCCAAATATGAAGGTTCATTCTTTCCTTTTTCCTTATTAGACGATACGTGTGTACCTGCTTGTACTAATAGCGGTGCGAGCGTTGCGGTGTACTGAGGTTCGTCGAGACCGTATCTGGCCAATGTGTCCTGATTGTATTCAAGTTCTGTAGTTTGTTGAATTGTTCTTTCGTTCACTTCAGACCCTGAGCGAGTAGGAAATATCCCTTCCTTGTTTCTTTGTTGAATACCAACTCCCATATGGTTAGCATACCATATACTCATGCGGAAAGGGAAAGCACAGATTGAGGTTCGTTATGGGTCTATATCAATTTGACACCTGTTTCTCCGCGCCACATCAATGCCCGACTCCCTGCCTCTGCCTACGCAGACAGGTGCGCAGGCAGGCCCGACCCCGGGAGTCGGGCGTGATTACTATTCTGGTATGCGCAGGATAGAGGAGATATGAATCGGCAATTTTGCACGCTCTGCTAGCCCTAGCTTAGGCGCAAAAATGGAACCATTAACAGACCTTGGCCACGTTATACCTTCAGCAGAGGTGAGGCTACTAAGGTCAAGGTTCCCTCCGACACTATTTGGCAGGGTGAGACCTTCAGCTGAGGTGAGCCTCCTAAGGTCAAGGTGCCCTCCGACACTATCTGGCAGGGTGAGACCTTCAGCTGAGGTGAGCCTCCTAAGGTCAAGGTACCCTCCGACACTATTTGGCAAGGTGAGACCTTCAGCTGAGGTGAGGCCACTAAGGGCAAGGTTCCCTCCGACACTATTTGGCAAGGTGAGACCTTCAGCTGAGGTGAGCCTCCTAAGGTAAAGGTACCCTCCGACACTATTTGGCAGGGTGAGACCTTCAGCTGAGGTGAGGCTACTAAGGTCAAGGTGCCCTCCGACACTATTTGGCAAGGTGAGACCTTCAGCTGAGGTGAGGCTCTCAAGGGTAAGGTACCCTCCGACACTATCTGGCAGGGTGAGACCTTCAGCTGAGGTGAGCCTCCCAAGGTAAAGGTGCCTTCCGACACTATTTGGCAGGGTGAGACCTTCAGCTGAGGTGAGCCTCTCAAGGTAAAGGTCCCCTCCGATACTATTTGGCAAGGTGAGACCTTCAGCTGAGGTGAGGCTACTAAGGTCAAGGTAC
>CAZQWJ010000025.1:0-15411 GCA_964597265.1 uncultured Candidatus Saccharibacteria bacterium
CCAAAGGTCCGAAATGTCTTGAGCCCTATCACTATCCCTTTACTTCCAGGAACAACCGTACCCACCAGCAATGCCACGACTCCAGCAGCAAGACTCAGTAGCGACCCGCCTAATATTGCCACCAAAAACATCGCTGCTCGCATCCTCCCCGGATACTGATTATGAATAAATTGCCACATGCTCTGGAGATTTCTGGCTTTGCCGTGAATGTAGACATTGCCCGCACTCGACCCGCCGACATGCGTAATCACCGCACCAGGGTGGAACCAAATCTCCCAACCCGCATCTCGTATTTTGTACTGCCAGTCGGTTTCGTCTCTGTAAAAATTAACTCGCACATCAGGCAAACCGGCTTTTTCCATCACACGTGCCCGAATCATAAACGCCGCTCCCAACGCATGATCTACAATAACCGGCGTGTCAGGTAATAGTGGACGAGAGATGAAAGAAATCACCTTTTGCCACGCTTTCCAAAACAAAAAACTAAAATCTTTGAAGGTTTGCCACGCGCCAATGCGATTGAGCCCATACGAGTGATAATCAACCGTCCCATCAAGATACACAATCTGGGGCGCCACTACGCCCACGTCTTGATGGTTGTCTAAAAAGTCAGCAAGCGCCTGCAAGGCTCCCTCGTGTACTTGCGTATCCACATCTAACCGCAGAATGTGCTCTCCACGGGCAAGCTGCAAGATCGTTTTGTAATTAACCGCTAGGCCCTTGTTCACCTGGTTCTCGACCAAACGCACCGCTTGATGGTGCTGTTTGAGCCATTCAGCAGTCCCATCAGTAGAAGCATCATCAACGATAATCACTTCATGATCCAGAGCAACATGTTTCTGGATTGATGGTAATAATATCTCCAGGTATTCTTTGGCGTTGTAAGTAGAGATGCCAACGGTTAGTTTCATATCGTCTTAATCTTCCTCCACGACAATAGGACAAAAAATGTCAAAAGTATCAAAATCACCGACTCTGTAGCACCGGTGATATACGCAGCGGCCCAGTAGTGGTGGGTAGGTAAAAACATCCAGTTCAAAAGTAGGTTGAAGCAAAATGCTGTGGTGTAGACGATAATCAGCTCTTTTTGACGCTTTAGCGTCACCAATATCCACATTAAGAGTGCGGTAGTAAAAAATAGCGGCGACCACAAGACTAATACCCGTAATATCTGCACCGAATCAGAAAAATCCGGACTATCAGCCAGCACCGATACAATCCATGGCGCCAACGGGTACACCACCACAATCACTGCCAATGCCCCCAGCAACAATACACCCAGTGCTTTGAATACACTCTTTTTGAACTTTTCACGCGATTCTTGCAGATGTCTTACCAATACCGGATACACTGGATTCATAAAAAAGACTGGAACAATCAGCCCTAGCTCAAACACCTTATACGCCAGATTAAACATGCCCACTGCTACATTGTTCTCCATTTGCGCCAACGGCATGGTCGAAAGTAGCAATGCACCAACCTTGGATGTTGCTAAAGAAAATAATAATGCCGTACCAAACGGCAATGTCTCTCTGAATAAATACACAAGCCTGGCTCTGTCACGGGAAAGCCCCACCTGCACCCACTGATATGCAAGCAGCACATTCACCAACGCCATCACCATTGAGGCAGCCGCGAATGCAATAACAAATCCAAACAACCCCCATCCGTACTGCGCGGTCAGTATCACCAAACCAAGCGACACTGCACTCCCGATAGCATTAGAAATAAGCTGCTTGTCATACCGAAGTTTGACCTGAAAAAGGCCATTCGCTGAGCCTAGCAGTGATTGAAAAAAGATCGTGGTAGAGCCGATCAAAATCGCATACTTTACATGTGGTGGATATGGCAAGAATAACAACACGACCCATGACAGCCCCAATAGTATCAATCCCAGCATTCCTCTGAGCGTAATCAATGCGGAAAAGTTCTCCGCCAACTCCTCCTCTTTTGCCGCCATCTCACGCACTGCTATTGCATTCAGGCCAAAATCTGTCACTATCCAGTACAGCGTAACGTACGTGATCACGATCTGGTAATCACCAAACCCCTCCACACCCAAGCTGCCCGTAATAAACCTGATAGCAACAAATCCCACCACCGCGGTAATAACCCGTGCTAACACCTGATAAAAGGTGTTCAAGCCAATGTTTAGGTACAATCGCATGAACGTATTGTAACGCAATGTATTCTAAGAAAAACAGATATGATTAATCACTGTGCTTTGGGGGATGACTCTGCTTACGTGCCTCAACCACTCTAAGCGTGCGCAACATAATATCTACTACTGTCAACGTAGCAAAAGATAGCAGCAATAATTTTGCCTCTAGCGAAATGTTTGCAAGCGATAGTCCAATAGAAGTAAACACCCACAAAATGCCACACACGAGTCTGAATATTTGTACTTCCAAAGCTAACAATTCTACTGGTTGCCTCGTCACCGGACTCGCAACAAAACCTAACAATTTCTTGCCCGTCCTTGTTAGTATGTTAAAACTGCTCATAACTGCAGACTCTCCATTCTGGCGCATCAAAATATTTTAAACCCACAAAAAATACAATACAAGAATCAGTTAAGCAACTATTCCAAAACGCTACTCTTTTCTGTACAATACATACCTACTACGAAAACGCTATGACTGATCCACTACAATCTCTTTTGGAACGAACAGAAAATGAACGCAAACATCTGGAAGAAAAGCTCCCCGAGCAGCCACTGCTCCTTTTTATCATTGGCAAAAAAGCCTCTGGCAAAGGCACACGGGTTAAGTTGCTACAAAAAGCACTTCCCGGACATTTTGAACATGTTCCAGTAGGCGATCTTGCACGCGAATTGCAGGTACGCCTCAATGAAGAGGGCATAGAAAAAATCGCCGAAGAACTACGTACACACCTCCCCGAGGATCTTTCGACAGAACAACTCCACGAGTTGCTTGAACCGTTTATCGAACTGGAAGGCAGCAAGCTAAAATCTACCGAAGTCATCCTGGCACTTGTCAAACGCGCACTCTCGCAAGCTGGTAACAAAAGCATTATCCTGGATGGATTTCCTCGTTCTCCCGAGCAGATTGAACATGCAATTGAGTTGATTGACCAGTTCGAGGCAGAAGGCTACCAACCGCTCTTTGTAGAGGTAGAAACACCATACGAAGTACAAGAAATGCGCATGCAAAGCCGCCGTGTGTGCCCAGAATGCCAAAATTCCAAAAGTATACAACTCTGGCCTACCGAAACCGTGGAGTATGATCCTGAATCCGACGATATCTATATGATTTGTGACAACGAAAGTTGTCAACGCGTACGTATGGTTGAAAAAGCCTATGATAATGAGGGAGCGGAACTTATGAAGGAACGAGATCAGATCACACAGGACATGGTAGATCGACTCAAGAGAGAGCATCCTCATCGCACTGTCTCAATCAGCAACGCCATTCCCCATCACCATGCACATGAGTATGAGCCGCACGATTTGACGGAGGTCACCCATTTTGAATGGGATGGAGAAAAAGTGAACAGAAGGACCGAACCATGGACCATCAAAGATGCCGAAGGCAACGACGCCTACTCGGGTAACCCCGAGCCCTGGATCAAAGACTTTCTCAAGGAGCTACACAAACGATATTCATAACAAATGAAATTCATCGTAACTGCCGGCGGACAAGGCACCAAACTCTGGCCATTAAGCAAAGAAAACTATCCTAAACAATTTAGCAATATCATTGGCGGTAAGTCGCTGTTTCAACGAAACTTAGAAGATCTACTTTCTGCCTTTCCCCCAGAAGATATTTTTATCTCAACTTCGGAAGTATATAAGGATTACGTACAAGAGCAGGCAGATATGCTTCCTCCGACTAACTTCATTTTTGAACCTCATATAAAGCGAAATACTGGTCCGGCCTCTTGCTACAGCATGGTCCATATGCTGCAAAAGTACCCTGATGAGGTTATCGGTTTTTATGTACAACCTGTCGTTATCCGTGAACCTCGCGAAAAGTATATTGAAATGCTCATGGAGATGGAAATCCTGGTCAAACGGTATGGGCAACTCATGACTGGTGGTATGTTACCGACTCATCCAGAAGTGGGCAGCGATTATATAGCATTAGGTTCCAAAATTAGTGACACAGGCAACCTAGAAGTATTTGGGAATAATACGTATGTTGAACGTCCTCGAACTGTCGATGAGGCCAAAGAGATGATAGACACTATGAATTTGGCAATACATTGTAACCATTATGTCTGGACTCCACGTAAATTTTTTGAATCCCTCAAAAAGCACCGGCCCGATTGGTACGACGTCAGTATGGAGATATTTGATCAACTAAATAACAAGGCTCAATATGACGATATTAGAAATACTTTTTCTAGGTATGAGAAAGGCAAGGTAGAACTATTTACCCAAAAGGTCTACGAGGACGAAGGAGTTAATGTTGTCATGTTGCCATTTAAGTGGATTCATATAACTACCTGGAATGATGTTCACGAGTATCTCAAGAAAAACCGCAATTCTACGCTCCAAGGCAAAGTAGTCGAGGTAGATTCAAAAGATAACATTGTAGTCAACCAAACTGATGCTTTGGTAAGTTTACTCGGAATGGAAGGGTTTGTCGTTGTCAAAACAGACGAAGCACTATTCATCTGCCCTAAAAATAAGTCCGGTCTTATTCAAGACCTTTTGAGTGAAATAGAAAGTCAAAACTTTAGCGAAATACTATAATCTATAACTCCCACATATTAGTCCACAAACGTCAACGCGAAGCCTTTTTTATTGGCACGACCAGTTCGTCCGATTCGATGGATATAATCATCATAGGTTGCGGTACAATATAGGTCCATGCAAGACCAAATACCACCTTCTCACCGCTCTTGGCGCCAAATCCTAGCGCCTATCTTTGATATTATCCAGACCTTTGTCATTACATTGACAGTGTATGTGCTGATATACCAGTTTGTTGCGCAACCGCAGCGGGTTGTTTCTATTAGCATGGAGCCTACCTATTACGAAAACGACCGGCTTATCGTAGAAAAAGTTTCGTATTATTTTAGACAGCCAACACGAGGGGATGTGGTGGTGTTTCGATTTCCGGATAATCCTGATGTACTCTTGATCAAACGCATCATCGGCCTTCCCGGAGAAACCATCACACTCAAACAAAACAGCGTGTATATCAATGAGGAAATGTTGGACGAACCCTATCTCGCAACCCCTGATACCAGCTTTCCAGGAAGCTTTTTGCAGGACGAAAAACCATTTACTATCCCTGAGGACCAATTTATCGTCATGGGGGATAATCGTGCAGACAGTGGTGATTCTCGTATTTTTGGGCCTATACATCGGGATACTATCGTTGGAGTAGTAATGTTTCGCTACTGGCCGCTTTCTCTTGGCTTGTTATTTTGATGCCACTTCCGTAGAATTACAGATGTGCCTGAAACATCAAAACCCACATCAAGTCCCGTATCTTTCCTGATAGATCTTTTGGAAAGTTTTGTTATAGCACTGGGAATTTTCCTGATTATTTATAATTTTGTCGCTCAGCCGCATCGTGTGCGTGGTGATAGCATGCTCCCCAACTACTACAACGACGAATATATCCTGACTGAAAAACTGTCGTATCGTTTTGGCGAGCCACAGCGCGGGGATGTCGTAGTACTTAAGTATCCTGTCAATCCTACGGTCGATTTCATAAAGCGTATCATTGGCTTACCTAATGAAACCCTCCTCATCGAGAATGGCGACGTCTACATCAACGGCACCTTATTGGATGAGCCGTATTTGCCAAACTCGGCTATTACGAGTGGCAATACTGAGATAAAAGAAGGAGTGTCCTTTCAAATCCCTGAGAATGAGTATGTAGTTATGGGAGATAATCGAGGCAGAAGTAGCGACTCACGTGCATGGGGAACGGTACCATTTGAAAACATCCGAGGAAAGGGCTTTTTTATCTATTGGCCACCTAGCCAGATCGGGCTAATATCTCCTTAAATATCGCTTCCTGCTCGACCGGATCTTCCACGGCAACCAAGTTTTTGAGGTCAGCATCAGTAATTTTGCGTTCCAAATAGCCACGACGAATACGCTCAGGCAACTCAAGTATTGATAATAAGCGCTCTATTTCTTCTATCTGTAATCCCGTACCTTCTCCTATTTCTACTAATGAAAAACCAAGATTGGTGTGCAGCTTAGATATCAAAAACGCCTGATCTACCAAATTAAGCGGTTCGCGCTGTAAGTTTTCGGCCAAAGACAACAATGCCAACTCCTTGGGTTCTACCGAGACTACTAGGCAGGGTACCTCTTCTATGCCGGCAATTTTTGCCGCGCGCAATCGCCTCTCACCACAGATAATATGGTACGAATTACCTCGTTTATTGACCAGCAACGGCGAAACGATACCGTACTTTCTTATTGAATCAGCTAATTGAACAAGCGTAGTATGAGGAATGGTTTGGCGTGGGCGAGCCGGATTGGTCGCGATCGTGTCAGTTGAAAGAAACTCCAAGGCAGATTGAAGCATATGCTTTGACTATTCAGTGTCCTGAACGTGAACAAACGTACGTCCATCCAGAGAAGAAAACGTGACAACTCCATCTGCAGTAGCAAAGAGAGTAAAATCTCTCCCCATGCTTACGTTCGTGCCAGGATGAAATTTGGTACCACGCTGCCGGATCAGAATATTTCCTGCCACGACAGATTGACCACCGCTTTTCTTGAGACCTAAGCGTTTTCCTGCAACATTACTTCCTTGTCTAGCGCGTGCGCCAACTGCTTTTTTCTTTGCCATCTGGTTTAAAATTAGAAATCCTAAATACTAACCTTTAGAATTTCTATAATTCAGTAATTTTTACTGTTATGTATTTTTGCCTATGCCCAAACTTTTTGCGATACCCACTGGGTTTGTACTTCATTCCCAACTTTTTGGGTCCCAGTTTTTCAGCCATAAGCTCTCCCTTAGTAGATTTGCCGAGTGTAGGAGTACCTACTTCAACATCAGTACCATTGACCCTAAGCAGAGTCTCAAATTCAACGATATTATTGTCAGAACCCAATAATTCCACCAAAATCTCTTCTCCTTGCTGAACCTTGTATTGTTTTCCGCCGGTGCGGATAATTGAGTATTGCATAATCCCAGTGATTCTATCAGTTTCCTCTTCGTATCGCAATAGATTCAAGCATACCCACACCCATCAGTGTCGCGATCAAAGAACTGCCTCCGTAACTTACCAAAGGTAATGGTAAACCTGCAATAGGCAAAATACCGATATTCATTCCTATATTAACAAAAACATGTACAAGAATAAAGACTACCACCCCTATGATGATTGAAAACAGAAACTGATCTGTTGTTTGCAAAGCCAGCATGATACTTTTGCCTATCAGTAGCGCATATAGTACCAACACTACGACACTGCCCAAAAAGCCAAATTCTTCTGCAAATGTAGCAAAGATGAAGTCTGTGTGTTGCTCCGGCAAAAAATGTAAATGTGATTGTGTCCCTCGCCCCCACCCTCTACCAAGCAGATTCCCTGATCCTACAGCAATCTCCGCCTGAATCTGATTATATCCACTCCCAAGCGGATCATTGCTAGGATCGGCAAAACTCGTCAATCGAGCTTTCTGGTAATCCTCCAATTGTCCATACAAAAGCGGCAAGGCCGCGATCACACATGCACCCACAATAGCGAGCTTTTTCATGTCTATACCTGAAAAGAAAATAATCGCCGCACCAATGCTGAATATGACCACCGCTGTACCCAGATCAGGCTGTACCATAACCAAAACGAAAGGTATTGCCAATAACAATAGTCCCCCCAACAACCCTTTCCATGTTTTCATCTGCGCAGCATACGCATGGACATATGCACCGAGAGTAAGAATCACACTCAATTTGACAAACTCGGCCGGCTGCACTTGTACCGGTCCGATAACAAACCACCCCTTAATACCTCGAATTGGATCCGTATAGACCAGCAGGACAGCCAAAACTACCAAAGAGGCAATGTATAAGACAGGCGTAATGTAATACAAGTAGCGGATATCTATCCAGGACAAAATCGCAAAGCAAAATAACCCTATACTCAACGCCAATAACTGGCGCGTTACTAATTGGTACGACTGATCAGATCCAGCCAATACCGTACTATAAAGCGTGGAGAGGCCAATAACGATCAACAACGCGGTGGCGATGAAAATGATCCAGTCAAACGACTGCAATTTTGATTTGCTCGCAATCTGCATGTGATGATTGTATAGTAAACTCGAACGCGATGTTTAGAGAGTACTGAGTAAGAGTATTGTCATCTCGATCCTTATTTCTTGAGGGCGAGGGTGATTGTACCTCGTTCGGTTGAGAGTTCTGACGTAACATCTGGATTATCCGCCGAGCCTTCCTCAACGGTACTCACAGTTTTTGCCGCTATATCGGAAGAAAATTGGTTAAGTATTGCACTTGCCTCACCCTGTGCAGACCAGAACAAAGACACATTATCGTCAAATGCATATCCCGCTTGTCGCCGCAGGTTTTGCACCTCACGTACCACTTCTCGTACTACCCCTTCGGCAATCAGCTCATTAGTCAGGTTAAAATCCAATTCAACCGAAAGATCATTCGCCTCTTTTGATTGAGCAAAGATGATCTCTTTCACGTTGATCTCGTCCAATATGATTTTGCTCAATTCCTCGGGCAATGTAGGGCTGTTAATGACCGTAACGGTTTGTAGCGGCTGTCTGAGGCGCACTCCCGCTTCTTTTCGCAGTGCGTGGCTTTTTTCTACAACTGCGCGGACCAATGCCATCTGATCGTGCAATTCAAGCTGCAAGAATGCCTCATCCGGCTGTGGCCAATCGGTCAGATGTACCGAAACAGGATCATTGTCTTGACGTAAGTTCTGATACATCTCCTCCGCAATAAACGGCACAAACGGCGCCAACACCCGCGTCAGCGTATGCAGGACGTAATAGGTTGTAGCAAAAAACGACTCTCTGTCTTGCGGATTATCCTGTGATGGAGCAACCCGATCGCGACACCGTCGTACATACCATTGTGAAAAATCCTGTACGACAAATTGCTCCAACAACGCCGCTGCATCCGGAGAATTATACTCATCAAGATGACGAGTAACATCTGTGACTGTCTGTGCTAACCGAGACACAATCCATCGATCCATGACTGTCTCGGGTCCAGCATATGACGAAGGTTCCCACTGGTTGATGGATGCATGCGTGACAAAATACCGATACGAGTTCCACAGGATCATCAGATACCGCCGTCGTATTTCGTCCAAAATAGTATAGCCAAATCGTAGATTGCCTGTGCCATGGCGATTCGCGACACGCTCTCGCAAATACAACCAACGGATTGCATCAGCGCCCGCTTGATCAGCAGCATCGTCAAACGCAATAGCATTGCCAGCGCTCTTATGCATTGCCTTGCCTTTTTCATCGACCAAAAAACCTGTAGCCAGCACATTCTGCCACGGCGCACGCCCCTCAAGTGTTACGGACATAAACAGCGTCGCGTAAAACCACAGTTTCACTTGCGCCACATACTCAGTGATGAATTCAAATGGGTACCACTCTTTCCAATATTCAGGATTTGTCAAATAATCAACAGTTGAAAATGGCACAATACCCGCATCCAGCCAACAATCGCCAACATCCAGCACTCGCTTCCATACACCACTTTGTGGTTCGCCGTCGAGCACAATCTTTGTCCCATCCAATACCACTTCATCAATCCACGGCCTGTGCAGCTCTTGCAGCTTGTCAACTTTTTCCGGTTCCAAAGCAAGTTCGCGCAGTTCCTCTTTTGAACCTACAACGTAAAATTTGTGCTCCCCTTGGCCTGAGCCTGACGATGGCTCGTAAAACGGCAGTGCGAGCCCCCAGTATCGCTGTCGAGAAATAGGCCAATTGCCCATGTTGTCAAGCCAATCTTGCATCCGTTTGCGCGCATGATCCGGCATCCAGGTTGCCTCCTCTGCGGCTTTTTTCATCAACGGCCGGATCTCATCCGCACTAATAAACCACTCTGATACAGTCTTAAATAACAATTCGTGCTTACACCGCCAACAATGCGGGTACGAGTGAAAGATCGAGCGTTTGGAAAATAGGTTATCACCCAATACCGCATAAATATCTCCACGCACATCAAACACACTTCTGTTACTAAAGTCTCCAAATCCCTCCACATATACACCAAACTCATCAATCGGATCAATCACAGGCAGGTTGTGTACCTTGGCTAGTTCAAAGTCCTCCTTACCAGCACCAGGCGCAATATGCACCAATCCTGTCCCATCGTTGGCGTTGACCAACTCGGGCGCAGGAATAATTGCATGAAAGGTTTGGGGATTTTTTGCTCGTGCTGCCTGTACCGCAGGCAGATCGTCAAACGGGCCGTCGTAATGAGCAAATGTTTGTACCAAGGTTTCCCCTGTCCACTCCCTGATGGATGTACGGTTTGGTCCAAGCACGTCATTGAGTGTTTTTTTGTTTTCATGGTCCGTGATCTCCTCCTCGTGCACCGTAATCACATGACTACCATCTTCCAATTGCCATTCCTGATACCGCAATGCCGGATCCACCGCGACCGCAACATTGGCCAAAAGCGTCCACGGCGTGGTCGTCCAAACCAACAGATACGTATGCTCTGCATCAGGAAGGCGAAACTTGATATACACTGACTCGTGCGTCACATCTTTGTATCCTTCATCAGAAAGCTCATGCTGAGAAATCGCAGTCCCGCAACGCGGACACCAAGGCATAGAATCAACGCCTTTAAACAGCCAACCCTTCTCGTGCACGGTCTTGAGGAAATGCCAAATATGTACATTGTTGTTCTCACTCATGGTGTAGTAGGAGTTTTCCCAATCCATGAACATGCCCAAGCGTTTGGACTGCTCGGTCTGGACCTTGCTAAACTTCTCTACTCTGCGGCGACACGCGAGGCTAAACTTCTCCAGACCATACGCCTCAATGTCTTTTTTGGAGTTAAATCCAAGGTCTTTTTCTTCCTCAACCTCAACCCATAACCCCTGACAGTCAAAACCGTTTTGGAATCGTTGTTTGAAGCCCTGCATGTTTTTATACCGCTGGTAAAAGTCTTTGATCGTACGTCCATGCGCATGATGTACTCCCATGGGATTATTGGCGGTAATAGGGCCATCGAGAAACGGAAACTTCTTTTCAGAAGCATCGTTCTTTTGAAGATACTGGGCGACAATACTATGCTCCTCCCACCATTTGAGGAGGTTCTCCTCTTTTTCTATGAAATTCGGTTGTGCTTCAACTTCTTTGAACATCATATGTTTCGCTGTCTCTATAAACTAAAAACCCTGCATTGCTGCAGGGACCCTAAGTGCAGGCAAATCCTATTCGGATTTGTCCTGAGCTTGTCGAAGGATGGTACCACCCATTATGATGGTAGAGTAAAGATAAAAGATGAAAGAGTAAAATAAAGGGACTTTCCTTATTTTTGATTTTTGCTCTTTTATCTTTACTCTACCTCTCTCGTCCTGCTGTTACGGGCTTACCCGAAGAGTTCTACTACCTCCGAAGCTTATCCTGAGCTTGTCGATCCTGAGCCTGTCGAAGGATTCTTCCCTCAGCTTCCTGGCTGATAACCAGTCATCCGCACCTTTACAAACGCGAAACGCTTTTGTTAATTGCTCTCCATTCTAAACCATCTCCCACGCCAAAGTCAAAGAATAACTACCCGCAACAGCCTATCGGACAGATTCATAAAAAGCATACTCATCCCATTCGGGATCATCCAAACCTTTTTCAAGAGGGTCAATATTGCTCGCCCACATACTTTTCACGATAGTCTCCCATGGGTTACCTTTTCTACGCACAACCCTCATGTGTAGTGTTGTAGCAGGATTTGGTTGCCCATCAATAATATTTACCTGATGGTGTTCTCGTGCTACTCTTCGAACCTCCCGTTGGACTTCTGGAGGGAGGTCAGCGATACGAACAACACCATCGACACCGATCTGTCGCCCAAAATCGCGCATAAAGTGATATGCCTTATTTTTCCTTCGTTCTAGAGCAATTGCCTCCAACGAATCTTTGATAAATTTCCGCACTTCAGGATCAGCAAGCATTTCCTCTGGAGTTTCCCATCCAGTTATTGTGGCCCCCAAGACACCCGAACCTTCAAAATGTCGTCGTATATGGTCAATATCTATTGATACGGGGGAACCTTCAATCGTTTTAGGAATCTCTGTTTGTTCGGCTTGATTCATTTCTTCTGCCCTAGCCTTGCTTGAACGACCTTCGGACTTTTGCATAATTGTAAATTATTTATGGCGTAAGGATTCATCTATCCCCGGTACGGGGAAATGGGATGTGAGTGTTTTGACATCTTCTGCAATGACTCTGAGTGCAGGTTTGCGTTTTTCGAGTTCGTCCATAAATTCTCCCAACTTAAGCGGTGTGCCTTTGATTATCTCCATGACCTGGTTGATCCACACCGCAATCTGCTCCATCTCCGGCTCTTTCATACCGCGTGATGTGACGGCCGGCGTACCAAGCCGCAGCCCTGACGGGTAAAACGGCGAGCCTTGCTCATTGGGGTGTGTGTTGGCATTGGCAATAATATTGGCTTTCTCAAGAGCTAGGGCAAAATTACGTCCCCGAGTTTCTTTGTTTTGCAGATCGATCAGCACCAAATGCTTTTCGGTCCCGCCGGATACAATATGAAATCCATATCCTACCAAGGCATTAGCTAGATATTTTGCATTAGTTACCACCTGTTGGGCATAATCATGAAACTCCGGCTGCAACGCTTCCTGCAAGCATGCTGCAATCCCGGCAATGCTATGGTTCATCGGCCCACCTTGTAGTCCTGGAAACACCGCACGGTTGATGGATTCATTAAATCCTGGCCTACCATGCTGCAAAGCAGCATCCCCACTATACTGCTCTGCAGTATCTTCCCGCCTAGAGAAAATCATAGCCCCAATTGGTCCCCTCAACGTCTTACGTGTCGTCATGGTCACGACATCAGCATGTGCAAACGGCGAAGCATTCACTCCAGCTGCGACCAAACCCGCTTCATGTGCAATATCGGCCAAATACAACGCTCCCACCTCATGCGCAATATGCGCCATGCGCTCATGATCAATCTCTGGAGGGTATGCCGTGCCACCAGAAATGACTAGCTTAGGCCTCACATCCTGCGATTGTTTTTGGATCTCATTGTAATCAAACCGTTCTGATTGAGGATCAACTCGATAATACGAAACATCAAATACTTTCGAGGAGAAGGCCACCTTCTTGCCATCCGGCAACTGCCAACCGTGAGACAGATGCCCGCCATCGTACAAAAACATGCTCAGGATCTTATCTCCAGGGTCCAACAGCGCAGACAATACTGCTAGGTTCGCCACACTGCCAGTTACTGCCTGTACGTTGACGTCCCACTCTGCAGGGTCTAGGTTATACAGCCGTAATGCGCGCTCTTTGGCCAAAAGTTCGATGTCATCAATATGTTGGTTGCCCTGGTAATACCGTTTGCCTGGCTGGCCTTCGGAATACTTGTTCATAAGTACCGACCCCACCGCCTCTTGCACGGCTTTGCTTGTGTAATTTTCTGACGGGATCAATTGCAACTGCTCTTTTTGACGCTGCTGCTCGTTCTTTATCATTTGTGCTAATTCTTGGTCTGTTTGAAGTAAATGTTTCATAATTGAAAATTAAAGAGAAGAGATCAAAAAGCAAAGGTACAGATAAAAGAATAAAAATTAAGCCTATTCCTCAAATTTTCTCTTTTATCTTTTTTTGTTAATCTTGTTACTGTATCTTTGCTCTTTTCTCTTGACTCTCTTATCTTATTTTCCCATCATCTTCAACTTATCTTCTTTGCGGATCTCTGCGGATAGCCGCTCAAGCCCTGGATCTGCCAAGTCCACAAATCTCATGGCCTCGCCCAATATCGGATGCACTTCTTTGATAAGCCGCCACATTTCCTGTGCTACCAATCGATAATTGGGGTGCCCCTGCGATGAACTCCGCAACTCGCAGAGATGAAACGCTTCGCGTAAGTTCATTTTTACACGCCAACGGCCCAGATGTCCATGCCCGACCAAGTACTGCGCCTGCTGAGGAAAATCTTGTTCTATACGTTCGTATGCCTCGGCAGCCTGATCCATTGCTCCACGATACTGGCCATCAAACCCCGCCTCAACAACCTCGGTCGGCACCTGATATCCATGATGCGTGGTGAACTGCTGACGATAGCGCGACAGCATCCGGTGACGCTGCAAGTCTTTGTACACACCCAGATCAGCATGAATCTCAAACGAGTAGTACACTTCTTCAAACGCTACACCTACCTTATGCCATCGCCCTTGCCGGTGTTTGACATACGTCTGAATCAAAGCTGCTTTGTCCTGATCCGATAGTCCTCGCGCCAGATCCCAGGCAGGCTCAAATCCAACCTCGCTATCAATAAACAAGATACTTGCTACAATTTTATCCACGGCATCAGTGTCATAATCAAGGAGCTTCACATATGGCGTGTCCACAAACTCTGATTCAGTAACGATCGCCTGTACTGCGGTCGAAACATCCACCCGCGTTGCAGTGAGATACTCATGGTAGAGTGCACCTTTCTCTGTCTCGATACGCTCAAGGAAATTAAAGATTACCTGCTTCAACTCTGTAAGCAGCGTGTCAGCCAACTCCTGCACCTCAGGGAGTTGCTCCGCCCGCATTCGCGTAAGCAAATATTCCCATGCACGCCCGTTTCCCATCACACCCATGTTGGTCAGTGTCCCCATGGGCAAAAGCCCACGCAAGGTATCGCAGGCTTTGGCACGGACTGAGGAGTTGTAGGCCACATCAGACACCTCATCGGGCTTGAGAT
The DNA here is from genome assembly GCA_964597265.1 of uncultured Candidatus Saccharibacteria bacterium. Classification (GTDB taxonomy): domain Bacteria; phylum Patescibacteriota; class 4484-211; order 4484-211; family JAGQKX01; genus CAZQWJ01. The sequence goes on from CAZQWJ010000025.1 coordinate 14,874, forward strand.
ATTTTTGACGAAAATGCTCCATCATCGGATCAATAAGGCTTGAATATGTCGAAAACATCCCATCCATCGCTGATGTGTACAAAGATGCATGCGGCGATGCCTGCACCTGCTTATCCCGATAGTACAAATACTGACCATCAACCTTCTCGTCAAACCGAACATAGCGGGTTGATTTTTCCAAGGGTGAGAGTCCGATACGACGGTCCTCGATTGCTTTGGTCGCCACAATGCTGATATTCTCTATCCCCACATGCACCTCGCCAAGCTCGGCGATAGAGTCATCTCCATACATTGCCAACCATTTGCTATAAAACTTTTGGGCTTTGTCCGTGTTCAATAGCTCCTCCAACAAAGAAACCTGCTGCGCAGATTCACTCACCTGATCCAAATTAAGATCTTCGCTATTCAAATAGTCATCAAGAAAAAGCCTACGCAATGGTTTGGTCGAGCGGCTGTAGCGAGAGAATAGTGCGCCCTTGAGCACGGGCGGCATGTTCTTAAGATAAAAAACAGGCTTATCGTGGTTGGAGAAAAACGA
>CAZQWJ010000026.1:0-14415 GCA_964597265.1 uncultured Candidatus Saccharibacteria bacterium
GGAGTCGGGCCTTGGTATGGTGGGCTGAAACAGGGCTTCAAAACATAAAAAGCCCATAAGATGTTATCACCTGATGTATACACAGATAGTATATACTGTATCCATCATGGCAGCACCCGTAACGCATATTATTCTTGCTGATAAGGTTTTTGATACCTATTTTCCTGACAAAGATAAAGCGGACTATTATAGAGGGACCACCTTTCCTGATATCAGATATCTTGGTGTCATCTCTAGAAATACGACCCACCTTGGAGGGCTGGATCTTCATACATTGACGTCACTCCCTGCATTTGAAGCGGGTTTGAAATTACACTCACTCGTTGACGAGGTACGGGAGCAATTCATGCGATCCCAAGATGTGTATTCCCTACTCCCTGAGTCGACCTATATCACCAAAGCGTTGAAGTTCTTTGAAGACATACTTTTATATGAAAAACGTACTGACTGGCAAGAATTAGTGGCGTATTTTGACCACGTCGCAGACGAAGAGGTGTCTTTCGGGATAGCCAGGGGCGATATTGAAAGATGGCACCATACCTTACAAACATATTTGGCTACCAAACCAACCGATCAAAGTATCCGTATGTTTGTAACTGCACTAAACGGATCATCTGCAATGGCAGAAGAAATCATACAGCTCACCAAGACAATGGAAAGAAATATACGACTTAAGGAAATTATTTTTGATTTTTATAATCGTGGTGAAGAGCTACTCGTCGTTAGTCTTTCGTAATATATAAAAATGCTCCCACATCCCGTCTTGTTGTGGGCGCGTAATCGGCGCTTCTATAATATCCGGATCAACACTCTGTAAAAACTCCAGCGATTTTTGACGTATTTGCTGAACACGCTCGTCGGGGCTCAATGACTCTTCTTCTTCAGCCGTCCATAATTCGTCATCATCAAAGATACCTGCATGTAGGTTGCCAGGGCCAAACCTCAACTCGCCGTCGTCTTTCAAAACCCGCCGCGCTTCCACAATCATACGAGCGACCGACTCTTTGGACGGGATAATAGTAAACGGTCCGGCATGTGAAATGATGACATCAAATGTTTTGTCAGCAAAAGGTAACTGTTCAGCAGAGGCTTTGACATACGGCACATCGGGTATCGGTATTCCCTGTTCTTCATACATCTGCGGATTGATATCCACCGAAACAACCTCTATCCCCTGCTCCTGAGCGGCTACGGCAACTTCTGCTGCACCCGCACCTATATCAAGTATCAATTTATTCCGTAGGTACTCAAAATCTAACCCGAGATCTTCCAGTACAACTATTGCATGATGCTCACTCGCATGTTCAGCTGCTGATAGTGTCTTGGGTGCGGGGAAATTTTCAGATGGCATATCGAGGGTCCTTACTTCCCACTCAGCGAGTCGAGCTTTTGTTCTTTGATCTCTTCTACGGTCGCGTTTGCGGCATCAATAATTTTTTGAATTTTGCCTTTGGCGGTTTCGTGCTCGTCCTCGGATAGTTTTTTCTCATCCTTGAGATCATCAAGGGATTTGATCTTTTCGTGCCGGATTTGGCGAATGTCTACCCGGACTTTTTCTACCATCTCCCCTACTTCTTTGGCTATGGCATCGCGCCGATCGTCAGACATCTCGGGAATAGGTACTTTGATAGTCTTGCCGTCCACCACCGGATTGACACCAAGATTTGATTGTAGAATGGTCTTTGCCACCGCTTCTATCACCGTATCATCCCAACACGAAATCACGAGCAAGTTCGCCTGTGGTGCAGTAATAGCGCCGAGTTCTTTGATTGTCAGAGTAGTACCATATGCAGCAACCGGCAGATCTTCCACCAACGCAGGCGTTGCCTGTCCAAGGCGTAGTTTGTTTAATTCTTCTTTGAGAAAAGCGATCCGTTGCTCAATCTTGTTTTCTGCATCAGCAAGGATGGTATCTAGCATGCTTCAATAATACACTATTCAGTGCTTTCTGGTAAGTCTAACGCCTCTCCCAACTCAAACCGGACAAAGCGTCGTAATACAATATTTTCGCCCACTTTGGCTATCACTTCCCGAATGACCTCCTGTATGTTTTTGCTAGCATCGCGGATATTAGGCTGATCCATGAGTGCCTCAAGCGAACCGGGGTTCATCGCTGCAACCTGCATAGCAAGTTCTTTGGCCAACTGTTGGAACTCATCAGTCTTTGCCACAAAATCAGTTTCACAATTAAGCTCAAGCAACACGCCGATCTTTTGGTTACCGTGAATGTATGAATAGATAAAGCCCGCTTGCGCTGATCGCTCGCCCTTTGATTCGGCCTTCATCACGCCAGTGGCACGAATGATCTCTTTGGCTTTTTCCATATCGCCGTTTGCCTCTTCCAAAGCCTTTCGGGCGGCCATGACTCCGGCACCAGTTTCTTCTCTAAGTTGTTTGATTTGATCTAGGTTCATACGTTTGGCTATTAGTCGTTAGACGTTGGCTGTTAGCTAATAGCTCATTTGGGATGACAACCCTCCTCCTACTACTTACTTCTTATCACTTTTTGCAGGTTTTGTCTTTTTTGTTGCTACTTTCTCATCAGAATCCGCTACTTGTTCTTTTTTGGCTTTTGTGCCACCTCGACCCGCCTGTACTGCATCAACGATGTGCTGCGTAATAACCTCGATACTCTTGATGCCATCGTCATTGCCGGGAATGGGATATTTGACATCACCGGGATTAGCGTTGGTATCGACCAAAGCAACTACCGGAATCCCGACCTTGTTGGCTTCTTCGACCGCGGTCTTCTCTCTCTTTATATCTATCACAAAAAGCATACCAGGCAGGTCATTGAGATTGCGCAAACCGCCAACGAGCTTTTCCAGCTTCTCCCGTTCTTTTTTAACAGCAAACTGATCGCGGGTGGAGAGTTTTTTGAACGTCGCTTCATCTGCAACCTGAGCATCAAGCTCCTGCAGTCGCTTCCATGTGCTGCTGACGCTTTCAAAATTGGTCAAAAGTCCGCCCAGCCACCGCTGCGCAATGAATGGGATGTTGTGCTCCTGGCCAAGAGTGGAAATAACTACCGACGCTTGACGCTTGGTCCCGACAAACAACACGTCTTTACCCTGTTTGGTCATTTCTGTGACTGCATGAGTTGCCTCTTTGAGCTTTTCTACGGTCAGAGCCAAGTCGATCACGTGCACGTTATCACGTGCAGTATAGATGTACCGCTTCATTTTGGGATTCCATTTGCGAGTCAAATGCCCAAAGTGCACACCCGCTTCTAATAAGTTTGTCATTGATATGCTTGCCATAACTCAGCCGCTATTATAGAAGCTCTTTTGTATTTTGTCTATGGCAAATACGCTCCTCATTATCACAGCAATAGTCCTGTTGTAAAATACAGATATGTCATATCGAGAATCCCCAAGACATCAGCCTCCGCCATCTATACAAGAATTTGCCCCTGACCGACGAATACATACAGAAGCCGAGTATGCCCTAACGCCTGCGACTATGCCTTAGGTTGCACCTGTCACTAAGGCACGCGTACGCAAGCTTCTGGCCGAAAGACATGAACAAGGTTGGCAGCACAAAACCGATATTAGAGGTACCATACACACTCGTGACATACTCGAATATGCTGCAGTACGTAATATGGCAGGTGTATTGCTGGAAACCTCCGAAAAATTGGCCCATAGAATAAATGGGGGGGGGCACGAGGCAGCGGACAGAAGAGCTTTTTGGCCAATCTATCACACGATTTCGACCTAATCTCAGTCAAAAACAACAATACGTCTTAGAACAAGCGAAGAACAACATCTTGGACGACATCGACACATTCAACATATGGGCACAAGCACAAACTCCTGAGACGCTAGCTTCATTGTCGGGTGAGATATTTCCCATGGTCGATCCTCAACATCTACGATTAGACACACAGCGCTTCCCCGGAGCGGTGCTCATCGAGGTTACTAACCCAGAGACGTTTCGACAAATACGAGTAGGAGAAAAGACCCAGGGTTTTTATACTCCTGATTTAGGTGAAGGCCTACTAAAAGGAAGAATCCTTGTAGTCAATGTATCCGAGGAGATAAGCGAAGATATCGCACGGCACGAATATCAACACTTCTTATTTGCACACGCAGCAGATGAGCTTGAGTTTGTTCCTGAGGTCAGTAAGAGAAAAGCCATCGCCCAAACGCAAAAGGATGCACATATGTTTCATAGCAAACGGAAGAAATTACAAAATACCCTCATGGAGACCAGTCTTGATGCGGAAGACGAGCACGCAGAGATTGGTGTTGTCACCCCTGAAACCGCCCAAAAGCTGAGCGCTATTACCAAACAACTTAAAGAATTACCCCAACAAGAATCTATTAAGCATACCGCACGGGAGGTTGCTTTTGGCACATATCCGGATGGGCCAATTAGGCGTGCGTTTCATACATTTCGCAATGAGATGATGGCTTATTCGACCGGAGAAGCAACTCAGTTACGCTTTGATGCGTATTTCGGAAAAACGTTAGAGGCCGCAGCCCAAGATCCCTATTATGAACAGTTCAAAGTGGAAGTCGAACTTGTAAAAGGATTATTGCAATTTGCCTTACGTAAAGGCGTCTCTCTGAAACAACTGGGATATGTGGTGGGCTGTTCACGAAACATGCAACAAGCAGCAAAATATATCTATCTCGAAACTCGGCGAGTGGCTAATGATCTCGACGCATAATCCACATATTGCCAATTTTTAGGACGGAGATAAAAAATGCCCTGATGCTGCCTTCGCTAGCAGCATCAGGGCTGGAAGAGGGCCACCAGTCGCGTGGTGGTAACGACACTATAGCATGTTACCCATAGTAAAATCAAGAGGGCAATTTTGAAGCACATTCATGGCCGACATTACTTCTTCCTCGTCTTCGTTCTTTTTCTTGTTCCTTTACTTTGCTCCTTGCTTTTTGAACTTTGCTCTGTTCGCGGGTCAGTCCAGCTTGAATACTCACACTCAGGATACCGCGAACAACCATAGAACACTCTCCCTCGCTTGGTACGACGAATGACAATATCCCCTTTTGTGCAGGTGGGGCATTGCATGTCTATCTTATCGTCAAAGTTGCGGGTGTACTTGCACTTAGGGTAATTGCTACACGCGATAAATTTGCCATACCGCCCTTGCTTGAGCACCAACTCTCCCCCATCCTCAGGACATGGCTCAAGGTCCAAATCCTCCGGCTGCTCGATTTCCCCGTTCTCGCCTTGCTCCAGTGGCGCGGCATACTTACAATCCGGAAAATTACTGCAACTGAGAAATTTGCCATACTTACCGAGTTTGACCACCAACTTTTTGCCACATTCTGGGCATTTTTCATCCGTCTCTTCCAGGATCACGATATCTTCTTTCTTTATCTCTTTCTTTTTCTTCTCCAGCATCTTAATAAATGGATCATAAAATGCCGCGACGATTGGTACCCATTCTTTTCTGCCATGGGCGATTTCGTCCAAATCATCCTCCATCTCAGCAGTGAAGTCCAAATCTACAATGTGCGGGAAATGCTTGACTAGCAAATCATTGACCACAATACCCGTTGCCTCAGGGACAAAACTTTTTTCCTGCCGACTGACATATCGCCTACCCTCAACAGTGGAAATAGTCGGTGCGTAAGTGGATGGGCGGCCGATGCCGTACTTTTCCAAGTCTTTGATAAGGCTGGCCTCGGTGTATCGTGGAGGCGGGTCGGTCTGGTGCTCGGACATGTCTATGCTATCTAATGTGACCGCCTCGTCAACCATCAACACAGGCAGTACCGCCTCTTCAAGCGATACACCTGCCACTTTCATCCAACCGTCAAAGATAATCGTGCTTCCCGATGACCGCCAAATAGCAACCGGATTGGATGCAACGTCTTTTTTGTCTGGAGCTGAGTGAATATCAAGGCGTAACTGCCGTAAACGTGCCGGTGTCATTTGACTGGATACTGCCTGCCGCCAGATCAGAGAGTACAGTTTTTTCTGATCAGTGGCTAATTTTTTCATCTCTGGGCTGGTGGGAGCGTTGGTCACGTCAGTCGGTCGGATTGCTTCGTGCGCCTCCTGAGCGGACTTTGACGTGGAGGCATAATAGACCGGCTCTTGAGGCACATACTCAGTACCATAGGCACTTTTGATATGTTTGCGCGCTGCAGTGATAAATTGATCGGCCAAAAACACCGCATCCGTACGATGATACGTGATATGACCTGCCTCGTAGAGTTTTTGGGCTGCGCTCATGGTGCGCTTACTTGTAAATCCAAGTCGCGTTGCTGCCTGCCGCTGAAGGCTAGCGGTATTAAATGGCGGGCGCGGGTTGCGTTTGACCTCTTTGTCATCAATCGCACCAATAGCAAAGAAGTGCTTTTTGCATTGGGTGAGTAATGCCTCGGTCTTTTTTCTATCGGTGAGGACGGTTTTGCTAACGGTATACTCCCCAACAAACAGTGGTATGGTGGTCTTCTGATCAATTGGCTTACCGTCCAACTGCGCCAAACGAGCAGGGAGTGTCTCTTTTTTCTCGGTCTGAAATGTCGCATTGAGATGAAAATATGACTCACTCTCAAACCGCTCGCGTTCACGTTCACGCTCAACAATCAGCCTGACCACTACGGACTGTACACGGCCGGCAGATAGGCCGTAACGTATTTTTTCCCATAATAGTGGCGATAGCTTGTAACCCACAATCCTGTCCAATACTCGCCGCGCTTGATATGCATCAACCAAATTATCATTGAGTTCCCGCGGCTGCTTGAATGCCTCCTCAACTGCTGACTTGGTAATCTCGTGGAATATTACCCGTTTGAAGATATTATTTCCTTTACTTTTATCTTTGCTTTTTGCTCTTTTATCTAAAATCTGTCTAATGTGCCAACTAATCGCCTCTCCTTCCCTATCAAGATCAGTCGCGAGGATGATTTCATTTGCGGTCTTGGCGGCCTTTTGTAGCTCTTTGACTGTACCCTCCTTGCCAGGGATGACAACAAACTCCGGCGCAAAATCATGCTCTACATCAACCCCTAACCCACTCTTAGGTAAGTCGCGGATGTGGCCTTTTGAACTCATAACGGTGTAGTCTTTGCCGAGATATTTGCCAATGGTCTTGACTTTGGTGGGCGATTCGACAATCACAAGTTTCATATTCCCCCTAGTCTACCACATACGTATTGTTACCGATATTTTTGATGTATCCTTTGAGTTCTAAGAGCGAAAGTGCTCCGGCCACTGCACCCACATCAAGTCCCAGAGCCCTGACTATCTCATCTATCTGGCCGGTTTCCCGCTCTATGATATCGTAAACCAACTGCTGCAATTCATTATCAAAGGTACGGGTTTGGGCGATTTGAGTGGAGTTTTGTTTTCCTTCCCACCCCATGAGATCAATAATATCCCTGCCCGAAGTAACCGGATACGCACCATTGGCGATTAGCCAATTTGTCCCTGCACTTTGGGGTGAAAAAATAGATCCAGGCACAGCTGTGACTGATCTGCCGATCTCCGCACCTAGGCGTGCGGTTATCAGCGCGCCACTCTTTGCGCCAGCCTCGATAACCACCACGCACCGAGACAGTGCCGCCACAATACGATTGCGCATTGGAAATGTGTACTTGGTCGCCCTTTGACCAGGAAGAAACTCACTTATCACAGCACCATTATCTATTATTGAAGGAATTAAATACTCGTTTTCAACTGGTACTATTTTTTCAAAGCCACTTCCGAGTACTGCAATTGTCTTTTTTTGTAATGTGAGTGCCAAACGATGCGCCACAGTATCCACTCCTCGCATGAACCCGGAAACGATAGTGATCGGAAGGTCAGATAGTTCGCCGACTATACGTTCGGTGGCAGCTTTGCCGTATGTTGTCATGGCACGAGTTCCCACGACTGCAATGGCAAATCGTTCATCATATGCAAGAGAACCTTTGTAAAAGAAAAATAACGGTGCATCAGGCAATTCTTTGAGAGAAGAAGGATATTCGGTATCAAACCACGTTACACAGTGAAAATCAGATCGTTGGTTGAGCTGCTTTGCAATAGCATCGCAACGTATGCGAACCGTATCCTGTTCATGCGTAGGAAGTTTTTGTAGCAGTGCTTCAAATAAGTCCTGAGGTGTATGACCCTCATCAAAGAGGTTTCGTATTGTTACCCGCCCCACGCCGGGTATTTGCTCCAAAAAGAGCAGGCTCATCCGCTCTGTATCCATAAACCGATACTTTGATTCTACGTACCCTTTTCCATATGGACTAGTCGTTGGATCGGCCAAAATACCAATCCACTACGGTCTTGGCGACTTCGGCCGCATTTTGGGAACTTCCCCCTTTTTCCAACAATACCACAAAGCTGATCTCGGGATCCTCAAACGGCGCGTAACCTGCCAGCCACGCATGAGTTTCATATATCCCCCGTTCGTCCTGAAGACCAAACTCCGCAGTCCCGGTCTTGGCAGCAACAGAAACACTGGCATTGCGCAGTGGGAACACAATACCTGTGCTCACTGCTTGGCGCAATCCTTGCTGAATGGTTGCAAAATGCTCATCAGGGTACGACAACTCGCGCACGACCTCAGGCAAGAACAGTTCAATATTTTTGCCTTCTACATCAACGACCTTTTCGACGAGTAGCGGCCGATAGATCGTTCCACTATTAGCGAGCGTTGTAAATGCGTTAACGAGTTGTAGTGGCGTTACCAACAAGTCACCCTGCCCTATGCCTACTTGATAGTCATCACCCAGATACCACCCTTCATTTTTCACCGCCAATTTCCACGCTGCATCCGGCACTACTCCATCAATCTCTGACGACAAGTCAATGCCTGTCTTGCGCCCAATACCAAAGTTCAAAAAATATTCCTTAAGACGCGCGATCCCCAACCCCGGGATATCCTCATACCCACCGCTGATTTTGTAAAAGAAAATATTGCTGCTTTCGGCTATTGCATCTTTGACCGTCATGAATCCCACCGGCCCTCTCCCCCATGCCACGCGCCAATCAGGAAAACGCCCGCCGCCGATCTCAATCACCTGGGGAATATCACTTATACGAGAGGTAGCAGTAATGATACCCTCGTTAAGCCCGGCAAATCCCACGAATGGTTTGACCGTAGAACCCGGTGGGTAACGTCCTGCCACCGCACGGTTGAACAGCGGCTGCGTCGGATCAGCCAGCAGGTCGTTGTATTCAGTAGCCCTGATACCGCGAGCAAACAAGTTGTTGTTATACGTAGGCAAAGATACCAAAGCCAAGATCTTACCTGTACGCACTTCCTGGACGATGATCGCACCTGATGTGGCCTCATACGTTTGCAACGCTTCCTGCAACACCTCAAACGTCTTTTGCTGCAATTGCTCATCAATAGTCAAAAAGATGGCATTGCCAGGTCTCGGAGATTCTTCGCTCATAACGCGAATGGTTTCACCTTTGGAGTCAACCTCCAGCAACCTGGATCCGTAGGTACCTCGCAGGACTTCCTGAAAAGACTGTTCTATCCCCGCCTTGCCAACCTGCTCACCCATAACATAGTCCGCTCGGCGTACATCAGCCAGCTCCTCCTGCGTAATCTCGCCGGTATACCCCAACACATGTGCCAGCTGCTCCCCCATTTTGTAATCACGGATAAAGTCGGGTTGGATGCTAATGCCTTGTAATGCCTCACGTTCTATTTCAAACAGGATAGAGTGATCCTGTGATAATCCCGTCGCGAGTAATAATTCCATAAATGGCGTCTTCTGGGCATGTAAAAGGGCGGATTCCAACGCAGACTCTTCTATTTGCAAAAAAGAAATAACGTTTGATTTCCACACCTCAAACACTTCCTCGGATTCGCGAGGAATTTGGCTGTACATCAAAGTCGCCGTGAACGTTGGGATATTGCCCGCCAAGACACCACCTTGTTTGCCATAGATGATCCCTCTTTCGTACGGCACTAGGCGCACCTCCACACGATTGGTATCGGACAACACCTGGTAAGTTGATCCTTTCAATACCTGCAATTGCACAAGTCTGACAAACAAGAAACCGAATAACAAAAGTGTTGCCAGCACCATGAGAATTATTTTTGTCCGTGGCGGAGTAAACGTTTTCTTGCCCTCGTTTTTGCCTGCTGTAGGAACCAAACCGTCCTGCCACGCCTGGGCATCCAAGAGAATCGAAGAGATATTTTTTCGGGACATATCAGTATTGTATAGCAGATAGGAAATTGTTGGGTGGTATGGTCTGGTTACGTATTGTCATACCAGCGTAGGCTGCCTGCGCAGGCAGGGCATCCAGACAGTAAGAATGCTGGATCCCAAATCAAGTTTGGGATGACAAAACATAGTCGAGAAGACCGAAGAATATCACTGCCAGTACCACAAGTGCGAAACCCTGCGTCCGGGGTTTTCTCGACATCCGTAGTGCCACCAATCGTGCACCTAACAGGCTGACGATCATGGTGAGGCTGCTTTGGCCAAACGTGCTCGCACGCAGCACATCGTACAACAATCCGCTTATCATGATGACCGCAAAACTTACCAACTCCGCCTTATCCTGATTAATCCAAAACATGACTGCAACCACGACAAAAAACAGCGGCGGGGCAAAGACCAATGAAGGAAGCACCGCATCAAACGCAGTCTGGAAAAATAACAATATTAGAATAATGACTGTTAGTATCGAATTCATATCTGTATCTCAAATGTACCAGCGTCGTCATCTCGAGCCTTCTGCACCCGTCATCTCGAAGTTTATCGAGAGATCTTTGCGAGATCCCTCCGCTACGGTCGGGATGACGGTAGCCATGAATGTCAGTTTGTTCGCCATCTCTACCTTGCCTAATCCGTCATCTCGAGCTTGCCTGCCCGACCTTTGTCGGGTCGAGAGATCTCGCTTCTGCACCCCTACCCCTACAACGCCTCGACCAATAGTAACGTCCTCAGATCTCTGATATTCCAAGTAAACGTTACTTCTGCTTCTTGAAAAATCTCATTTCTACCCGACGTGACTGTTTTGACAACCCCGACAAAAATATCTGCTGGGTATATCTCTCCCAAGCCCGATGTAAATATCGTATCCCCCGGCTCAAGCGATAGATCCGAAACTACCTGCGTTACCTTTACTCCAACATTAAAATTTCCCTCTACCAAGCCGGTCAACATACCCCCAGACTCTTTTTGTATATACACAGGAACCTTACTTTCGATATCTGTAATAGGCGCGATGACGCTACGCTGTGGTGTTATATCGATTACGCGTCCGATCAGAGAATCTCCATCTATCGCGATCATGTTCACCTCAACATCCATCTGCTCGCCTACATCAACAATAATGCTATTGCGAAGACCCGAAGATTCCACCCCAAGCACTGTAGTTACCACAACATCTCGAGTCGTTTTCGTTGGCATACCGATCCGACTTCGCAACAACTCATTTTCTGATCGTACTCGTTCATTTTCTACCTGCAGGGCATGATAACCGGCAAGATCAACGCGCAACCGCCTATTCTCCTCATATAATTCATCGACGCGAAACAGCGCATCTGTATAACGGACCGTTCGTATAGCTTGATGATAAATACCTTCCTGCAGAGGACGCATAAGCTGCTCCATAGCAGCTCGTACTGTAGATAACGGGTACATTGTATCCACCAAAAACAGCACAATCGTTGATAATAGTAAGATTAAGACGAGTTTTTTGTTTATCATGGTCTAGGCCCCCCAGGGGATTTGCAGATCTTCAAGCAACTGTCGATCTTCCAAAATCAAAGAAAGACCTTTTATAACACACAGCTCTGGATGATCGGCAACTCGAACAGGTACATGCAAAATATCTGCCAGATATTTGTCCAGACCTGGGAGTAACGACCCTCCTCCAGCCAGTATCAACCCGGTTGGTACCAAATCAGCGACCAACTCGGGTGGCGCTTCCTCTATTGTTTCGCGTACCATATCAACGATTTGATCCAGTGGATGCTCCAACGCATTGATCAGATCTGACTTGGTCATCATGATCTCCTTGGGCAACCCGGTCGTCAGATCCCGACCTCTCATTGATACCTCACTGGATTGGCCATCGTGCAGGCTCATCTGCCGTTTGACTTCTTCGGCAGTCTTATGTCCAATCAGGATATTTTGCTTTTCACGTATCCAATTGACAATTGCCTCATCCATCTCATCGCCCGCAACCGGCAGCGAACGACTGGTAACAATCCCTCCTCCTGACACAATGGCTATTTCTGACGTACCCGCACCAATATCCAAAATCATGCTCGCAGTCGCCTGGCTCACCGGAAGCCCTGCCCCGATGGCAGCCGCAATAGGTTCTTCTACAATAACCACCCGTCGGGCACCTGCTGCCAACCCTGCATCAATCACCGCTTTGCGTTCTACCTCAGTTACGCCTGCCGGAATCCCAATGAGCACCTTAGGAAACTTAGGCAAAAACGGCATACTTCCTGGACGATGACGAAGCTTTTCAAAAAAGACCCCAAGCAGCGCTTGTATCATATCGAAATCGGATATCACACCATGTGCCAACGGCCGCGAAATATTCATGTTCTTAGGCGCCCGACCAACCATTTGCTCCGCTTGGCTACCAACAGCCACGATAGCGCCAGTCTTGAGTTGCTGGGCAATGACCGTAGGTTCCTGCATGACGATGCCTTTATTTTTGACATGAATACGTGTGTTAGCCGTTCCCAAATCAATCGCCAGTTCCAGAAAAAAATAAGAGAAAGGATTCAGACCTGCAGGAAGAGAAACTTTTTTGCCGAATGATCGCAGCTTGCTTCTTTTGGGTTTCATTCTTGTTATTATATGATAAACAGTCGGAAAGAGGTAAAATGTGCTCGTTACATAAGATAGATTTCTCGATAAACTCGAAATGACGATACTACTACCATTATGGCAGTTAAAACTATTATAACCAACAACCATCCTACCCTGCGTGTCGCGTCTTTACCGGTATCGGACAAAAAAGACCTCGCCGGATTGGTGACAGATCTTATAGACACGCTGGACGCAGCCGGCGATATCGGCATTGGGCTCTCTGCCAATCAGATAGATACAACACTGCGGATTTTTGTCGCTCGCATATACAAAGACGGCACCAGCACAACACAAGAGCATCCGGCTCCAACAGTGTTTATCAATCCAGAAATCGTCACGGCATCAGAACTCACCACGCTGCAAGACGACCCCGAGCGTACTATGTTGGAAGGCTGCCTGAGCCTGCCCAATGTGTATGCGTTTGTCGAACGCGCACATCAGGTTACTGTGCGCTTTCATACGTTAGAAACGTTTGAACAAGATACAGAGCCGTTGGTCATGGATTTTGAAAAAGACAATGCCGTGGTCGTACAACATGAGATAGATCATTTGGATGGCATCTTGTTCACTGATCGCGCCTTGCATCAAGGCCAAAAAATCTACGAGATCAAAGAAGGAACCGAACCTAGGATCTTGGAGATCTAACCGACACAAAGCAGACAGCGTGTTGCCCAAAATGCGAGATCATCCTGCCCGTCATCCCGACCGTAGTGGAGAGATCTCGTCCAGTGAAAGTCAGATTCCCCCACAAAGCCTATCCGTCGCAATAAGGCGTCGTTTGGGGGGTATAATTGATAATGTCTTACCGTTCGAACCGAAGGTGAGAACTATAAACTACCATGCCTCTTAAAGTTATCTTCTTCGGCACATCCCAATACTCCACCCCCATTGTTGAAGCGCTGTTGCACAATAGCCTGTTTGATCTTGTCGCGGTCATCACCAAACCCAAATCACATTACCACCAGCTGTTACAGCACACTAATACAAAAATATTTACCCCCACTACACTGAAAAAGGGAGAAGTCGATCAACTTTTTAACACACTTTACGAATTACAGCCCGACATAGGTATCGTTTCGGACTATGGATTGATGATTCCGCAACGTTTCATCGATCTGCCCAAACACTCAATACTCAACATCCACTTTAGCAAGCTGCCGGCATACAGAGGTGCCAGTCCAGTGCAATACACTATCCTACACGGATTGGATACCGCGACCTACACATTTTTGGAGATGCGCGCACAGAGTGAACCCGCAATGGATAGCGGCGATACCGTATGGCAAAAAGACGTTCCGCTCACTGGTGAGGAAACCACCGACGTGCTGTATCACCGGCTATTCCGACTGGCCGCCGACGATCTAGAAACCGTACTTACCGGTTACACAAACGCCACCCTCTCCCCTATTCCACAAGACCATACCCAAGCTACATTCACCACCCCGTCCGGTCGCTTTGACCGTACTACATTGATAAAAACTGACGATGCCTTCATCACCGCAGACATGCCTGCCGAGTATATTGAACGTGCGATCAGGGCCTTTTGTCCATGGCCATTTGCCTGGACAACGTTGGAAGAACTGGCAACCATGCTTGAAAAAACTGATCCTGCCATGCGCCTGCGATCAGGCAAAAAGCCTAA
>CAZQWJ010000027.1:0-13387 GCA_964597265.1 uncultured Candidatus Saccharibacteria bacterium
GGGCTTTTTATGTTTTGAAGCCCTGTTTCAGCCCACCATACCAAGGCCCGACTCCGGGAGTCGAAGCCTCTTTTTCAAGTACTCTCTGGATCCCTGCTTACGCAGGGATGACAAAACTTGCAGGGATGACAAAGAACGAGGTGTTCCACTAGCACCCCGTTTCAGTCATTCCAGCGAATGCTGCCTGCCTGCGCAGGCAGGGAATCCAGATAGTAAGCACCCTGGATCCTCCTACCGAGAGTCATTGGACCTGCATTGCGCAAGGATGACTAATCCTACTCATAAACTCATAAAAGCCAACGGCTAATCGCCTATGCTACCCCTACCACTTGACTACGTTTTCCACTACAATATACCGATGCTAGGCGTGATTGGGTTTATCCTTGTCTTATCATTTCTTATTTTTGTCCATGAGCTGGGGCATTTTATCGCGGCCAAGTTGACCGGTGTTTGGGTGCAGGAGTTTTCCATTGGCATGCCGCCGAGAATTTTTTCCAGACAGATTGGTGAAACGCGCTATTCGATAGGATTGTTACCTATAGGAGGATTTGTCCGACTGTATGGGGAAGAGGGGAGTGAGTCGGGAGAAATTGACGAGTCGCGAGCATTTTTTGCAAAGAGTAACCTGCAAAAGTTGTTCATTTTGTTGGCGGGAGTATTCATGAATTTTGCGATAGGTGTTGCGCTGATGGGCATTATTTTTACTACCGTTGGCAAACCTGCACCTCATTATGCAGTATTACTAGAGGAGATATTGCCTGATAGTCCGGCGGAAGCGGCGGGTTTGGTCAAGGGTATGTATATTACCGGTCTCAAACCCGATGGGCAGGAGGAGTTTTTTGAAGTTACAACATTGGAAGAATTTCGTACCGTTGTCGGAGGGCATCTAGATACGCCACTCACATTACAAATAGTGCGTAACCAGGATGATCTGGAAACTCGCGCGAATGCTGAATACACCACGGTGATACCGGCAGACTATTTTGACGAACAAACAGGATCGCTTGGGGTACATATCGCGCTGGTGGTTTTTCCTATATTTGAGCCGGTCGCATGGTATGCAGTGCCTCAGGAAGCAGTGGTTGAGTCAGTCAGGCTTGTAGGATTGATGCTTGATGGGTTGCGTAATCTAGCGGCCAATCTGGCACGAGGGATTGCGCCAACGGATGTTGCCGGTCCTATAGGTATTGCAGTTATTTCGCAGGAGGTTGTCAAACAGGGATGGGTGTCGTTTGCGCAGTTTATTGCGTTGATCTCGATGAATTTGGCGGTTATCAATGTGCTACCGTTTCCGGCGCTTGATGGTGGCCGAGTGGTGTTTGTGTTGGGAGAAATGATCGTTGGGCACAGGTTGAGCAATAAAGTGCAACAGTGGGTTCACCTCGTTGGAATCATTGTTTTGTTGGGACTTATGGCTGTTATCACGGTGTATGATGTGATCCGTTTTTTGTAAAAAGATCGGGGTAGATTTTTTTGGAAGGGTTGTGATATTATTCCAAAACGAGCTGTATATTATGGTACGTAATCAAACTACACTCACCGAGAATAATCAACCGATCGTTGCCCTTCTGGACAGACTTACGGTGAGCATTGGAATCGTTTTTATCTTCCTGTTTCCTCTCTTTTATCTTACATCGACTACGGAGTTTGTCGAATATCCAAAGATAGTACTCACCATGTGTACTGCCACGGTACTGCTGGCATTGTGGAGTATTCGCGCGTTGGTAAGCAAGAAGTTTACATTGGTTAGGACACCCTTTGATATGTTTTTTCTGCTCATTGGGGTTGCGTTTGTTTTGACCACGTGGCAATCAGTTAGCGTAAACACGTCACTGTTTGGCGAATTTAATATCTGGCACTGGACGTTGGCTGAATTTTTGGCTCTGATTGTGATTTTTTACATACTAGCAACCGCGGTACAAACGACACGTGCATTTTATAGGCTGGTTGCCGCCTTTCTCATTTCAAGCGTTATCGTTGCGGGTATTAGCTTGGTTTCTTATCTGAATCTGCTGGATGGTATCGTTCAGCGCGGAGGACTTTCTTCATTACGTATGTTACAGCTGTGGGCAGTTGATGGTTTTTCTCCTGCAGGGAATGCGTTTTCGGCAATATATGTATTGGGCGTGGCGTTTGTGTTGTTCGTTTTCATGTTCCGATATTTTATGAAAGCAAGAAACGATGCAGCGGCCGCCACAAATACTGCTCCGTCAATGGTCCTATCCCTTGTAGGGCTGTTGATTACCGGTTTGGCATTGGTTGCATGGTTGGGACAGTATCTGCCGGTAATTCCTGCACGGGTTACCATGCCAGTCAATCTGGATCTAACAGAGTCATGGCGCATTGCTTCTTCGGCAGTGCGTGACAATGCATTATTTGGTACAGGTCCTTCGACATACAGCACAGCATATCGGGCCTATCGGTCAACGGCAATTAACCAGACTGATTCGTGGAATCTGGTTTTTCATAACTCAGGTAGTGAGTATCTGACATGGATGACCACAATGGGTCTGGTAGGCATTGCGGCTCTCGTACTTTTGGTCGTACGCATTATCGCGACAGCGAGGAAAAATATAGCCAGCATGGCGGAAGGTCAACAGTCGACCGGAACAGTTGATCCGCTTATATCAGCCATTAAACTACCCATTGTCCTCATTGTGTTGGGTACTCTGGTATTGTTCCTGTTCATGTCATCCACGGTAGCTATTGCCGGTGTGTTCTTTATCGTACTTACACTCTGGATGCTGGTGAACAAGCTGGATGAGAGTACGGATATAGTCGAAGAGGTAAATCTTAACCTGCAGTTAGTTAGTGAAAAACTCCTCCCTGCACGAGGTAAAACGTTTGCGACTGATGAATCTGACCAACCACAGTACTTGCCGCTTTTTATTGGCGTAGCGTTGTTTATTATTGCTGGAGTAGGGGGGTACTATACACTGCGAGATGTACAGAGTAATCTTGCTTTTGCTCAATCTGCACAACATTTGGCTAATAATGCCCCAGTACGAGACATTTATGACGCACAGCGCGCGGCAATCCAGTACAATCCAAGGCGTGATGCGTATCGTCGAGCATACGCTAATACCAATATTAGCGTTGCGCAACTGGTTGCGTCGGAAAGAGGCGAGTCATTGACCGATACAGAGCGGCAAGATGTTGTTACCCTTATCCAGCAAGCTATCAGGGAAGTACGAATCATTACTGAAGTATTGTATCCGACCAATGCACTCAACTGGCAGATACGAGGCCGCGTGTACCAAAGCCTTTTGGGAGTTGCCCGTGGTGCTGACACCTGGGCATTGCACGCGTTCCAACAGGCTATTATTTTGGCACCACAGGATCCGCAACTACGTGTAGATCTGGGTGGACTTTTCTTGCGGTTGGCTATAGAAGCACCGATTGAAGATGGAACGCAAGGGGATCCTCCCGGAAATGAAATCCCTTCGGCACCTGACACACGGGCGACAAACTTGTTGCGCGCAGAGGCCGCCTTTCAGGATGCAATTCGGCTGAAGCCTGACTTTGCCAATGGCCATTTTAACCTAGCGGTCTTATACCAGGAGGCTGGCCGTTACGATCTGGCTATTCGAGAGTTAGAAGCAACACTCGGTCTAGTGTCACCGGATAGCAACGACTATCAGCAGGCATCTGATTTGTTAGAGGAAGTACGAAGGCTCTCTGAACAAGGCAATTTGCCTGAACCAGAACTACCTGATCCTATCGAGGTTGAAGAAGAAGAGGACGTACAAGAAACATTCACACCAACCGAGACACCTACTGCTGCCACAACTCCTGTTCCTACTGCCACACCTACTCCGCTTCCACAAACAGAGAATAATTAAATAGATTATTCTTTTTGAATCTCCAGATACACATCAACTGTATCGTCGGTTACCCGTAGCAGGCCTTTGTCGATATCAATTCGTTGTTTGTCACCGTTTGGTAGAGAGATCTCGATGTAATCGTTAATAAGCGAGATAAAATTAGCATGAAATGGCAGGATGTCAAAAATACCTCTTTCATTGTTGGAAGTAATAGCCAATGCTGGTCCTTCAAAAAAGGTCCGGTTTCGGCTGCGGACGAATACTCGCAGTAGAGGGACTGAGGAGGGTGTTTCAGTTGCCATTGACTGCTTCTTCAGCACTTCCTACAAAAAGGAACTTGCTGTCTGGTACTTCGTCATATTTGCCCGACAAGATATCATGGACATCCTGAATAGTTTTTTCCAGAGGTACGAACACGCCGGGTTTGCCTGTTTGATTCTGGGCCACAAAGAAGTTTTGAGTCATGAAGTTTTTGAGCTTTTTGGCGCGTTGGTAGGTAACTTGATCTTCCTGAGAAAGTTCAGCCTCACCGACGAGTGATACGATTCGATCCAGAGAGGTTGCTTTTTGAAGTAGGCTTTTTGCTTCCAGTGTGGTTTCGTAATGGTTAATACCTACCACGTCGAGGTTTAAGGCAGAAGAATCAGAGGCCAAAATATCAACCGCAGGGAGCCGTCCTTCTTGATACACGTCACGCGACAAGACGATAGCAGAGTTAAGATAATCAAAAATCGACTGTACTGCCTGATCCAGAATGTCATCCGACGGAACATAGATTGCTTCGAATGTTGTAATATCTGCAGTCGTATTGCCAACGAGGCGTTCGTGGATAGAGGCGATTTCTGAGGTTAGTGTTGCCTGGTACCCATCCTCAGATGGAATCGTGTTCATCAACATGGCAAGCTCATTTCCTGCCTGTGCATATCGAAACATGTTATCTATAAAAAATAGAACGTTCTTTTTGTGGTCGTCACGAAAATATTCTGCCACAGCAACCGATACCATTGCGGTAAGAAATCGTAGGGAAGGACTTGCACCCATCGCGCCAAAAACCATCGAAACTGATGCCAATACGCCGGTACTTTCGAGTTCTTGATAGAGTTCCTGGCCTTCCCTGGTACGCTCGCCAACTCCCGAGAAAACGGACACCGTATTTTCTTTATCCAGGTTGATAATGTTGTGCAAAACCTCGGTTAGCAATATTGTTTTACCTACGCCAGAACCCCCTAGAAACCCTACTTTACCGCCTTTTATGATCGGTGCAAATAGATCAACCACTTTAATCCCAGTTACGAGCACTTCCTGTTTGGTGGTAATTTCCTCATATGGTGGAGGTTCGTTGTAAATACTTCGTACATGTTCATGCGTAAGCTCGCCTTTGCCATCAACAGGTGTTCCAAAAATATCAATAGCCCGTCCAAGTATGTTTGCTGTTGCAGGGAATGTGAGCGGTTGCTGAGTGTCTACGACTCTAGCTGTACGATAAAACTCGAAAGTAGGGGAGAGGGAGATACAAAAATACAGGTTATGGCCTGCAGTTTTGACTACTTGCAGTTTAACGAGTGGATTGTCTTTGAGATACAAGATATTGCCCACGCGCGGCTGGTAGGCTGAACGAAACACCACTTCTACAATCTGTCCTCGGATGCCAACGATGCGGCCTTCGGTATGTTGTGCTTGTTGTTGTAGTTCTTCCTGCATCATATTATTGGGTCCACAGCGACAATCCGGCAAGCGAATCAAGCTGTTTCCGATTCAATTCTTTGTGTTTTATCCATTGCTGGGTAAATTCTGCTTTTTTGAGTTCCGTGGTGATGTTTTCGACAATAGCGTCCAGACTGATCATTCGGGAGGTAAACTTACTCAAGCTTGACTCATCAACAGTTTGTTTGAGAATGGAGGCCAAAATCTCAGTTTCAAAAAAGATCAAAATGTCTTCGAGCGATGGTTCAAACAAGTATAGGGCACGTTGTGTTGCTGGTTGTGTATCGGTTGATTCTGTTTCGCGCAGTAGATCAGGATTATCTCCAGAAATAGCTGTTTCTGTGGGGAGTTGTGAAAGGATGTCTTCAAATTTTCCGTGAAAAACGCGAATACGATTGTACTGGTTGATATGGTCGATAACCTTACGAAACTCAGACTCTTCAACCAGCCCATCTTTTAATTCAAAATATGTATAAGGCTTTTCAATTTTTGCTTCTTTATACATTTGCAGGCCGACCTTTCCGACGATGACAATATCTGATGAGTCGTGGTTTATTTCTTCGTGGAACAGGTTAAATGTCTTACGAATGATATCTCCATACAGTTTGGTATTAGCAGAGAGGAATACTGCCACTGAGCCTTTTGTACGAGTAAGAATAGAGTAGTCAGAGTCACTAGCATTGTGACGTTTGCGCTGCTGGATAATCTTGCCTAGTTCGCGCACGTACGAATAGCGCAATTCTAGATAAATCGCCTGCAGGTCAGCCAAAAAATTACGGTTGTGTAACACGGAGTCTTTTACCCGCTGCATCCGTGTGGCAGCAATCTCCTGGTACGTCTGGATGATAGACTGCAAACTCGCCAACCCCATTATTTCTTGATTGATATTTTTTTGGTTCGTCATAGTTATGTTTTTGCTTGTTGTACGATCTGGGTATTTGCCTTGCTTATTTTACCCAGCAGATCATTAAAATCATTAGCCTCGTTGATCATTCCCACCAGGTAGTTTCGATATGTTTCATCGCGTTCGTACTTGTTTACAATCTGTTGGATGTCAGAATTCATTGTACCTTTGTCCGTGGTTTGCCAGGTACCTACCCAGATCATACTAAAAAGAATGACTTGCAGATTGATTGGCAATACAACGTTCATGTGTTGATTAAAGAAGCTGTTTATCTTTTCGCCCATAGATAGCAATGTCGTGATACCCTCGTTGAGTTCTGCGCCAAAATGGACAAAACTCTCAGTCTTCTCCAAAAAGCCAAGGAATGTGTTGAGCTCACGGTTGATACCCCAACGGATGGAGGACTGTGTTTGGCGCCCGACGCGAGTGACTGACAGAAAATAGTTAACTGCTGGCCGACGCCCTTGGGTAAACAGGTCAGAGTCAAAAAAGATGTGACCGTCTGTAATAGACATAAGGTTGGTCTGGATATAGCCTGAGATATTACCCTCGACGGTATCGGCGATAGGAAGGCAGGTGATTGCAGCCTCTGTATCACCTTGCTGTTTAAAATTGCCAGCACGTTCCAGGAGTCGTGCATGAGCATAGAACATATCTCCAGGATATGAGCTCCGTCCAGGAAAACGTCCTGCCAAGAGGGAAATCTCTCGATAAAATTTGGCATGTGTTGTAAGATCATCCAGGATTAGACAAACGTCCTGTCCTTGATCCTTGAAATATTCTGCAATGGTCATAGCAGTGTAGGGGGTAAGGTAGATAAGACCAATGGGATCTGCCGATGTTGATGCGACGATGATGGTTTTGTCTCGTATACCTCGTGCTTCCAGAAACGACTCAATACGTTTGATCTCGGATTTTTTTTTGCCGATACCAGTGTAAATACACAATGCTCCTTCCTGTGCTTGTGTAATGATGGTTTGCAAAAGAAACTGTGTCTTGCCGGTCTTTCTGTCACCTATTATCAATTCTCTTTGTCCTTTGCCAAGGGGTATCAATAAGTCTATCATAGTAACCCCTGTGACAAATGGGCGGGTAATTTTTGTACGTGCGTCGATCCCTGGTGGTACGGTATGGATACTACGCAATTCTTCGGTAGTGATGTCTGCTCCATTCGATTCTCCTAAGCCGTTGACTGTTTTCCCTCGCAGCACATCTCCTACTGCGATCTCGAGGACCTTGCCAGTGCGAGTTATTTTTGCTCCCACGGCCTGGGGAGTGTTCGAATAGACAAGGATCTCAACATTGTCTTGATACACCGAAAATACCTGGCCTGCGGTGCCATCTTCAAAAACTACTATTTCCTCCGGGTGGATAGTGGGTAAGCCGGACACCGTAACAATAGGGTGGTTGACCCCTTCAACTATACCGATTTCACCATGTTTGTTGAGATATGCCTGAAAGTCGTTATACATATGTTTGTGTTGTTGTGAGCGGATTGTTTTCCTTGAGATATTGGTCGATTTTCTCTTCCAGCGAGAAGTCGTAATAGTGGCCATCAATAATAATGATACTTCCTCCGATAATATCTCTATCGATGGTAATGTTGAGGATGTAGCCATCACCCCAGTTTTCGCTCACTGCTTGAAATATTTCCTCGATCAGTTCGTCTGTTGGATCGATAGCAATAGTTACATGCACAGGTCGGAGTTTTTCAAGCTGGGTTTTGAGTTCTGTAAGTGTTTGATCAAGCGCTTCTTTTGTCATGATGGTTGAGAGGTCATAGTTGTTGTTTAGATATTCGTATACTTTTTCTGGTATAGCAGATTGTAGTAGTTGCTGTATGTCAGTAACATTTTGCCTGAATAAAGCGGTTTTGAGATCTTCAATGGCATCAAACATGACCTGAAGTTCCAATGTGGTGCGGAGGGTGTTAGCTCTGTTCATGGGCACGTTGTTGTTCCTTAGCTGTATGTAGAGATTCCAAAATCAGTTGTTTGTGCTGGTCATAGTTGATGGTACTACCCAGGACTTCTTTTGCGACATGGCCAATGAGTGGGGTAATGGACTCATCAATTTGTTGTATTCGGTGGGCCTTGTACTCTTCGAGCTCTTTTTCCATCTGCTCAAACTTTTGGTTGAGCTTTTCATCTATTTGTTTTTGGGCATTGACGGTTTCGGCATACAGTCGTTCTTCGAAACCCTGGGTTTCGTCCTCCAGTTTTTCTTCAAACGACTGAATTTCTTTAATTGCTTGATTTTCCAATGCGGAGGAGGCTTTGTTGAATACCTTCAGGCTTTGATCTTCTTGCTGGGCAATGAGCTGTTTGTAAAAATCGAGTAGTTTTTGGGTACTATCTTCAAAAGATCGGTTGTAGTTGTTAGAAACATCTGCAAGCGAAGCCTCCCAGTCGTTTCTAGTCTCTTCAGTAAATACCTTGGCTTTAAGGAGTGTCTTTTGTGCCCGACGATTGGCTTTTTCGAGAACATCTAGTGACTCTTTTTTGGCTGATTCGATGATGTTGGCCGCCTTATCATAGGCGTGGTTGATGATTTCTTCTTCGTTTTTTTCACGCTGTGCTTGCAGGTATCGCAGCCATCGGTTGAGCAAGCTGTAAAATGACATGAATACCAGAACAAATAGTACGAGCGATAGAAAAATAAATCCAAGTGTTATTAGTAGGAGCAGTGGGTCTTGGACCATATACAATCAGTTTATAATATCAGCACGAGATATGCTAATGCTAACCCGATAAACATAATAAACGCTGTCAATGCAAAATTGAAGACAATGGTAAGTTGGATGGCTCTTTTTGCGAGTGGGTTTCTTCCCAGCGCTTCAATACCTGAACCGGAAATTCTCCCAAACGAAGCAAACCCAATGATAAAAGCTGCGATGACCAACAGCACCGCTAGAATATATCGGAGCGACGCAACTGGTGTAAGAAAAGGGGATTCAAGCCCTAACCGCAACGCTTCTAGCAGATTGACACGCACATTGGGGTCTATATCCTGAGAGATGATTTGAGAGCGTATATCTACATGCGTCAGGACCGTGCCTTCTGTTTGGCCGGTGAAATCCTCCAGTGCCACTCCCAGTACCTGACCTGTTTGGGTTGCTTTTTGTGCGATGCCAGGATTGTTTGAGGAGGTCAAAAAATCTCCTTTACGAATCTCGCCATTAGCATTGGATACACGGACTGCAATCTGGCCGGAAGTCATTATATAAGCGGAATCAAGCCCCGTGTCATCAAGGTATAATCCAGGACTTGAGGAAATTATGCCCGCGATATTCTCATCGTATTCAATAGCGCTGAGCATATACACTCCATCACGGTAAGATACGACACTACCAGAGCTCGCTTGGACATCGCCAAGATCTATTTCGATAGCCACATCAAGTGTGGCATCCTGCGCGTACAGTGTTGAAGGTAGGAAAAAAATACCCGACAACACTACCAGAATAAAAATAATCCGTCGTTGCATACTATTAAAAGAGTACTGTCAAACAATCTAGGAGTCAACGTGGAGTACGGTATATAAGGTAGGGGTTGTGTTGGATAGCAGACTTGTGTCATGCGTGCTGGTGATTTCGTAAAGATTGTCAAATGCCTACAGGTAAGGGTTTGGTAATGTATGAGGGCTGGCAGAAGTTAGTTTTTCGAAGTTAGGACACACCATCTGTCGTCATCCCGAGTGTAGTCGAGAGGGTTGGGATGACTAACTACTATGGATGTAACCGTACCCGTCATCTCGGCCCTTCTGCACCCGTCATCTCGGCCCTTCTGCACCCGTCATCTCGGGCCTTCTGTACCCGTCATCTCGACCGAAGTGGAGAGATCTGAATCTTAGTACATGAGATCCCTCGACAAGCTCGGGATGACAGGCAGGCAAGCTCGGGATGACGGGTAGGCAAGCTGAGGATGACGGGCAGGCTACTGGTCGGGATGGCGGGACGAGATAGTTCTCGCATACGCTCGAACAGTAAATTCAGATTTATTCTTCGAACGAGGTGAGAAGTCTTGTGGTGAGTAGTTCTCGGTTACACCTCGAACAGCATGGTTTGGTCTGAGAGCTCTCCGGCATGCAGAACTCCTCACTATCTTCTAGCTACTAACTCCTAGCTCCTGACCGTACCCACCTTTGATACTATAGGTATAGCATTCTGATGTAGACGTTTTACATACATATATCTCCCAAAAGTGTTTGTTGACGAGTCTGTGATATTTTTTTACTATGATAGATATACGCTTACCAAACATTGTTATAACAGGTTTCGGTAAAGATACGATGGGAGATAAAACTGCCCCTGCAGGCCAAAATAATTACAACTTTCAAAATAATACGAAGCTGAGCGTAACAGAGGCAGCAAGACTATTAAAAATTTCCCCTTCAAGCTTGAGAAGGTTGGAACAAAGTGGGCGTATCAAATCCCAAAGAGATGCTAATAATTATAGGGTATACCTGTTGGGTGATGTGCTCGCCTTAAAAGAAACCCTGTCTTCATCTAAGATAAGCAAGATAGTCGAAAGACACCCTCGTAGTACTACCGCTTCGCCCGCCCCTCAAAACCCTCAATCTTATTGGTCTCGCGTGGCCCCGTCCGGCTCTTCATCATTACCGACTAAGACATCTCTCAGACCTCTGGCCATATTTGCCGCGGCAGTGTTGTTTTTCCTCATGGCAGGGAGTGTGTTTACCTTTGCTCAACGACATGGATATGTGGATGATATTTTGCATGCCTTGCGTGGAGATGAAGAAAACACGGGGATCCAAATTGGTATGCCTACAGTTTTGGCAGAAGGGGATGGTTCACGCAGTTGGACTTTTAATGTCAATCTCCCTGCTATATTTCATCAACCGGTTACTTTTTTGGAAAACGCTTTTGCTGAACAGAATCTTTCGGTTGCTGGTGATCTGGACGTAACCGGAATTTCTCAACTGGAGGGTGGCACCGAAACCCCCACGCTCACATTTACGGGCATTGGCACCATGTATCAATTATTGGCGATTGATGATGTGACCGAAACCACTCTCGAAGATAGTTTGGATCTGACCGGCGATGTAGTAGGCACATTATCGAATAATTCTCTTGCCGATTTTATTACCTACACTGGGACACTTAATCTCGCAGGCGTTTTTCAAATAGATGGAGATGTTGTTACTGCGAGTGCAGAAGAATTGAACGCTTTGTCCGGGCTTACTGCGTCTAGTGATGAATTGAATTTTTTGGATGGCGCGAGTGTGACAGCCGGTGGAGTGGTTTTTGGCAATGGCAGCAATTTTGCCCAGGATGCAAGCAATTTATTCTGGGATGATGCCAGTAAGCGGCTTGGCATTGGGACTGCTAGTCCGCTAGCCACCGTATCTGTGGGTGGTGACGTACACATCTCTTCGTTGTCTACAAACGGCGTGGTAACAGTTATTGGGGGAATGCTATCAAGCAAGTCTGAAGGACCCGGAGGAGGACTCAATGCAGACTTGGTCGATGGGCTGCACGCGTTCCAATTTTTGCGTTCGGACACAAGCGATACGTACACATCCGGAACGCTTTCGTTTGCTGATGGGACGCTTCTTGATCTGTCAGCGATTGCTCATAATGATTCGGCCCCGCAAGGTTTGAGGTTGCCACAGGCTACGACATTTACTAATCCTACTAGTGGTGGAGGTTTTCTTGCCTACGATACGGACGATAATGCGTTGGTTGTTTTTGATGGGACTAGTTGGAATCCGATCACGGGCTTGTTTACCGATGGGGGAGGGGTTACCTATTTGACGTCAACAACTGATGATTTTGCGTTGGGAGGAATCGATGCGACAGCTGCATTTTTTGTCGATGTTTCTGAAGGTACGCTTGCGCTAGCTGGTGATTTGATTCTTGGCGGTATTGGTCTGAGCGATACCGGTGGGTCTAATGTGACCTCAGGAGCGAGTCTTATTGGAGTGTTTGATGAATTTAGCAATTCTTCAGCGCTAACAGTGCAAGGTGTACTTGCTGATTTTGACGCAGCCATTGGGGTGGGGAGTTCTAAATGGTCTCAAGATACTGGCTTCATCTATTTAGCTGACACACTGAACGAAGTGGTGATCGGTGGCACGTCTTCACTCGCGAGTAAGTTAGCAATAGACGGAAACGCCGACCAGATCCAGCTTCTGGTGCAAGGTAATGCTACACAAACCAACGATATCTTTGTGGTCGAAACGTCAACCGGCACCGATTTATTCACGGTCAATAATAACGGCAATGTAAGTATTAGGACGAGTGTAATACTTGATGGAGATGCCATATCTGACTTTACCGGCGATGGGTTGCAGCTTTCGTCTGGAGCTTTGACGTTAGCTTTGACTACTGCAGCAGATGGTCTTTCATCCACGACCGCGTCAAGTTCCGGGTTAGAGGTATTGGCTTCGGGGCTTACTCTGTTACAAGGTTGTGGTAATAGCCAAATCCTCAAATGGAACGAAACGACTGACATGTGGGAATGTTCGAATGACTCAGGCGCGACAAGCGCGATTATCAATATCAAAGAAAACGATGTGTTGTTGAGTGATACTGCTGATACGCTGGATTTCCTTACCCCGTTTGCCCTCACCACATCAGGCGGCAGCAGCGAAGTCAACATTGCGCTGGACGTCACAACCACCGGCACAACCGCCACGATTGCAAGTAACTCTGGACTTGAGGTTGATGCAAACGGTTTGCGGTTGTTGGGCGGTTGTAGCGATGATAATGTCTTGGCGTGGGATGCGATCGGAGGGGAGTGGCGTTGTGTCGATGTTACCGGTATAGGTGCTGGGGATATCACTGCAGTGGGAGATGTGACAACAGGCGCGGCATTCACGAGTGGTGGTACGGGGAACTCACTGTATTTCAACAATAACAGTAACGTGGGGCAATTGACTGCGGCCACACTTGGTGGTACTCACACGTGGACACTGCCCGATGCCACCGGCACGA
>CAZQWJ010000028.1:0-13276 GCA_964597265.1 uncultured Candidatus Saccharibacteria bacterium
TCATCATTGCCAAGGTCTTCTCCCCATTGAATATCCGAACCTAGTTCGCGAAGCCTGTTAATCGTGTCATCATAATGTAAGCGTTCAAACGGCCGTGTGATGTTAGAAAACGCCGCTGTATCGCGCTTAAGTATCTCAAATTCCTGAGTGGCGTGAGTAAGCATATACTCGATCACGTACATGACCAGATCTTCCTGAAACTTCATCATTTCATCTAATTCCATGAACGCAGCCTCAGCGTCCAACATCCAAAACTCGTTGAGGTGGCGGCGGGTCTTGGATTTTTCATTACGAAATACTGGGCCAAAGTCATATACCTTGCCCAAAGACGCAATCGCTGCTTCTAGGTATAACTGGCCTGACTGGCTCAAGTATGCAGGAGTACCGAAGAAGTCGACTTCAAACAGCTCCGTGGTGCCTTCACACGCATTAGGAGTAAATATTGGCGAGTCAAATCGTACATAGCCTTGAGCGTCGAAAAAGGATGTCAACGCCATGAATGTGTGATAGCGGATACGTTGAACCGCCCACTGCGTGGGGGTACGCAACCAGAGATGGCGGTTGGATAAGAGGAAATCCGGGCCGTGTTCTTTTTTGCCAATGGGATATTCTTCAGTAACGATATGGACTGGGGTAATGTCTGTAACTTGTAACTCAAACCCCAGTGTTGACCGGGTGTCTTTGACTACGGTGCCGGTGATATACAACGATGATTCCAACGTCAACTGTTGGGCATATCCTGCGGTCTGTGCTGACACTGCACTTTCATCAACTACACACTGGATGAATCCTGATCCATCACGTACCTGCAAGAAATGAATCTTGCCGCTACTGCGTTTGTTATAAAGCCACCCACGGAGAGTGACTGTCTCATTTTCATGCTGTTTGATGTTTGCAATAGTTACCATAAAACAAATTTCTAAATTCTAATATCTAAATACTAAACAAGCACGAAATAACAAAGTTTAAAATTTAAAAACTTATTGCTTGTAGTTTGTTTAGTATTTAGTGCTTAGTACTTAGATATTGGCGCTCAACAACTCTGGTTGTTTTTCGTGCCAATCAGTTTCCTTCTGATACACATACCCTATCTGCAATAACAGATCCTCCGACAACTGCGGTCCGATCACCTGCATACCAATAGGCAGGTTGCCCGTACTAAACCCGCACGGCATGGCCAGGCTCGGTACCCCTGCAATATTAACCGGAATCGTGAATACGTCAATAAGCCATAGTGCAAGCGGATCTTGTGATTTGTCGCCGATCTTAAACGGCAAGACCGGTGCCACTGGAGCAAGCAAAAAGTCCACTTCGTTAAATACGTCCTCATACTCTTGTTTCATCAATGTCCTGATCTGTTGTGCCTTGTTAAAATATGCATCATAGTACCCTGCAGATAATGCATACGTCCCCAGCATCACCCGACGTTGTACTTCATCGTTAAAACCTTGTGTTCGGCTTTTGGTATATGTTGACTCTAATGAATTGCCTGTACGATCAGAAAACCCGTATCTGATACCATCATATCGGCTCAAATTAGAACTGGCCTCGCTTGGCGCAGTAACATAGTATGCGCCGACACCATGCTTGGTAAACGGCATGGATACGTCTTTTCGTACTGCACCCTGAGCAACCAATACATCAGCCGCTCGTTCAAACGCCTCCCGAATCTCACCATCAACCGTATCTCCGATAAACTCCTCCGGCACTCCGAACGTCAAGCCTGCCAGATCAGCCCGTTGTGAAAGCAAATCAGTGTAAGAAGGCACAGGGTGGGGCAGGGTCGTCGCATCATATTCGTCCTTACCTGCAATAGCCTCCATAATGATCGCAATGTCTTCTACAGACCGTGCAATTGGTCCAACCGTATCCAATGAGGATGCAAACGCAACCGCACCATATCGAGATACCCGACCATAGGTTACTTTGAGCCCACTGACACCGCAAAAATTAGCAGGCAAGCGAATAGAGCCACCGGTGTCTTCACCTATGGAAAATACCCCCATGCCAGCAGCCACTGCTGCAGCTGACCCCCCACTGGAGCCCCCTGCCACCATATCCGTATGCCAAGGATTAACCGTAGTACCATAATCCGAATGTTCGGTAGAGCTGCCAAACCCGAATGCATCCTGATTGTTTTTGCCCAGTAAAATAGCACCACGTTCTAGCAAACGTCCGATCGGCGTCGCCGTAAATAAGGCACGGTACCCCTCCAAAACCTTTGAGGCACTTCTCGTAAACATACCCTGTACACTAAACGCATCTTTGACAGAGAACGGAATACCCGCGAGCGCAGACAAGTCTTCTCCTGCCTTGAACCGCCGATCTATACTATGAGCATGCTCTAACGCCGTATCTTTGTATGTGTCTATGAAACTGTTAACGACCTCGTCATGCTCCTCTATTACACGAAAGCTTGCCTCAACCAACCCAACACTGGTTTGGCTTTGTGCAACTAATTCGTCGTGCAGGCTTTTGATTGTTGGTATACCAGTATCACTGTTCATACTTCGTACGGATCATCTGCAAAAACAGCAGCTATCTTGAAATGCCCTTGTTCGTGTTCTGGTGCCTGAGATAATGCCTCCTCTTGCGATAAACTCTCTCCAACCACATCCTCGCGAAATACATTGGACAGTCCGGTAACCTGTGCAGTTGGCGAGACCTGATCCGTGTCGACCTCACCCAACTCTCGCATCAGATTAAGTATGCCGCGGAACTGCTCGTATAGTGTAGTCATTTTTTCTTCGGAGAGAGAGAGCTTGGCAAGTCCTGCAACTTGCGCAACGTCTTTGATAGAGAATTCTTGTGTTGTAGGTTTTGGCATAAAAAACAAAAAACCAGCCCTGTGGCTGGTCTTGGTCAAAACAGTGCACACAAAACCAACCTGCAGTTACTGCCGTTGATTCTGGGCCTGATTAGTAACGTTTGCTCTGACTAACATGTTCTGTATATATCCCAAAGCACGCCAACCCGTCAAGTAGCGCATCTCACTTGAGTCATTACTGGCAACTGAGGGGCGGCCCATCACATGCTATACCATCTTTATCCCCATCTCGAGCAGTGCAACCACATACATTAAGCAGGTACTGCGCTTCTTCACATGACGATATGTTCGGGCATGTTTTCTTGCAATCACATGGATATTGCGCTTGAGAAGATGTAGGGACAGGTGGCTTTGTTGGTGCAATCGTATACACCGGAGCGGTTGTCTGTCCTTGAGGTTGCGCTGGTGGTATCGAGGTTGGCTTTGGTGTCGGTATCAATGTGGGAATCGGCGTGGGAGTGGGCTCAACACCACATTCTCCCCATAGTCCTCTATTTTCATTTCGCGCTTGTTCTTGAGCTTGTGTGAACATCTCCTGATACTTCACATCTGGTGGATAACTTGCTGCATGCGCAAAACCCTCTCGCACCAGCATGTCATTGACCATATTTTCTTCTATCCACACATATCGTAATAATCTTCCAAACTGATCAGTCTCTGATACATCTTTTTCTAAACGTACCTCTTTATCAAGGACGAGCTCAGCGTTTTTCTGTGCCGCCAACTCACCATAACATTCTACAGGCCTACTTGGGTGTTTGGTTTCTGGCGTATCAATCCCTATGTAACGTACGGTTTCTCCCGTTGCCAATTCGATCGTGTCGCCATCAATAACTCGTGTTACTATGGCATATATCTCATCTGTTTCCCCTAGGATAGAAGTGACTTTGGTTATTAAGACACGCTCTTCAACACACTTCTCCTTGTCATCACATGCGCGAATGGTAAATATATTGACTCCTTGTTGCAAATCTTTTGCAAGAAGCTGAAATTCCGACTCGTGGTTTGGTGACATGCTATCAATCTCTTCACCGTCGTGGTTAAGCAAATACACTCTGCTAGTAAACAGTGCCTCACCACTCAATATAAGTTCATCTTGGTTAGTTGGATCTGGAGATATTACGGCTAAAGACGGGTCTTGAGGCACTATAATCACGAGAAGCACAAGAGAGATGAGTCCGTAAACACAGGTAGCAATGAATGCTTTGATTTTACTGCCCGAGCGAAAACCCGGCAGTTTTCTGATGTACCTGACCATAATAACGAGAGGATTATAGCATGCATTATACGGCTTGGCGACCGTTACATACTCATCAATCGCGCGATGCGTTCCTGGATGGGCGGGTGGGTAGAAAACAGGCTGGCAACTTTACTCGAGGCACCTTTGAACGGGTTACTAATAAACAGGTGCGCTGTGGCAGAGGATGCATGAGGTACGGAGGGATTTTGTGAAATCTTGGCCAAAGCACGGGCAAGGGCCTGTGGGTGCCGAGTCATGTATGCTGCGGACGCGTCTGCCAGATACTCTCGCTGCCTGCTGACCGCAAACTTTATCAGGTTGGCTACAAGAGGAGCCAATATCATCAACGCAATCCCCAGGATAATGATCACTCCACCACCTTTTTTGCGATCATTGCTACTTCCACCAAACCGCCAACCCCATTCCGCTATCATTGCAATAATACCAACCAAAATAACCACCACGGTCATCAGACGAATATCGTAATTTTTGATGTGGCTCAACTCGTGTGCCAAAACCGCCTCCAGTTCGCGTTTATCAAGCTGCTGCATCAACCCACGCGTTACTGCAACCGCAGCATGTTGTGGATCTCTACCGGTGGCAAAGGCATTGAGCGCTGGCGTTTCGATAATATAGAGTTGGGGCATGGGCAGTCCTGAGGCAATACTCAAGTTCTCTACCAAACGATAGTATTCCACATCTTGTTGAGGGTTAATAGGTTTTGCGCCGGACATGGTCAAGGCGAGCTTGTCCGCAAAGTAGTACGCACCAATGTTAATGATCATACTGATCATCACCAACGGTGCCACAAACAGCGGCTCTCCATACCAAAATTCGCCGATGAAGTACCCTATCACAGCAATAAAAATAACAAAGCCAATCATCAACAACCACGTCTTGCGTTTGTTGGAAGCTATCTGAGCATACAGGTTCATATATCAAGTATAGATTATACAACGCACCGACGACTACCCTTGCGTCTTAAAATCTACATTCACATCTTCTCGCGCTTCAGCCTCCACCTGATAGTACTCCTGTGCCCCAAAGTTGAATAACCCTGCCACTACACTGTCAGGGAAAACCCGCAACCGCAAGTTATATTCCATGACATTTTGGTTATAAAACTGGCGAGCATACGCTATCTTGTCCTCAGTGTCGGTGAGTTCATCCTGCAATTTGCCAAAATTTTCTGATGCCTTGAGCTCTGGATATGCTTCGGCTACGGCAAACAGGCTTTTTAACGCACCAGTAAGCATATTGTCCGCTTCGGCTTTGGCACCTGGAGTTTGGGCATTCATGAGTTGTGAGCGAGCTTCTGTTACCGCTTCAAATACGCCTTTTTCATGCTGAGCATATCCCTTGACCGTCTCGACCAAATTAGGAATGAGGCTACTTCGGCGTTTGAGCTGAACATCAATCTGTGACCAGCTTTCTTCGACACGAACCTTTGCGGTTACGATACGGTTATACGTCATCCAAATAAACAACCCAATCAAAACTGCTACGCCCAATAATATGTATAATGTTGTCATATCCTCTCACCGCCTTTCTATCTGACTGGATTATATGTCTTTTTCATCGTCTCTCAAATAGCCAACTTGTAGATTGACTGGTACACAACAATACGTTATAGTTACAATCACAACTGGCCTTGACTATAAGTCATAGCTGTTGCGCGACACATGGGGTCGTAGCTCAGTTGGTTAGAGCATCGCCCTGTCACGGCGAAGGTCGCGGGTTCGAGTCCCGTCGGCCCCGCCAGGCAAAACCTGGCTCAACCATGTGTTCCTCTGATAGAAATTCGCAACTGCCCATCATCAGCTACTGCCCAAAAGGGAGGTGAACATCTACTTAGAAATATGGAACAGACACAAAATACGGCGTCGCCGAATACTGACGCTAATGATCGACAATCTCAGTTAGCTACTGTTTTGATTGGTGTATTGATAGTAGTCGCTGGATTTCTTATCTACACTGTTTTCAACAACCAATCGTCACTCGAACCACTGAACGATATTGATGTCAATGAAGACGGAACAATTCTCGAAGAAGATGGCGATGGCAATGCCACTCCTACAGAAACCGCAGTCACCGAACAACCCGAAGGTGGCTCTTATTACCAGGTGAGAGAAGGTGACACGCTATGGAGTATCGCGCAACGTGCATACAACGATGGGTACCAGTGGAGAGTTATTGCTGACGAAAACAGTATTCCAGTGCAAGACACACAATTGGAGGTAGGAGACGAGCTCTTTATTCCTGCCATTGGTGGGCCTGCGGACGAAGATGACCAAGATGATCAGGAAGGTGAGCAAGAGCAAACCGAAGATGAGACCACAGAGCCAGATGAAGAACCTACCACAGAACCAACACAAGGTGCTGAGGAACCTACAGACGAAAACGGAGAAGAGGCAACTGAAGAAGAAACCGAAGCTACTATATACACTGTTGAACGTGGCGACACACTCTGGTCAATTGCCCAAAAACTATACGGAGATGGCAACAAGTGGCGATTGATTTATGAGGCGGAAGAGAACGAGATCAACTTATACACTTCGGTAACGACCGGAGAAACATACCCAATCATCCATGCCGGTAACGTACTGGTTATTCCTGCCGCGCAATAGCTATGCGCGACACGAGGGTTCGGGTATACCCGCGCGGTTTCATTTCCTGGGTGTTCGTGTGAACAGACGTCATCACACGGACACCGGGAGATGATATGATGTGTTAAATGTATAGCGCACGCGGGGGTAGTTCAGGGGCAGAACGTCTGCTTCCCAAGCAGAAGGTCGCGGGTTCGATTCCCGTCCCCCGCTCCAGGACGTAATGAATCGCTTCAACGATTGAAACGTCCCGAGTATCGGGCAAACGAAGAGATGGGCTCGCCCCGTTAGTTTGAGCGGAGCGAAAACTTTACGGGGTCCCCCGAGCCAGAAGTGATTGAAACGTACGTTTTGACGGCAATTACTATGAACAAGCAGAAGGTTCTTCAAGAAACCGCAAACTTTTCTCTGGTTGTTCTAATAGCAATTTGGGCAACAAGAATTTGGACTATCAGTTTCTTTTATTTCTTCGGAGTTAATAGTCAAATTGGATAAAGTATCGCAAACGATCCTTTTCATCACTATCATTTAGGATTGATATTAATAGCAGTCGCCTTCCTCTTGCACAAACATAATAAAACAAAACTCTTAGCAGCTGTTGGTTTGGGTATTTTTCTAGAGGAATGGGCGGTGTTCTTAAGAGATCTTGGATTACATACTAATCATTTTTTTCTAACAACGCTGGATGTCCTTATCATTACGGGTTTAGTCGGGTTGGTGTATATATTGAGCAAAGCTCTTATTAAGATGACTCCTGAGAGGACGTAGCTGAAGTACTAATCTGGTGTAACCAAATCTACGAGGCCCAGTTAAGCGTGGCCCTCTGCTCTATACTCATTATTTTTCGTTTTGGAGTGCATCTAGTGCTGCGACGAATTTATTCCACTCCCTGTCTTCAATTTCCACAAGACCTAACTCATCAACCTCTTCAAGCCTCTTACTTCCTCTGAAACCTGGCACTTTCACCGGTTTGTCCGGATCAATTGGTGGCACCGCCAAAATGTCATTGGCTAATTTCGTCGTAGCATCTTTGAAATCTTCTATATCACCAAAAGCAGCAGGGTCAATGACAATTATCAACGTCCCAATGTACCGATCTGGGGATTCGACTGGCATATCCAAACCACTTTTACCTCGAACAAGAGCTCCACTTAACACATCAATTAAGAGATTAATGGCATACCCCTTGAATCCCCCGAAAGGTAAGACCGCATAAGCCACATTCGGATCAGTGGTTATATTGCCATCTTTATCTACATACGCATTATCCGGAAGCTGCTCTCCATTCTCCTTTGCTTGTCTGATCCTGCCATACGCATGCATAGCCGTAGCTGCGTCGAAAATTATCGGATACGTATGCGTAGGGATTCCGTATGCAATAGGGTTTGTCCCGGTGATATCTTTTTTTCCACCAAAAGGGACCACACCTTGAGGACCACCATTTTCAACAATTAGGGCAACGCAGTCTTGTGCTGCGACTCTGCGACAAAACACATCAAAAAAGTCATTGTATGAGCTGTCATAAATCCCCAACGCATACATACCTTGAGCTCTTGCTTTTTCAATTACTTCATCTAGATGATCGGCAGTAATAAGCGGTGCTAATCTTCCATTGCCTTTAAGAAGTTTTAACGCTGGCTTTTCGACAACAACTTCGTCTTTGACATTGTTGATATTATCCATTAATCGTGCATGTTTGCCTGCGAGTTCGCCGACCGGGCTGAATTGATTGCCTATTATTTCTTGTTCGACAATAAGGTCGGTCAATAACTCAGCATCGCTTTCGTCCATTCCTCTCAACTTGAAGTAGTCGTTAACTTTTTGCTTCAGATCACTTATTCTAAGTTTCATATTTGCGCTTCATATTTTAACACCTACTGATGCTGTGCTACAATGGACCCATGCCAAATACACTCAATTTTTCCATCCACATAGATGCACCACGAGAAAAAGTGTGGAATACCATGCTCAACGACGCAACATACCGCGAATGGACAGATGTCTTTCACCCTGGATCATATTATGTAGGTAGCTGGGAACAAGGAAGCAGCATTGAATTCATAGGGCCTGATCCAGATGGTAAAGAAGACAAAAGTGGTATGTTTGCTGAGATAGCAGAAAATAGATTACACGAATATGTTTCTATTAAGCAGTTGGGCGAAGTAAGAAACGGTGTCAAACAGCCATGGGACAGTGACGCGGAAGTATATGAAAATTATACATTTACTGACGAAAACGGCGGCACAATGGTAGCGGTCGAACTAATAGGCATTCCTGATGAATACATGGGCATGTTTGATGATATGTGGCCAAAAGCGTTAGAGAAACTGAAGCAGATCACCGAACAGCAGGTATGAAATCATTCAACCCCTCCACCCAAGAACTACTTGGAGAAGTTGCAGAATCGACAAAAGACGACGTTGAACAAAAAGTCCAACTGGCACGAAAAGCATTGCCCGTATGGAAGGCTATGGGCATCAAAGGTCGGGTTGCGGTGTTGCGAAAAGTCGTTGCAAACCTGTCAGAAAGACAAAACGAATTTGCTGAGTTGATCTCAAAAGAAATGGGCATGCCAATTGCCCAAAGTGTGCATGACGTTGGTGGGGCCATTGACTATTTCAACTGGTATCTTGATAATGCGGAAAAATATCTGCTGCCCGAAGTAGTGTACAAAGATGAAGAGCAAGTCCATGAGGTGCACTATGAACCAGTTGGCGTCGTAGCAGCCATCACCCCCTGGAATTTTCCAGCCTCTAATTTCGTCTGGATGATCGGCCAGAATCTGGTTGTCGGCAATACGATTGTATTCAAAGATTCGGAAGAGGTTCCCCTGTGCGGGCAGTTTATCGAGGAGGTTTTTGCTACCGCAGGGCTACCCGAAGGCGTATTTTCAGAAGTCTATGGTGCTGGCGATGTTGGTGATATCCTCGTGCATCAGGATATAGATATGATTTGTTTTACTGGCAGTACGGCAACAGGGCACTATTTGTATCAAGTTGGGGCGGAGCAATTCATCCGGGTCTTTTTGGAGCTTGGTGGTTCTGCGCCAGGTATTGTGTGCGAGGATGCTGATGTAGATGAGATACTTGACACGCTGTATGCCAATCGCTTTGATAATTGCGGCCAAATCTGTGATGGTCTGAAACGTCTTATCGTCCATGAGAGCAAGTTTGATGAAGTTGTTACAAAACTCAGTCAGAAACTAGATGCCGTGGTAGTGGGTGATGCGTCGGACCAAAAAACCGAGATAGGTCCGCTTGTTTCTCAAAAACAACTAACCACCCTACAGGAGCAAGTCAAGGATGCTTTGGAAAAAGGTGCCACAGCAGTATATACAAAAGAGATGCCCGCTAATCTTAACAGCTTTTTCTACCCACCAACCTTGCTCACAAACATAACGTCAGACATGAAAGTGTGGCAAGAAGAGGTGTTTGGACCAGTATTGCCAATTGTGATTTTCAAAACAGAGGAAGAGGCGATTGCATTGGCCAATGATACAAAGTATGGGCTTGGTGGGTATGTGTTTACTGAGAACAAAGAGCGGTTTTTGCAACTAGCTTCGCAGGTGCAGACAGGTATGATTCAGCTTAATAATACGGGATACTGCCAACCGCCTACCCCATTCGGCGGCTGCAAGATGTCAGGTATTGGTCGTGAACACGGTAAATACGGTTTCCATGACCTTTCAAACATCAAAGTCATTGCTCGTGAGAGATAGATGCAAAAGACGTAATACCCATTTGTTCTTTAAGAAGCCCTGACTATACAGCAAGATCCTGTTTTGGAAACTACCTAGCGCCGGTTCAAACTAACATTGGTGTTTTTATATATTGAATAACAATATTTAATTATTGCAAAACGATAAATAATCAGTTACAATAGCTTCGTGAAAAAAGGTTCAACATTATTTTTGAAGTTTGTTATTTGTCTCATCGCAATGGGAGCACTTGCAGGCATGATTCGATTTCCTCAGACTGAGGGAAGAGCTGCCAATTTAGATCTACTCAGTATTTATACAGATCCCTTTATTATCTATGCGTATATAGCTTCAATTCCATTTTTTGTGGCACTCTATCAAGCTATTAAACTGTTGGGGTTTGTTGAGAAAAATAAAATCTTCTCTCAAGCTGCTGTGAACGCTGTCAGGAATATAAAATACTGTGCCCTAGCCCTTGTCGTTTTTATTGTAGCTCCAGTAGCTTATCTATTTATAGCGCTCCGCGGTAAAGATGATATTGCAGGCGGTGTTGCTGGGGGGCTTTTTATAATTTTTTCTTCCATTGTAATAGCAACCGCCGTCGCTGTTTTTCAAAAGCTTCTCCAGAATGCGGTAGACATAAAATCAGAAAATGATTTAACCGTCTGAGACACAATTATGGCAATAACAATAAACATCGATGTCATGCTAGCAAAGCGAAAAATGAGTGTTACTGAACTTTCTGAAAGAGTTGGTATAACGTTGGCGAATCTTTCAATATTAAAAAACGGTCGAGCAAAAGCTATTCGTTTTTCAACCCTTGAAGCAATTTGTAAGGCGCTAGACTGCCAGCCTGGAGATATTTTAGAGTTCAAAACTGAATAAGCCGAAATATGTTGAACAATTAGTACCATGAATACAAACATCCCCATCTGGCAATACTCAAACGGGATGCGTTTCCGCTATCAGAAATTAGACCGGAAGAGATGGCAGAGTATGCCATAATAGCACAAGAGATAGAAACAGCACTCAAAAAAACATTCAACCACACCTGGTACATCAGGTGAACAACGAGCCCCTGTCCTGGTATACTCCCATAATGAATATTTTTTACCTCCTGCTGGCCAACAACCTCGTTGTGTCGGTTATTAATTTTACGGTTTGGTTCGCGATTACGTTTTTTGTCTATCTGCAGACTCAATCCGTGTTGGCCACCGGCATTATCTCTGGCATCTATTTGGTTCTTACCGCATGTACTGGTATTTGGTTTGGCAGTCTTGTGGACCATCACAAAAAGAAGAGCATCATGCTTGCCTCAAGTATTGGATCATTAATCCTGTATAGTATTTGTTTTGCAATCTATTTGATTGCACCGCCAGAGACGTTTGGGAAT
The DNA here is from genome assembly GCA_964597265.1 of uncultured Candidatus Saccharibacteria bacterium. Taxonomy (GTDB): domain Bacteria; phylum Patescibacteriota; class 4484-211; order 4484-211; family JAGQKX01; genus CAZQWJ01. Next base: position 11,764 of record CAZQWJ010000028.1, read on the forward strand.
ATTACGAGTGTGATCTTTTGGACATTTGTAACATTACTGCTTGTTGGTGTGATTATCGGCAACATCCGCGGCATCGCACTTCCGACCGTCATTACGATTATCATCCCAGAAGACAGCAGGGACAAAGCCAACGGGCTTGCTGGCACTGCCTTTGGCATTTCTTTTTTGGTAACGTCGGTTATTAGTGGATTGCTGGTTGGCCACTCGGGGATGTATTGGGTGCTTATTTTGGCTATTGTCATTACCGTACTTGCAATACTGCACCTGGCGAGTATTACGATCCCGGAACATGGTATCGTCCACGTGGAGGATCAACCTAAGAAAGTAGATATCCGCGGCACTATAGCGGTAGTTTCTAGAATCCCAGGGTTGTTTGCATTGATCTTTTTCACAACCTTTAATAATTTTTTGGGCGGGGTGTTCATGGCGTTGATGGATGCATACGGGCTTTCGCTGGTATCCGTGCAAGTATGGGGGATATTGTGGGGGGTATTGAGTACTGGGTTTATTCTCGGCGGCCTTATTATTGCCAAATGGGGACTTGGGAAAAATCCTCTCAAAGCGATGTTTGTTGCTAACATTGTAATCTGGATCATTTCGAGTGTGTTCGCGCTCTATCCTTCAATTATCCTTTTGGCAATTGGTATGTTTATTTATTTGTGTGTAGTACCGTACATCGAGGCAGCAGAGGCTACGATCATCCAAAAAGTAGTGCCTGCACAACGCCAAGGAAGAGTGTTTGGATTTGCACAGACCGTTGAGCAAGCGGCCTCTCCTATAACCGCCTTCGTTATCGGGCCGATTACACAAATCATTTTTATTCCATTTATGACTAGCGGCAGCGGTGTAGAACTAATTGGCGATTGGTTTGGAACAGGCGCAGATCGAGGAATCGCGCTGGTATTTACCTTAACCGGCATAATCGGGCTGGTCGTGACACTTCTGGCCGTGCGCTCACGCTTTTATCGTCAACTTTCCAATCACTATTTACACAATTGAGCAGATTAGAAAAAAAGCCTGAAGACTTTGCAAAGAACATGAGCTGTAACGCTCAAGTTCTTCACTGTCTCCAGGCTTTTGAGATCCTTTGACCGATAACGGAGTCACCCGCCCCTTACGGTACCGTTAGGCTGCCGCAGCGAGGGATCGCCACGCTTCCATGACCTTCTCATAGGTGAGGTGCTCATCCCTTCTGCGTTCGACCGCAGGAGGGAGCGGTACACCGTGTACACTCGTGAGAGCATATACGGGTCCAATCTCACCCATTAAGCTCCGTTTGAGCGGGATGTGCTCTACGGCGCCAAGCCGTTTCAGGAGCTCTTGGATGGCGTCATTCCAATTCCCGCTACCACTTCCCCAGCAGTTCCAATTGCCCCACGGGGTCCAGATACTTCCAGGAATCCCGTAGTATAGCTCCAGGAAAAGCCCCGACTCGGTTTGATGGTAGCGCGGATTCACCTCTTCGTTTCGCCGATCTTCGAGCCATAAATCACTCCCAATATCGGGCGACCCA
>CAZQWJ010000029.1:0-5638 GCA_964597265.1 uncultured Candidatus Saccharibacteria bacterium
ATGACGGGTTGGTGATTTTGTTGGTGGTTCCTTCTTCAACGAAAATGCCTTCGTGTCCGGCAAATGAGTTCGATCCGGCAACATTTCCTACCCCTGTCATTCCGGACTCCGATCCGGAATCTACTCCGACAAGACCTGCAACATATTTAGCACTGCCAAATATAAGACCGTGATTGTTGTTGCCGCTGTCGTCAAAGACATAACCTGTATTTCTTGGATCATCCCCGTTCTCATCAAAGTGGTAGAGAAGAACCGTATTATCATCCCTGACAAAGGGGGTGGTTTGGGGAGTGAAGTTGCCGGTGTAGCGGGCAACGTTGGAAATTCTAAATTCGTCAATCAGTCCGGGTAAATAATTATTATTAAACCCGATATTCATATCCTCATCTACCAACATTCCATGCGGCATACTCCAGTTATTATCCATAACCCCATCTACATATAAAGTTAAATCGGTTCCATTCCACGCATAAGTTATGTGATACCAAACACCAGCGTCCCACGAGATTTTATTAGACCTCATATTAATTCCTCCCGAACCATTATTAACCATAATTTCCAAAGATCCGTTGCCATCATAAAATCTCACATTAATTTCACCAAGGACCTCTTGGCCGCTAACTGTATTACGAAGAAGTCCCAAGTCACGGTCCCCACTTGATGAGTGTGGACGAAATAATTTTACATAAAACTCTATTGTACCCTCGGACAAAGTCCCCTCCTGATAATTGACATTTACCCTGTCATCCACCCCATCAAAACTCAGCGCTGATTTTGCCCCTCCATACCTTATCGCCCCGGTTTCGGTACTTGGGGTTTCTCCCGCGGCACATTCTGTTGTTCCGTTAAAAGGGCAGACCAACAAGGCCTGTTTACTGCCGATATCAAAAGCTCTGTCGGTATCGGTCGGTGCAACGGCGTCGGGGTTGGCAAAATACATATAGTAGTCATAACTTTTGCTTGAGGCTCCTAAAGTAGCCTGGAGGGGGAAATAAACCTTTGTGGTTTCGCTCGTAGCACAAGACTCATTAGCCGGGAAAATAAGGTGACGGGTTACTTCGGTGGCTGTACCGGAATTGGGTTGGTAGAGCACTCGTAGATCAGCACAGTCTTGACGCAACTTGCCTTCTGACACTAATTCCTTAGTGTTAACCGTTATAGCAACAGTTGTGGTAGCTGCCAAACTCTCGTTCGTGGTATTCACAAGCTCCAGGTTTTTTCTTTTCAACCACTGCTCCCCTCCTGTCCACCAATTAGCCTCGACACCGGTACTCAATTGCAAAAACACAAGTCCAATCCCCACAAGTGCAACAAGCAGAGCCACGGCAAAACTGATAGTCCGCCTGTTTTTGGCTTTCATAAATAGCTTTCGTGCTTTTTTTGTATCTTTTGTCTGTATCTGTTTCAACATCTTTTGTGAAGGAGTGTCCTTTCTAGTCTAGAAAGGACACTCCTTTTGGTCCTTAAGGTCCAAACCGCACCGCTCCATAGTTTATAATATCCCTAATCTGATTTTCGGAAAGAACATAGTTGTATACTCGCACGTCGTCGATCTGGCCGTGGAAAGGACGAGTAGTACCATAGGAATTGTTTCCTATTCTGATATCTGAAGTAATAGACATAGCTACTGCACTGACGGCCACAGGCGGTCCATCTGCCTTACCATCAATATAAACTTGTCCGTTTCCGCCCCTATCAATGGTACAGCCTACATGATGCCACTGGTTATCTGAAATTGTGCTGGTTGAAGAAATCACGGTAGAATCACGCGTGCAGGTTACCAGGTTACTGGATTGAACCATCAAAGACCATCCGTCGGCACCGGAGTCTCTTTTTTCGATAATCACACGAGCGTCGCCGAATGAAGCTCGCTTCACCCATGCAAATATCGAATAGTCTTGAAACGCGGATTCGAATCCAAGTTTGACATCAGAGGAGATATCAACATGGTCATTGGTCCCGTCGAATTCGAGCGAGGCGTTTCGTTTCCCTTCCTTTCCGTCGAACCACATCTCTCCGGTACTTCCAGAGCAGGATCCTACACTGTCATTACTGCCTGATGTATCTCCTGGGGTAATGGTTCCATTATTTCCATTCCCGCTCGCATCATATGCAGTAGTACCGCTACACTCATCAAAGCGCCACCACCCTACCGGAGCGCCTCGGTTGTAACTCCAAGATACTTGGGCCTGCGTACGAGCGTACCTATAGACCGCAACGTTGTCTATTTGTCCTGTCCAGTATGCTGCTGCGTCACCGTTACGCCCTACATAAAACGGGTCGTTATTAGGCAAGGATTGCGTCATGTCTCTTACCGTATCTGTACCAACCAAAACCCCATCTACATACAATGCAACATACGGTGACACGTCCTGTTTGGTACATACCACATGGTGCCACTGGTTATCATCATAAGAAATACCGGTAGAAGTTACAAAATCCGAACCATTGAGCGTATTGTTTCTGTATACCCTACATGTAATCTCTCCGTTAGATTCCATGAATAGCTGATATCCGCCATCATTACCAGTGGTTTCGTATTTACTGATAATGGTTTCTACAGCTGAGGCGGTGCCATGTTTGAACCATGCTTCAACTGAAAAGCCAACATCACTCACAAAATCCAAATCATTATGATCATTATGTGAGAGATAACTCGTCGACCCATCGAACGTAAGTGCAGAACCTAACGCCCCAGGTACCCAGGAAGAGCTGCTCATAGCATTCATAGTCCCGTTCTTTGCAGTTATGTTACCTGCAGTATCACGAACTGTTGATGTACCGGTATTTTCATCCAGTGTCCATTCCAGGGTTGGCGATGCGTCCAAGCCAGGAGCGCAGTTGGTTTCGGTATTTCCGGGAGGGCAGTATCTACGATCCCTTGATGAATCCGCCTGGCCACTTGCTGTAGTAGATAGTGCGCCCAAAGTGGTCATGAATCCCCTGTTGAGTTCGACCCTGACCTGCTCAGCCGTCATCGCAAATGTATAAAATTTAATATCATCATAATGCGCTGCCAACCCATCTCCTCCTCCTATGTCTGAGTTACCAACAGTAAAATTGGCCGTGGAACTAGACAGCATGGACGTAGGGATGGTACCAGTCATTGTCCCTGCTACTGGACGACCGTTTTTGTACACTTTGATTCGATTTGCAGCCGATGCGGAACCATCGTACACAACCGTCACGTGATACCATGTCGAAATTGCAAGATCAAGGTTCGTGGTCGTAAAATAATCATTCGTATCAAAGCCATCACCTATGTACACACGTATCTCATCAGAATTAGACGCATCAGTCCTAATCAAAAAAGCATTGTTATTCGCTTGTGACAAACCGGATTTGGCAAAAATCGCAGCATTTGTAAGAAGCGTTTGAGGGTTAACCCACAACGAGGCGGTAAAACTTGTCAACCCATCAGTAAAGGAAGGATCTGTCAATGATACACTACCGCCAGCGCCGAACCCTACACATCCATTTATCACGCAGCCAGTAACCCATGTTGCATTGGTTATTGTGCCCTGCAACGTGTCATCACTTCCACTATTGTAAGCAGTCGTATTGCCATTCTCATCAAGTTTCCAATGCAATAGCGCAGAGCCGACTGGCGAACCCGGTGCAGGATGCCCAGCATTCATATCCTCAACAACATGACTCCCCGATCTGAAGTAATTATAGATGCGCACGTCATCTATGAGGCCGTCATAAAAATTTTTGGTTGGGATATTAGCAAATTCGACATGCAATATAGGTGCAAGCGCTGTATTAAAATCATATGGACGAGCTGTCAAGCCTTGTATTACCGATCCGTCCGGAACCGTAACAATCACTAGATTGTTTCCCGCCACCCAGCCAGGACGATCGACTACTTCCTGAATAACCGCACTAATATCAGGGCTGTCTATGAAGATGCTAGTCCCCAGGTTAGTGGCATCCCAACGGACACTAGCGGTCGTCCGAGGGCGGCCAGATATATCACCAGTAGTACTGGTAAATGCCGCCGCATCGTCTGCTGCCTGGGCGTGAATATCAAAATGCGGATCATCGCTTGTTGCATACACGCTGATATGAGCCGCCTGAATCGTCGATCCCTGCGGGATATCTACACTCCAGCGCATACCACCAAGCCATCGGCTAGTAGCACTGGTATGGTTGCCCATATTGATATTCATGGCCCCAGGATTAGGCATGGCTGAGTTGGCATTCTCGTGAGAATCATCGGTCCCTGCGGCAACTTGCACCGTTTCTTGGCCGGTAGACGAGGTTGAATCCTGAGCTGAAACATGGAACCGCCCGGCATTATCTGGAAGTGAAGTAGGAATAGTTCCTGTCGTTGATGTGGTACGTGGCACTCCATTTACATAGATCTCGACCAACTGGCTAGCAGCGTGATAGCTCGCCTGCACGTGATACCACTGCCCTGTCGTGAGTCCAACATCAGTAGTGGCAACATAGTCACTCTCTGACCCAAGATAGAGTCTGATCTCATCCTCATATTGAGACAAAAGATAGCTCTGGTTTGCGTTGTCCCACTTGCCGGCAATATTAAATTGTGTACTTGACGCTACTGACTCCGGCATAATCCATGCCGCAATGCTCAGATCTCCAGTTATAGATAATTCGTCGCTGGTACCAATATATTGATAATGAGAATCCTCAGGAGAAAAACCTGCCGCATTGCCAAACCTACCAGGCACATAGACTGCTCCATTCACATTAGTCAAATGATTATTATGCGCGGATGTGTCGTACGCATTGCCACTAGGTTCGTCAAATTTCCAGTGCGCTACTGGCTCTGGTGCCCAGTTGTAGAGGTTGGAAACTTCTGTTGACGACAATACTCGCTTATAAACACGCATCTCATCCATTCGTCCATCAAAATATGCATCCCACCCGCGGTATCCAAACCGCAAGTCAAACGTGGAATCATCCGACAAAGCACCCGCCCCTATGTTTTGCTGCGCATAGCTACTAACCTCCGAGCCATTAACAAATATTCGTACTTGTCTGGCAGCGTGATCATACGTTGCCAAAACATGGTGCCACTGCGATTGAGTTAAGACACTGTTTGTTCGGGCGTTTGCCCAGCTATCTCCCGGTACAATAAAGGAAAGATCTGCTGAGATCTGTCTAAAAGACCATCCATCAGTTCCACCGCCTTCCTTGGCCATTATGGTTCTGGTTTGAGACACGTTGTCGGGATAAATCCAGGCAGAAACGGTCAGTCCGTTTGCGGGTAAATTATCAAGCGAACTAGCACTTCCTGCATTAATCACGTCATCAGTTCCATCAAATTCACAGCCTCCTCCGTACTTTCCTGTAGCAGAACAATCCATACCGGTGCCATTGCCTCCGTTATTGGTGGTACCATGGTTATCGTTGCCCGAATGATCAAGAACCGTTTGCCCGTTTCCCGACACATTATCATCCATCTTCCAGTACCCAACCTGTCCATCAGAAAGAAAGCTTTTGGAGCCACCAAATACCGCTGACGAGCCGTGCGGGCCTGATAATTTTGTAAAATCGGTTTTAATTTCATCGAGCGTACGTGCACGGTTGTATATCTTAAATTCATCGACAAATCCATGAAAGTGTGCGCTATCTGCCCCACCGACATAGAGATGATTGGTATCTGCCT
>CAZQWJ010000029.1:5738-12009 GCA_964597265.1 uncultured Candidatus Saccharibacteria bacterium
CCATGAAAGTGTGCGCTATCTGCCCCACCGACATAGAGATGATTGGTATCTGCCTGTGTTGAGCCGCTGCCGTTGGTACTGGCGCCGACTTCATGTCCATCAACATAGAGTGTCACCGTCGCCCCTGTATATACCATAGCCACATGATGCCAACGATTAAGCGTAATTGCATCGGCGACGCTCACGGTTGCGTCAGATCCACTCAAGTCTACGCGTGCCTCCAGGTCGGCCAAACCATCTGAGCCTGCATTGGTAGTTCGTAGATACGTATCGTCCCCTTTCCAAAAAATCTGTCCCACGTTATTTTGGCCATCTGAATTAGCCCGTACCCACGCTTGTATACTAAAGCCATCGGCCAATCCCGCATCAAGATTAATCGCACTGCGTTGCTGTACCGTTAATCTTTGTGATGTGCCGTCAAAGGCTATGCACGAACCTACCACACACATACTCTCTGGTTGCCATACAGGGCGGGTCGGTACTTCTGGTGTCATAAGATCACTGATACGAATGAGCAGCCTTGAAGAATTTATCCTTATACTGTCTGAAGGAAGCTTCTGTACCTGCGTATCAAGCTCTTTGGCTGTAGATGGTAACTGCGCGGTGATATCCGGACTTCTGTACCGACCAATGAAATCAAGCGCAGTAGTCAGCTCAGCGTCGTTAATGGCAGTTGTGTCAGTAGTGTTGTACAGACGCGCATAACTGGTACCTGCGCCGAACCCAATTTGCATGGATGTTTCGAAAAATTTGGTAAAAGTACCTCCGGTAAAGTTGCCTGGATCGTAATAATTGTAAACCTCTTGGCTGGTATATGTAGCAGCAGTCACGGTCGTCACGGAGGTAATATATTGCTGGACAGTTTCCAGCGCAGTGATACCTTCTGCCGCAGATTGGACAAATACAAGACGTGCACTATGTAGAGTGCCAGTGTCCGCAGAAACTTTGATACATGGGATGTATTCCTTGCCATGTGCTAGACTGATAGGACCGCTACGCACCAGCGTTTGTGTTGTGCCAATGGAGCTAATTTCGCTCCCGCTTACTTCAGCTCCACAAGGTACCGAAGGGGTGCCCATTTCATGAATAGCAGCATAGGTGGTGGATGCACCATTAGTATTGATCAAAACGCCTTCAAAATAAACCGTTGGCGCCGGGTCCCACACGTCGGCAGCGAATTGGTATAGCTTAAGGGTATTCGAACCTGCTGTATATGAAGTAGAATTCGAATTATTGGAGCCAGAGATACTCACATGTGTTTCAGTAGCGGTAATTTTTTCGGTATCTGTCTGGACAATGATCAGCCGAGCTACTTTGATACGAGCAATGTGGCCGTTGGTAGATGACTTGATTTTGACAGCATAGGTAGTGGCATCGTTAAGTGTGATAGGAGTACTTCTGACTCGCACATACGAAGTGGAAGTGGTAGTCACCTCCGAGTCAGTCACCACATTGTTAGAAAGGTCTAATAATCCAGCGGTTGTAGTACTCCCCGACTCGTTTAGAATTATCGCTTCAAAATAAACAGTCGCACCGGGATATGAGGCTGCCGTCCAGGTAAGCATACCAACATTACTGCCTGCATACACTGTTGATGTTGAACTTGCATTAGACGCCTCCTCTACTAGATTGATCTGCTGTTCGATAGTTACGGGAGGAGGGGTTCCCATAATGCCATGTGCTTGATTACTACTGTCATGGGCGGCAACGCCATAGCCTTCATCAAATTTCCAATACGTCGCAGGCGTTGGGCCTTTTTCTTCAGAACTAACCGAAGGAGAACCTCCCGATGGTGACAGCGACGTAACACCTGACACATCCTGACCTGCAGTGGTTGCCGTAGGGTTACCGTAGTAGATATAGGCAGGGTTGGTGCCGTTAGTAATTGTAGGAAAAACAACATCATAGGTGGTTGTAGTGGTGTCGCATCCAGAAACCAATTGAAACGCGAGCAACGCGCCGTTGATATCGGTAAAACGGGTGTCCGCGCAGTCTGCCTGCATCTTATCTGCGGCAATGAGGGCTGAGGTGTTGACCGTGATCGTTACCCGGCGAGGTGAGCTGATTACTGCATTGTGCGTGAAGTTGACCCCACGCCGATACTGCCATGCGTCGTCAAACCATCCTGCGGAGGTATCAGTGCTAAACAGAGCCATGATACCAGCGGCAGCAAGGATTCCTGCTACCAATGAGAATGCCCAGCGTCTATTGAATCTAGAAGTTAGTAGTTGGAGTTTCGTTTTTAGATTAACCATTTTTTAACCCTCCTCTACTTCTTATGGATGTAATAAACCCGTTCAAAAGTTTGTGCACAGCTACTGTTCGAGTAGCCAACATGCTAAATGACTCATCTGCTATATAGCCGATATCTCTCGCTATCAATAATTGGTTCTGTAACTCCGCTAATGAACCTTTTGCCATATAGTAATACTGTAATTTCTCCCGGATTCCCTTCCGAGAGAAACCTTCAGCTATATTAGAAGTAATGGAAATAGCACTCCTTCTTAACTGATCCGTCAAAGAATATTGTTCTTTTTTCGGAAAGATATCCGTTACTTTGTATACTTGTAATACCAATACATGTCCTTCTTGCCAGACTTTGAGATCAGTAAAACTTCTAATTGTTGTTTTGTATTGATGACTTTCTCTCATATATTTCTCCTGTTTGATCTTCTATCCTCCTAACTCCCATCTTCTAACTACTAACCCCCTACTCCACTCCTACAATCCAATAATCAAAGGTGATATCTCGTGTGGCGGTGCCGACCATTTCCACAGTGAAGGAGCTGTCATTCTGAATTGTAGTGACTATCAACGATTTATCAGTCAATGTCCTAGGAGTGATAAATACTTTAGAATTGCCTTTCACCACAGAATTGTTAATTACAACTCGTGTCTGCCCTGCTCGCATGACTCCTGTTCCTACGGTCTTATTATCTTTGAGTACAACCTCACCGGCGACAACTTTTTCTGCTCGCAATGTCCCTGCCAACTGCACGCTGCCGTCTGTGGTCATTACAATTCTACTGTTGAAAATATCTATGTTACCTGCGGTGTAACTGTTTTGTAGATACAATGTACCTGCGAGCACATTGATGCGATTATTGCTAAAGCGCAAAGAACCGACTGTCATATCACCCATTACCGATGTATTGCCTAGTCGCGTCGTGCCGTATACGGTCAAGTCATTATTAACTCTCATATCTCCGATCTGGGTAAGAGAAACATCCTGCTGCGCAGACGAAAGAGCAAGTGTCTGTCCACTTTCCTGCCACCAACCAACCTGAATCATTGCCATCACGGTTGTTTTGCCGTTGTTTATATCTTCCTGTGTCAACGCCTCAAGCGCACGACCTACGATCATACCCGGGCTTTGCGCTTTCATCGCATACCCTGCAAGGAAGGATACGGTCAACGGATCCCCTGGCTTGATCTCTCCCGCACTCACGTCTACCTTAACCGGCACACGTCCTGCCAAAGCAACCTGTACCTGTTTGGGCGCCTGGCAGGTTTCGGCAGCTTTGCGCTTTGCTTCAAGTTTTAGCTCCACACCAGCTTCTACCACCCGTTCGTCAACAGTGCTTTCGTCCAAACTTGTCCGATACTCCCCTATTATCTGATCGATACCCTTTTCACTTACTTCTTCACAGAACTCATTACTAAACGACCCTCCACCCAAAATCACACCAGGCGAAGTAGACACAATACCCATGATCTTGTCGCGCTGTTGTGGTTCGGCCCGAGTTACCAGCGATACTTGGCCCGCTACCTGGCTTGGATCAATCATGACAACATCTCCAGCCGCGATATCAGGGTCGAATGATGGGTACACCTCCGCCAGGTCAGACAACGTGGTGGCGATCGAGCCTGCAGACTCGTTGCCGCCTGTATCCATTCTAAACTGCTCGGAGCCGTCAACATAGAAGCGCATGCGATCGTCCGTAGCATCATGAGCCAAGTAGGTGTCCCCACTATCATCGCTATCCAGAACCAACTGCGATCCGGTCAATAATGACAGCCCACCGCCATCAACTACTACCTTGCCAGTGCCAAAGGTGCGAAGTGTCAGGTTGTTGTTTTCAAAAACTTCTCCTGCCTCTATAGTGAGTGGCCCATATGACTCTATGGTCGAGGCCGTCTGATTTGTCATCACAATATCGTACGCGATGGCTACGTCGCCAGCTGCAGTGAATGCATGCGGAAGGGCCGATGTAATACCTACAGTAGAAACTTTGAACAACTCTGATCCATTGTCATACAAGGCAAACAGGTTACCGGTGAGTGTTGCGTTCGCCCCCAGATTGATTCTGAACAAATCGCCTGATGCAGTGGTTGCCGAGCCAGGATTCCACTCAAGGTTGAGCAATCGTCCAGTTGTCAATGCAGTTGAAGTTGAAGCAATATCCAGTCCAGTCCCTGTGGACAATCCGTTCAGATTCAAATCAAACGCTGTGCCTGATGACACACTGTTAAAGTTCATAGTCATCGGGTTGGTCGTTGTAGCGCCAGAGTTAAATGTAAATGCCGTTGCTACCCCCGTATTACCGAGTGTGAGCGTATCTGCCGCGGTACCTCCAGTACCTATATTGATAGTATCTGCGCCTGTTCCGGTACCGATGTTGATGGTAGAGGCTGCAGATGCTTTGCCCAAGGTTACCGTCCCATCATCCAAGAACGATGCGAACGCTGTACCGCCGTCTGCAATGGTAAAATCGCCTGTTGATGTCAAATCAACCGTTAGGTTTGTTGCTTGGTTGTTGGTAATTGTAGTCGCCTGTGTGAGAGATCCGCCCAATCGTACCGTGCCTGCGGACTCAGTCAGGCCGTTTTCAAACGTGTAACTTGATCCACTGACAAGCAAGTCTTGGTTTGTGGATCCGTCATAAAAGTACAAGCTTGTTCCGTTCCACCACAAATCGCCACTTACCGGTGAGGAAGGATTTGTCGCAGCAGAAGAGGCAATGTTCAATGAAGCCTGCGACGTTGTTGCCGCAGCCAAGTTAAGTAGGGCGTTCATTGTGGAGGTTCCTACACCTGTCCTACCATCAGTATTGATTGTAAAGAATGGATTACTGCCTAATGTGCTGCCGTCACCGATTTGGAACAGATCGTCGTCATTGCCATCCTCATCGGTGATAGCTCCTAGCCAGAAATTCGTGTCTCCCGAAACCGCAGTACTCAGAAGGACACCAGGCTCTCCATTATGTACTACTAATGAGCCCGATCCTGTCAAATCAACAACAACATCTCCCGCACCATAGGTAACAAGTGTCAAATCATTGTTTTCAAAAGTCTCCCCTGCCTCGATATACAACGGTGCATTAGATTTGATGTGTGTGCTGGTCTGGTTGGTAAATTGCAGATCATACGCCATAGTCACATCTCCGGGGGCGGTGAATGCATGCGGAACCGCACTGGTTATACCGCTCGGGCTAACGGAGAATAACTCAGACCCGTTGTTGTACAAAGCCAAGACATTACCGGTTAACGTGCCGTTGGCACCTATATCAATCTTGAACAAATCACCTGATGCAGTGGTTGCCGAGCCAGGATTCCAGAAGAGGTTAAGTAGCGACCCGCTGGATAGTGTGGTAGAGGTTGATTCGATATATGCAGCATTGCCCGAAGTCAATCCATCCGCGGAGATGTCAAAAATATTTCCACTCGTGATGGTATCCCCTGCCAGGGATAATAACTGCCCGCTCGTGATCCCGGAGCTGGCGCTGGTCATGGAGAATAAGGTATCTCCGGCATCAGTCGAGCCATCAAACGTAAAGTAGTTAAAAGAACCATCACCCAATTGAAAGGCGGTCGCGGAGGTTGAATTGATTTGAGTGGCAGCGCCAATGGCTAGTGTACCGTCACCAAAAGCCAATGTTGGATCGGACGACCCGGCATCAAATGTCCATGTGAACCCTGTCCCACTTCCCCACGTTGTATTCCCAATCTCTGTTGAATCAAAGTCAAAGTCAATGGTGCCTGCGGTATTTGTTGTTGTGATACCAGTTCCTCCTGTAAACGCTGCTGTTGCAGTAGATGTAATGTTTGACGTAGTTGACCCATCTGACAGTACCCAGTGTTGGTAGTTATCCGAGACTGGGATGTCACCAGTGAGTGCGATTGTGCCGGTAGCATCTGGCAGTGTCCAGGTCTGAGTGCCGGTTAAATTCGCCGCGGTCAATTGCCCGACATTACTGCTATTGTTGAAGTACAACGAGTTACCCGTGCCGCCGCTGGTGAACGCCGCTCCTGATGTCACATCTCCCACTGC
>CAZQWJ010000030.1:0-11025 GCA_964597265.1 uncultured Candidatus Saccharibacteria bacterium
GTGCACCTCCTTAGTGCATTTTGTTAAAAAGTGCCAGTAGCTTAAGTCGACATTATACTATCCTATAGCAAGTGGGGCAACTAAATATAGTAGTGTTTTGTCTGAATATGCAGTATAAGACGCATAGCGACATTGTGCTTCGTTGTCGTATCGTATGCTACGTGCTTGACTTTGGTCTTTGTAATTTAGTATGATATGCACGCATATGAGGAATGGGAAAAAAGCTAATTTAACCTGCCAAAACAGCGGCAGACTATCCCCATAGATAGTAGTCCAAGTTACAATTTTCCGTAACCTCTGTGCTTCAGCGACCGTGTCCCGTCCGACGGGATGCAATAGTCGCTGAATTTTGTCGTTGTAAGGTTGCACATTTTGAAACATTGTTAGTGAATCCTTCTTGGCGGAAGCAAGACTGCAAACATGTTCGAGAGGAAACACACGAATTGCATTCGTGATTGTTTCAAAACAAGTTTTTGAAACAAAGGCAAATTGCCTTTGGCAATTTGGGGCTGTAGCTCAGTTGGTAGAGCACCACATTTGCAATGTGAAGGTCGTCGGTTCGAGGCCGACCAGCTCCACCACGTAAAGATCTTGTCTGAGTGCAAGCGATAGGGATGCACGAAGCTAGAGCTTTACAGTGTCACGTTAATCCGAGGAACGAGGATTGTACGTGACAAGATCTAACGTGGCACGCGAGTTTAACCTGCCTGCGCAGCCACTAACCGACATTCCCGCCCATCAACGAATTTCGTTGGTGGGTGAGAGTGGCGGTTTTGCACTCAATAAGATGAGATCCCTCGATCGCCCTGAGCGCGACTCGGGATTAATTCGGCCAACGTAAAAATCTTCGCCATTGGCTTGATTTTTACGGGCCTCATTGAACTTTAAAAACTGGACAGACGACCAACATCTTCCCCTGCAGTAATGCAGGGTGATCAGATATTGACATTAAAGTAAAAATGCTCATAAGGGCAGACGGTGGATGCCTAGGCGAAGAAAGCCGATGAAGGACGTGGAAGGCTGCGATAAGCTCCGGGTAGGTGTCACACAACCCGTGATCCGGAGATTTCCGAATGGGGAAACCCGTACGTTGAAGAAACGTGCAGTTTGTATTGAAGTTTATTCTGCTTTGCAGAATGATATTAGATGCAGATAGGGAACCGGCTGAAGTGAACCATCTCAGTAAGCCGAGGAAAAGAAACAATTCCCTGAGTAGCGGTGAGCGAAAAGGGAGAAGCCCAAACCCTGCATTGCAGGGGGTTGTAGGACCATCCTAAAAGGTATGTTTGATAGTAGAAACAGTCTGGAAAGCTGTGCCATAGGAGGTAAAAGCCCTGTATACGAAATTGAACATACCAGAGGAAGGTATCCTGAGTACTGCGGGACACGTGAAATCCTGTAGGAATCTGGGAAGACCAATTCCCAAGGCTAAATACTTTCTTCGACCGATAGTGAACAAGTACCGTGAGGGAAAGGTGAAAAGTACCCCGGGAGGGGAGTGAAATAGTTCCTGAAACCGTTTGTCTGTTAGCAGGTGACGTCCCGACCTTTGGTCGTGGACTACACCGTGTCTTTTGGAGCATAAGTCGGCGAGTCACTCGATAGTCGCATAAGTTTAAGGGAGTTAAATCCCGGAGGCGTAGCGAAAGCGAATTCTGCACTGCAGAAGGGTCTGAATAGGGCCTGAGCGGCTATCGGTGGACCCGAAACCTGGTGATCTACCCATGGCCAGGGTGAAGGCTCGATGAAAATCGGCTGGAGGCCCGAACCGTTGTACGATGCAAAGTGCTCGGATGAGTTGTGGGTAGCGGTGAAATGCCAATCGAACCAGGTAATAGCTGGTTCTCTCCGAAATCGCTTTAAGGCGAGCGTCTGGTGAATCCTTTACGGGGGTAGAGCTACTGACAGGGTGTAGTTGGTTTACCGGTTGCATCCTTCCAAACTCCGAATACCGTAAAGTCTACCAGGCAAGTTAGAACGTGGGGGCTAAGCTCCACGCTCGAAAGGGAAACAACCCAGACCGTATGTTAAGGTCCCTAAGTAATAACTAAGTGGGAAAGGAAGTAAGATCGCTTTGACAGCCAGGAGGTTGGCTTAGAAGCAGCCATCCTTCAAAGAAAGCGTAACAGCTCACTGGTCTATCCTTGTGCGGAGCACAAAGGAAGATAAAAGAGCAAAAAGAGAAGGTCAAAAATACAGAGAAAAATTTTACAGATTTCAAAATTTACTTTGTATCTTTGCTTTTTGAATTTTAATCTTTTATCTCTTTCGCGTTCCGCGCGAGGTTGGCGATCTTGCGCCGAAAATGTATCGGGGCTCAAGTTATTCACCGAAACAACGGATCCTTGTGCTTTGCACAAGGAAGATAAGAGAACAAAGAGAGAAGAGCAAAGATACAGAGAAAAAGTATTGAGATATTTTTAATTCTTCCAATCTGTATGTTTGCTTTTTGATCTTACATCTTTCATCTTCCTCGCGCAGAGCGTGAGGATGGTAGGAGAGCGATCCAAGGGCGTCGAAGGTGTGCTGTGAGGCATGCTGGAGCGCTTGGATGTGAGAATGCCGACATGAGTAGCGTGAAATCGTTTGAGATTAACGATCACCGAAAGTCTAAGGATTCCCTCGGCAGGTACATCCGCGAGGGGTTAGTCGGGCCTAAGGCGAGCCCCGTCGATGCGGGGGTAGTCGATGGACACACGGTTAAAATTCCGTGACCTTTATAAGTGTACCCATGGGTGACGGCTCTGTAAAAAGGGTCCAAGAAAAGCCATCATGATTAATTGCTTATAGAGTCCGTACCGCAAACCGACACTGGTAGACAGGATGAGTATTCCAAGGTGATTGAGAGAACCCTCCTTAGGGAACTAGGCAAATTACTACCGTAACTTCGGGAAAAGGTAGCCCTGCCTTATGCTTCGCACAAGGAAGAGAAAAAAGCAAAGAGGGAAAAGCGAAGATACAGAGAGAAGATCTTAAAATTTAAAATATTTTACTCTGTATTTTTTCTCTTTGATCTTTCATCTTTTATCTTCTTCGTGCGGAGCACGAGGTGGGGGGCACATGAGAAGCCCTGACGACTGTTTAACAAAAACACAGGCCTCTGCTAACTAGTAATAGGACGTATAGAGGCTGACGCCTGCCCAATGCCGGAAGGTTAACGAAGTTTGTGATTTCTTCTTTGAAGGATGAGCTTACGACCGAAGCCCCGGTGAATGGCCGCAGTAACTCTGACTGTGCTAAGGTAGCGTAATTCCTTGTCGGGTAAGTTCCGACGTGCACGAAAGGCGTAACGAGTGGGGCACTGTCCTCAAGGGGGGACTCAGCGAAATTGCAATACCTGTGAAGATGCAGGTTACTCACACCGGGACAAAAAGACCCCGTGGAGCTTTACTACAGCTTGACATTGTTATCGTGAGAATTCTGTGTAGTGTAGTGGGGAGACTATGAAGCGTTGGCGCTAGCTGACGTGGAGTCGCCAATGAAACACCCACCTTAATTGTTACGGTAACTAACTTTCTGCGATGAATCTCGTAGAAGAACAGTGTCTGGCGGGTAGTTTGACTGGGGCGGTTACCTGCAAAAAAGTAACGCAGGCGCTCAAAGGTCAGCTATATCCGGATGGAAATCGGATGGTTAGTGCAAGAGCATAAGCTGGCTTAACTGCGAGACCCACAAGTCAAGCAGAGACGAAAGTCGGATCTAGTGACCCTCCGGTATAATTCTTTGTGTGCAGCACAAAGGGAGATAAAAGAGCGAAAAGCAAAGATAAAACCAAAGGAAATTCCTTAATTTTTCTTTTATATCTTTTCACTTTTATTTTCTTCCGTGCTGTGCACGAAGATAAGCGTTTGGTAGCGCCGGAGATTATCGGATAAAAGTTACCCCGGGGATAACAGGCTAGTCGGGCCCAATAGTCCATATTGACGGCCCGGTTCGGCACCTCGATGTCGACCCATCGCATCCTGGGGCTGTAGAAGGTCCCAAGGGTTGGGCTGTTCGCCCATTAAAGCGGTACGCGAGTTGGGTTCAGACCGTCGCAAGACAGGTCGGTCTCTATCTGGTGTGAGCGGAAAAGGTTTGAGGAGGGCTACTTCTAGTACGAGAGGACCGAAGTGGACGAACCTCTAGTGTACGAGTTGTCTTACAGGCATTGCTCGGTAGCTACGTTCGGTCGGGATAAGCGCTGAAAGCATATAAGCGCGAAGCCTACTTCAAGAAAACCTAGATCCGTGGGAGAATACCACGTTGATAGGCAGCAGGTGTAAGCATAGTAATATGTGTTGAGTTTAGTCGTTAGCTACGAGCGATTAGCTGTTAGCAATTGGCCAAAAGCCATGAGCAAATAGCTGAAAGCAAATGGCCAATAGCTAATCTTTAGCCGAGCTGTACTAATCGATCGTTAGCATTTTTACTTTCCTTCAAAGAAGGATTAATTTAGAACATTTAGTTTTAGATACCCCTTCTTTGGAGGGTTCTGTCCAGTTTTTAGAGTTCAAAGAAGAGAAAAGATAAAATATCAAAAAGCAAAAATACAAAGTAAATCTTTAAGATTTTATCTGTATATTTTCTTTTTGCTTTCTAATCTTTTATCTTATCTTGAGCCTTTAGTGCTGGTAATTTGAGCGAAGGGGAAACACCTTTTCCCATTCCGAACAGAGTAGTTAAGCCCTTCAGCGCTGACGATAGTATTCCCTCGATGGAATGCGAAAATAAGTCATTGCCAGCACCAAGGGTTTAAGATTAGTCGTTTGTCTTTAGCTTTTAGTCGTTAGTCATTAGTCTTTAGCCATTAGCTAATAGCTAACAGCCAACGGCCAACGACTAATAGCCAATATCTACTCTCATGTATAATGTGAGTAGTTCTGAACTTCAAAATTTTCTACAAGGAGGTACGTATGTATGGCTCAATCAATGGATGAACTCTTGCGCGATGACTTTGCGCTCCCGATGTTACACCGGGGAGACGTTGTCAAAGGTCACGTGCTGTATGTAACCGACCAGGAAGCACTGGTTGATTTGGGAACCAAATCTGAAGGAATATTACCCAAAAGCGAATTCAAAAATAAAGATCTCAAACCAGGCGACGAAGTGTACGTCTATGTACTCACGCCCGAAAGCAAAAAACGTGGCCAAGTCATCGTATCTCTATCAAAAGCCGAAGCAGCCAAGTCCTGGCTGGATCTCAAAAATTATTACGAAAACGACAGTCTCTTTACCATCGAAGTGCTTGGCCACAACAAAGGGGGATTGATCGTAGATATTTCCGGTCTGCGGGGATTTTTGCCGTTTTCACATCTGGAGCATGGCCCTGACCAAAAAATGGCCAGGCCCGAACTCCAAAGCGCACTTGATCGCATGCGCGGAATGCAAATAGAGGTCAAACTGCTCGAACTCAACGAAGAAGAAGATCGTATCATTGTGTCCGAACGTCTGGCTACCGAAGAGCACGAGCAGCACAAACGAGAAGAATTGTTAGAAACCCTTACCGTAGGGGATGTGGTTACTGCCACGGTCAAAAACATCATGCCATATGGTTTGGTTGTAGATATCAATGGTGTTGCAGGTTTGATCTCAGAAACCGAACTTTCGTGGGACCCTGCGATTACCTTAATGTCATTTGGTATTGGCGATGAGGTGCCAGTACGGATATTAGAAATAGACGAGACAACTGGTGATATTCGTGTATCAGCCAAACAAGCCGCTCAAGATCCTTGGCAACAAATCAAAGAGACCACCAAAGAAGGCCAAACCGTCAAAGGTACGGTCAAAAAGATAACGAGCTTTGGGGTATATATCGAAATTGCTGACGGTATCGAAGGTCTTCTGCCATTGTCAAAACTTCCTGAGGACAAGCAACAAGTAGTGGTTGGCGACAAAGTGTCCATCGTTGTAGATAAGATCGACAGCGAGAAGCGCCAAATTGATCTGAGCTTCCCTCATGGCAAAAAATAACCCTACCATTTATGAATGCACGGCGTGCGGGGAACAGTCGCCTCGCTGGTCTGGCCGTTGTTTTAATTGTGGTGCCTGGAATACGCTTGTTGAAAAACAGATAACACCCACAGCAACGACTTCACGTCCAGTTTCTCCACTTACATTAGTTTCCCTTACTCAAGCAGGAAAAAAAGACACGCAGCGTGTACAGACCGCGTTTGCGGGGTTTGATCGTGTGCTGGGTGGGGGACTTGTAGCAGGTAGTGTTATTTTGTTAGGCGGCGAGCCGGGCAGTGGTAAGAGCACGCTCCTATTACAGTACGCTGACGCAGTTGCAGAGCACGGGGTAGTGTACTACCTATCGGGTGAAGAATCCGTGGACCAGATTCTTTTGCGGGCAGAACGACTTAATCTCAAAAATAAGCAGAATGTATTTATCAGTACGATTTCGTTTATTGAGGAATATTTTGACAAATTTGACACCGAGCAGACCAAGCCGATCTTGGTAATTGTAGACTCTATCCAAACAGTGCAAGATGCCCAAAGCACAACGCGAGTGGGGAGTGTTGGGCAGGTGCAGACTGTAGTAGATCAATTAGTATCGTTTGCCAAAACCAACACGGTGAGCACCATATTGGTTGGTCATGTAACCAAAGAAGGGAATCTGGCAGGGCCCAAGACAGTCGAACATTTGGTTGATGTGGTGCTGTATCTCGAGGGAGATGGAGAGAAAAAATTGATCAGAAGCGTCAAAAATCGTTTTGGTTCAATCAATGAGCTTGCCTTGTTTAATTTCGATCAGGGATATTTTGAAGAAACCCAGCCGTCATTTTTGGCACGCGACAAAGATGCTGACCCCACCGATCGAAACGGGGCTGTCGCAACCATTATCCGAGAGGGTGGGCGATATTTGCCTCTGGAAATTCAGAGTCTTGTTGTACAATCATATCAGCAGGCACCTCGACGGGTGGTAAACGGGTACGATTACAATCGGCTGCTGTTGCTCATTGGCATTCTGGAAAAACACACCGGTTCTGCATTTTACCGTTATGATGTATATGTCAATGTTTCAGAAGGTATTCGGATTTATGAACCTGCCGCAGATTTGGCTATCTGTGTCGCATTACTGTCAAGTTTATACAAGATTTCTTTGCCATCGGACGTTGTGGTGTGGGGTGAGGTCAGTTTGTTAGGCGAGATACTTGGCGTGCCTCATCAAGACCAGCGTGTCAAAGAAGCCCGACATCATGGTTTTGCTACCTACATTACGCCTCAGGAAGTCAAGACAATTAAAGCCGTCAAACAGCAGCTGACACGCAAAAAATAGTATGAAATTCATCCAAGATACCCTCCGATCATTCACCAACAAGATCTCTCTTTCAACAGTCATTGTGGTAACGAGTGGGTTGATTCTTGGTTCCACCGTGGGAACATTGCTCTCCATCCCCATAAATCGCATTGAGTGGGAGTTTGCCGGAACGCTCTCATTGGTTTTGACTGTTATTTTCACCGTAAGTTTTACGGCCCTTTTTTACTTTCGCAAAGATACGCTGATTGCGTCGTTTAATGCATACTGGCCATTTGACGCCAATAGAAACCAGCAGAAGAAAAAGAAAAAGGTAGCTCGCAAAATGGTACCGTTACCTGCGTTGCTGCTTGATAGTTCGGCGATTATTGATGGGCGGATTGCAGATATTATCCGCACGGGTTTTGTTCAGGGTGAGCTGATTATAACCACTGATATTTTGTCCGAGATCAAACGCATTGCTGACTCAAAAGATCCTCTCAAAAAACAACGGGGACGCAGAGCATTGGATATCCTAGAGGAAATGAAAAAAGGAAAGTATCTGTCGTTTAGGATTTTGAAAGTAGCAAATCAAGGTCATGAGGGTTTGGATGTGGACGACCGGCTCGTTGCAGTGGCTGCAGAATTGAAGGGTAAAATCCTTACGACTGACTATAACCTTCACAAAAAAGCAAAGATTATGGGAATTACTGTACTCAATATTAACGAACTGGCCAATATGGTCAAGACTATTGTCCTTCCCGGAGAGAAATTAATGGTAGATGTTATCCAGGAGGGCAAGAGCAATGGGCAGGGGATAGGGTATCTTCCTGACGGAACAATGATTGTAGTAGAAGAAGGGGTTGACTTGATTGGACAGACAGTTGAGGTTGAAGTTTCGCGCCTTCTACAAACCGACGCAGGTAAGATGATTTTCTCCAAACCTGTATAAAGAGTGGACCTTCTCCCGACACGCTTGACATTAACTATAGGCTTGTGCTATATACTTAGACACGTGTACTCTTATATTAGAGGGATGTATGTAGAAGCGTGTAGGGGCAGTGCACGGTTCTGTCGTACTCCCTCTAATAGAGGAGTAGACATCACAGTTGACTTTGACAAACGATTACGTTACAGTATACACACTACATTGTATTTCCCCGCGGCCTACTTCTTCTGGGGTGATACCACGTTATCATATACATGCCTGAACAGCTAGAAAATCAGACGCCTGTGTCTGGACAATCCATTGACGAGAATAATAATGGGAATGGAGATATGAAAACCGTTGAGGGTACACTTGATATTTTGCCTGACTATGGTTTTTTGCGCCGTGGCGGCGTGCGTCCATCGCATGATGACGTATATATTTCGGGTTCTCAAATCCGCCGGTTCCGCTTGCGTATGGGTGATGTAGTCCAGGGAGGCGCTCGCCCTCCAAAAGAAGGGGAAAAGTATTGGGGTTTACTAAAAATAGACAAGGTCAACGGCCTTAATCCAGAGGAAGCAATCGACCGTCCGGTGTTTGAACGTTTGACCCCGATTTTTCCTCTCGAGCGTTTCAAACTAGAAACCGACGCAAAAATATTATCAACCCGTCTGATAGACTTAGTAGCGCCTGTTGGCAAAGGTCAACGAGCTATGATAGTTTCTCCGCCAAAATCAGGTAAGACCACATTACTCAAAGATATAGCCCATGGAATAAGCAAAAACCACCCCGAGGTAGAACTTATGGTCATCTTGATTGGCGAGCGTCCAGAAGAGGTCACTGATCTGAGCCGCAGCGTCAAAGGCCAAGTTATTGCAAGCAACTTTGACGAATCGCCAAGCGATCAAGTGACAGTCGCGGATCTTGGCCTGGAGCGGGCAAAACGCATGGTCGAAAGCGGCAAGGATGTTGTAGTACTGGTCGACTCTATTACCCGGCTTGCCCGGGCACACAACCTGCACGTGCCTCCATCCGGACGGACGTTGTCGGGAGGTTTTGATCCTGCTGCGTTGTTCCCGCCAAAACGATTCTTTGGTGCTGCGCGTAACATAGAAGAGGGTGGGTCGTTGACTATTATTGCAACCGCATTGGTGGATACCGGTTCTCGTATGGATGACCTCATTTATGAGGAATTCAAAGGCACCGGCAATATGGAACTCCACCTAGATCGCAAGCTAGCGGAGCGTTGGATATTCCCAGCGATTGATATCTCCCGATCAGGCACTCGCAAACAGGAACTACTTTTTAGTGAAGAAGATTTTGAAAAGATTGTTAAGATGCGCAGGATGGTTGATACTCTGGGCGAAGGTCCTGAGACGACAGAATTGCTTCTGGATAGGCTCAAAAAGACCGACTCCAATGAAGACTTCCTCACAACCCTTCACGAAAGGCTTTAATCCATCTGTTGTCAATTTGAAAACAGCTTTTGTTTGGTGTACACTTAGCATGGTTTCTTGGAGGAGACATCTATTATGGATATACCGTTACACCCCCTGTATGGGGGTTTTCTACACGAAATCTTACTCTTTTTCACTACCTTGGCGGGTCGTTTGATTGATTATACGGCCATAATTCGCCATATTTTTGGTATTTCTTCTCGAAACGCCAATTTTTCTATACAGCGTAGTAAAAAGGCAGTTTTGCGCCTTCTGATGCGTCGCCAAGGGTCATTTAACTCGCATCCCAGGGTTACCATGGCTACAGTATCTGTTGGGGTATTTTTGGCTCTTGTACCGCTTAATGTTGACATTCAGGCTGAGCAAGGATTGCTAGACATGGGAGATCAGGTTACAAAGGCTGCTGTAGAGCCGTCAGGGTTGATCGCATCTGCTCGCGTAGCCATAAGTGATGAGGAGAATCTGCCGAGCATTAATGAGGTAGTAACGCACATTATTGAGCCAGGGGACACCTTAAGTGGCCTGTCTCAGCAGTATCTCGTGCCGTCTGACGCTATTGCGTATGTCAATAATATTTCGGTCAATACATTGCTGCGCCCGGGAGACACATTGACTATTCCACCTATTCAGGGGTTGACGCACAAGGTTGCCGCGGGTGAGACTGTTGCCACCATTGCGCAAAAATACAATGTTTCTCCGCAAACAATTGTTGATGCTAATGTTCTCAAGCCACCATTTAATATTTTTGGCGGGGATGTGCTGGTGATTCCGGGTGGGGAAGTGCCCAAACCAGCACCTGTACAGCCTGTTTTGGCGGCTGCTCAAGTGGCACCTCCAGTTTCCGGTGGATTGTCGCTGCAAACAGTGGCTGGTTCCGGAGGCTACATTATGCCAACCGGCGGCAAAATCACCCAATATGCAAGTTATTACCACATGGCGTTGGACATCGCCCGTGGGTGTGGGGATGAGATTTGGGCCGCACAATCGGGTACTGTGGCGTATTCGGGTTGGCGAGCGGGCGGGTATGGATTTATGGTAGAGATAAATCACTCGGATGGCCGTGTATCCCAGTATGCCCACATGTCGCGTACAGCGGTATCCGTTGGCCAGGCCATAGGCCAAGGTCAGGTTATCGGATATACTGGCGCAACAGGTATTGCCTACGGCTGTCATCTACACTTTGTCGTCCAATCTGGCGGTCGCGCCATCAATCCTCTGGATGTTTTGTAAGTATCCCTTTTAGAGTTATACATTTTCACTGTTTCATTTGAAGACCTTTGAGGGAGGCTCCCTTATTGTTTGAAGGAGTGTCCTTTTTATTATATACCCCATAGTACTTGACAGTGGGTACAACCCATAGTATAATTATCTTGTTAACAACACAGCAGCTTTCCTACCGAGCTATTTTTAACCTTCATACC
>CAZQWJ010000031.1:0-9708 GCA_964597265.1 uncultured Candidatus Saccharibacteria bacterium
ACTGCTTTGCGCAAGCCAATCTCACGTGTGCGTTCCGTCACAGTAACAAGCATGATATTCATAATCCCGATACCACCAACCACCAAGGAAATCGCCGCAATGGCAGACACCAATGCGGTGGAGAGATTAAGGAATTGGTTAAACAACTCAAGCAGGTCATCCTGCGTGAGAACAGAAAAATCTTCTTCACCGCCATGATTGTCACGCACCGATGCGATAATATGCTCTTTGAGTGCGGCCACATCCGCAGCATCGTGTGCTTTGATCATGATTCTAGAAATAGACACCGCACCATTTATCTCAGTCGCAGTGTCAAATGGCACCAACAGCACATTATCGAACTCAGAGCCGAATACACTTGTGGACGTCGTCGATGTTAAAGCGCCAATTACCAGAAGATCTCTTGAGCTATCGCGACTAGCAATAGTTATGGTTTTGCCTACAGGGTCAGTATCGCCAAATAGCGACTCTTTTGTTGCCGGTCCTAACACGGCAAAATCGCCTGTTTTGTTAGGAAACATGGTCCCCTGCCCTAATTCCAATGCCTCTAGTGAATCCAAGATTGTCGGGTACGATCCCAAAATAACTGGTGTTACTTGCCCTCCTTCCTCAGTCCGCACTACTCCCCCTACAAGACTGACTGGAGATACTGACTGTACATCCCCCATGTTTTCAAGTGTCACTATGTCTTCGAGCGTGAGAATATCTCCGGCAACAAGATTGGCCGGATTTCCTTGACCATCCATACTTCCGCCAATCACAACAATCATGTTAGTACCAAGTCCCTGGATCAACGAGGATACATCGTTTTTGAGCCCTTGCCCGAGTGACACTAATGTGGTTACGGACGATACACCTATCACTACACCCAATACCGTCAAAAGACTTCGTACCTTATTGTAATAAATTGATCGAAATGCAGAGCTAATATATGCAATCATGTGGTACCCTCCGTCAGTGTTACAAATGTTTTGATAAGTGTCTTAATGAGCTTTTGTGGTTTGTGGGTTGCCTTTCGTGTAATCTGTATACCAGAATCACTGACAACAGCCCCATCCCGTAGGCGCACCACCCTGGGACAAATATCCGCAATGTCTTCGTCATGCGTAATAACCAGTATTGTCTTACCTTGTTGATGCAGTTCCTGCAGCAGTGAGATGATCTCATCTCCCGTAGCACTATCCAGATTCCCGGTAGGTTCGTCCGCCAGGATAATATCAGGATCATTAATGAGCGCCCGAGCTATGGCTACTCGTTGTTTTTCCCCGCCAGACAGCTCACCAGGCTTATGTTGAAGCCGATGTTCCAGTCCGACTAACTCTAATAGCATATGAGCACGAGTCCGTGTTTCATTTCTTTTTTGAGTGGTATAGGTGGTTGGCATCAAGACATTATCGAGCGCATTCATATGCGGCAGCAGGTTAAAATTTTGAAACACAAACCCTATCTTATGACTCCGTAATTGAGCTAATTTCTGGTCTGACATATTGAGCGAGATCTCCTCTTCATCAATATGCAACACTCCTTCGCTTGGCCTGTCCAATAACCCAATGATATGCATGAGCGTAGATTTGCCCGAACCTGATGGTCCCATCACAGCAACCATTTCACCTGCCTCAATATCAAGCGAGACACCAGATAATGCGGGAACGGTCAGTGTACCTGATTGATACACTTTGCCTACGTTGTTAAGCGAGATTTTTTGGGGCATACAGATACAAAGTATATAT
The DNA here is from genome assembly GCA_964597265.1 of uncultured Candidatus Saccharibacteria bacterium. Taxonomy (GTDB): domain Bacteria; phylum Patescibacteriota; class 4484-211; order 4484-211; family JAGQKX01; genus CAZQWJ01. Next base: position 1,731 of record CAZQWJ010000031.1, read on the forward strand.
GAAATATCCTAAGACGGCGAACCTGTTATGCTGCGGCTGATTCGGGTCTCTTGGGTGAATTTTTCTGGATCACATCAGCCAATGTGATCACCAGCTGATATACAAAATAATATATGATGGCATAAAACCCAATCGCGAATATTGTTGTAAATTCCAACACATGGCCGCCTTCGGACACATATGGTGCAAACATCCCTTCAAATGGATGTAGTATGTCTCCGCTGACACTGTAGATCCATTCGACAAACGGAGAGGTATTGGCAGCGAGCATTTTGAGTAAAAGGCGGAAGAACAAGAATCCTTGAATAATCGTAATTGCAATATGTAGTGCGTAGGTAATAAATTTCTTAATTTTGATGCTGTAACTCATAGGCCTGATTGGTCATTAGTTGTACTGGCCAGTGTATCGTCCTCCTCCACTGCCTGAACCGCACCATAGTGTTGTTGATCTTCGCAATCGCACGCCGTCAGTACATTACCTTGTTTGGAACAATGGTCGTCTTGGCAAACTCCCGCCTCAGTTGATTCTACCCCGCATTCACCAGTACACACATAATGTGCCATATCAAAGAGTATAAGAATATTTCTGCACAATTACAAGCCTGAATTAACTATCCTAAACAAGGACATACGTATCCTGATTGTAGCTACCCTCACCGACGAATCGCGCCTCACCTGACAGTATCTTCTCCAGTGGGCTGCATGCAAAGCACCCGTCTTTTTGTCTACAGGTAAATTGCTCTAGCTTACGAGCAACCATGATACGTTTGGCAACCTCAAGTACCGCACTGGTCGCTTCTTTCTCATCCGGGATGGCTGCATCCATTGGTTCGTTATCCCGCTCAAGATACCAGTAACTCATCTGCACAACAGGACGGTCCTGATTGTTTTTGGCCAACAGGTAATAGATAGGTAGCTGCAATGAGTCAGGGTCTTCATCAAATTTGCCTGTCTTAAAGTCAATAATGCGTACCCCGTCTACCTCTGGTATATACTCCAGCCAATCTATCTTGCCGCATAGGATGATGTTGTGCTCTTCTGATAGCCAAAAATATGGCAGTTCTTTGCGTAATTTCACAGCTTTTCTTTTGAGTAGCCCGGGGTTGGCCATAACTCGCCTCATTATCAATAGCCCGCGCTCCTTATACTGTTGCTCTTCTGACTCGTTACGAAACCCTCCCAATATGCCTGTAACTTTTTGCCACGATTTTTCAAACCTCTCCGGCAGATCAAACAGCCTTTGCGCAACCGGCAAGACAGACTGCGACTCAATCACCTCGTGCACCACTTGTCCAAGTGCCAATGCCGGTTGCATTAGTGTTATCTTATGGTTTGTTTTCGGATCGCGGTAGATATTATTCAGATAATATGCACGAGGGCATTTGAGAAAATCAGATATAGAAGAATGAGACACCCAGACGGCACTGTATTTGTCTTTCATAGTACTATGTTATTACCAAACAATGCTCATTATCGCAAGGAAAAGGTGGTGAACGGTAGGTCTAATGCAGACTTGAGAATCACTACGGTAAAAATCAGAAACAGCCAGAGCACCACCAAACCATAATACTCCCATCGTTGCGTGCGTACTGTCATATCAGGCTTCTTGAAGAATATGTAATAACTCAAGGCTGGCAATACAACAATTAGCGTTGCCCAATGATACACGGTTATCATTCCAAAGAGGTTAGGGCATAACCCCATGGGATCAAACATACCCGCTTTATCAAGACAAGGAACAACCATACCCGCCAGCCGATAAAAGACAAAAACCGCCAATGATGGGATATACGAAACCCCGATCTGTTGTATGATGCGTTTGTTCATAATGTCAGTTGCCAGCCGTGACGGCGCAACCATCTTCGATGCTCTATATAATTTGTATCATACCTTTCTACTAATTTCCAAAAGTGCTTTCCATGGTTATGGTGTGCAGCGTGTGCGAGCTCGTGTATGACAACATATCGTATGATTCGAGGTGGTGCCATAATCAATCTTTGGTTCAGGCTCACGGTCTTTTTGGTAGAGTAACTTCCCCAACGTGATCGCATGGTTCGTACACGTATCTTGTGTACGACAACTCCCATCTCCTGTGCAAGCTCAGTAACATATTCTGTAAATATACGTGTTGCGCGCGTTTTGTACCAATCGTCCAACCTGTCTCTCGGAAATGTCAATGGATACCACTTGCCTAAGTACAAAAATGTATCTACACTCTCTCGTTGTTGTTCTCTCGCCTGCCACTGATCCGAAAACAAACGAAGTCTTTTTTGCAACGATAGATAATTCGTACGAAGGATCGTGTGTAATTGTTGTTGTGATAATCTGTGTGGTACTTGCAACTCGAGCGACCCTGGAGGAACAAATCGTATACCAATAGACTTTTTACGCCTTGTACTTCTAATGATTTCTACCGGCAGGTCAACAAATGATGAAGAGCTCATGTACTAGATGTATTAGTACGTTTTGAGGTACTTAATTGATGCAGAGGCACGTAACTTTTCTACCCAAGCAGAAGCGCTCTCATTAATCTTTTGATCAGCCAATTGCTCTCGTATAGATGAACGGAATTCTTCGGACTCTGTATCTACATCCTCAGAGAACATTTCTTTGTTTTCTTCAATATAGCTGTCAATTTCCTCTTCGCTTACCATGACCTCTTGCTCTAATGTTTTTCTGATTCGCATATTCAGCATCACGTTGTTTCTGAATGACTGTTCCGAAATACCCTGAAACGCCAAATAGTCCTGCAATGTTTGACCTTGTTCGGACAACAATGTATTAATCTCCTGCATTTCACTTTCTACCTCTTCTTCACTTACCCAGACATTTTTCTTATCTAGCTCCTGACGAACGACAGTTTCTAAAACAAGCGTATCCATTGTGTCTTTGCCGTATTGAGACTCGAGAGTTTGTAATACTTGATGTCGATACACGGGCTGTCCATTCACTATAGCGACTACTACTACCCCACGGGCAACAAGCAACGCAACAAGGGCGATCACCACAACTAGTGCACCCAGGACTGGTAACGCTTTGGGATGTTCCTTAGAATAGTCTTTGATTTTTTGTGAAAGACCTGGCAGTGGTGGTGTCGATGTTGCAGGTGTAGCTGGTGCTGTGTTTTGTTGTTCGGGGGTATCCATCCGCTGAGTATACCACACTAACATACAAACACCTAGCAATAGATTGTTCCTTGCCAATCATGAGATAATACCCGCATGGAATCTCGACACGAACCGATTGCGCAGTTCGTTTCTTATTTGGACCACACCTATCCATTTGACGCGTTTTTGAAAAATCTGACACCGACAGCGCTGGCAGGAGTGTATGAAAATCCTGACGTAGCATTTGAACCGAATCCCGACAAACCCACCATAATCATTATCAATGGCACTACCGGATCGGGCAAAGATACGCTGCTGGAATATCTTACAAAACACAACCTCGGTCACAAAGCAACCACCGCGGTCAACCGAATACGCCGACCCAACGAACCTGAGGACAGTATGATCTGGATGCGCCAACCTCGCTCTGACGAAAGCCCTACTCTATACCACCAAAACCTCATTAAGGAATACGACCTCGTTGAGTACAACACACATCATAATAATTTGTACGGTTTGCCACGATATAGTTTGGAGCAAGCAATTGCCAAAGGTGTAGCCATCGTCAGAAATGAACCAAACGGCGCACGTACACTTACCAAAAAATTATCCGACTCGTACACAATACTCGTACTGTTTCTCATCCCTGACTCGTGGGTACAGGTATACGACAGGATCAACACTCCACACCAAAAAAGAGATAGCATCCGCACTCGACTCGAAGACTCACTCATTTGGGTAGAACAATCAAAACAAGTAACGCATTTTTATATCCACAATTCGATACATCCCGAAACGTACGGTGCTTCATCAAAGAATGCGCTCAACGCAATGTGCCGGCAAGTACAGCAACTGCTCATAAAAAAAGTATTCCCGGCAGGTACCGGGAATACTATACGAACATAATGTCAAACTCACAAAAACTACTTCTTTTTCTTAGCAGTCTTCCTCTTCGCAGTAGTTTTCTTAACGGGCTTCTTTGTTGTCTTTGCCTTTTTAGGGGCAGCTTTCTTTTTTGCTGGCAAAGTAATCACGCTCCTTTCGTCACAGAATAATCATGTAACAAAGTATACATTTAGAGTACATCATCACACAAAAAATACAATATGTAATTAAAAAATTTTTGAGGAAATTACTTGAATCCCAAGAAGCGAAGTAACATACGAAACGCACTTTCTGGTTCTGTTTTTTTGGTTGCAGGTTCCCCTGCTGCAGCGGGTGGTGCGACACTACTCTCACGAGCTTTTTTGTACTCGTCTGATTCATACAGTGAAACCCCATCACGTTCAATCCAAAAATGAAACCCGTTTCGTTCGGGCACCTTTTGATCAGCATACACTAATTTGTATTTTTCAGGATTCATCATCTCTATTCCCTCATCAAGACTGTTGGTGATATCAACACGATGATCAAGATATGCGGACACGTATTTTCCTCGCTGTTGTTCGTCGGTGATGATAAATAGATATTTTTTGTTCGGTAGGGTTTTGACATGATCAAACTGCAACATGTATGGCAGAGAATCCTCGGCTCCAAGAAGCTCTTGCAGTAATTCTTTGCGCTTTGCGTCGTCATCTCCACGCGCTTTCTCAAAATACTCATCGATCATAACCAATGCTTCTTCTGGAGAAACTACCGATTTGGAAAGTATTTTTTTGACGCCCAAATCATACGCTTGCTTGATGACATCTTTGTGATCTGCCAAATTGCTCAGATACCAAATCGGACCCTGCTCTTGTACTGAAGCCAAAGTGTTGAATCGTTCAACCATTTGCAACCCATCCAGATGGGGGTGCATGATATCAGAGATAATGAGGTCATAGTGCTTTTCCTTAAGCATCTCCAATCCAACTTTGCCATCATCTGCTGCGTCCACATCATACCCATGCTCTTGCAGCATTTTTACAAAAGCCTCACGATAGAACTTATCATCTTCCACTACCAGTATGTGATGAGCACCTTCTGTATTCATAACTATTATTGAATCATTAACTTATAACGAATACAAGTATAGCGGCGTTCCGCCGAGAGAATGAGTTAACGGGCGTGGCAACACACTCCACGGCGACAACCGCTCACCCGCATAGCCCAACAAGCTCTGCAAGAGCCCGCCAAACGAATACTCTATGACAGTCGCTTGGGTAAGACCAGCATGTGCTTTTGCCAATTCTACAGATTCATGAAATGTCCCAAGGCGATCTACCAGATTATCCGAAAGCGCCTGTGAACCGCTCAATGGACGGCCATCCGCCAGCTCGCGCAAACGCTCCTCACTAATATCTCTATTTTCCAACACGCGCGTAAGAAACTGCTCATGCGCTTCACCAACAATAGTCTGTAGTATCTCCACCTGGACAGGGTCAACTTCTTGCAAAGGGTCCAAAAACGCTTTGTTGTCCCCGCTTGAGATGACTACACTTTTGACACCATATGCATCGGCGAGGTCTTTGACATTATATGTGCTGACCACTACGCCGATAGATCCGGTAAGTGTCGCTCCATCTGCCACAACCGTATCTGCAGCAAGCGCAATATAATAACCGCCAGAGGCAGCCACTTCTCCCATTGATGCAATCACCGGAATGTGTGTTTGCTGTTTGAACCGGCGGATGAGCTGATATATCTCTTCCGAAGCAGTCACAGAACCTCCAGGACTATTGATCCGCAACACCACTGCTTTGATAGACCTGTCTTGTTGTATCTGTTCAAAAAATTGTAGTAGTTTCTGTGGAGAAATCACTTGCGTATCAAACGTCCCCAAACTGCCTGAGCCAGCGTCTTCCAAAATAGTTCCTGACAGTGTAACCACGGCAACCTTGTCTTCACCCTGACCAAACAGCTTGGATTGTGTCGCCACTGGTGATGAGCTGTTTCCAAGTCCGCCCAAAATACCGGCAAAAGAAAGAATGAGAAAACCATACAACAAAAACTTACCGATAGCCGCAACCGCATCTCCCATGCTCTTACTAACAGAGATTATTTTGCCTACCCTGTTCTGAGGTGGAGTGGGAACAGGTTGTGCTGTTGATGGATGTGATGTTTCCATAGTTACTTGTTGGATGCTTCGGTTTTACCTTCTTCTGGCTGCTCTTTTTGAGGCAGGTTTTTGGTCACTTTGGTGATCTGGCTGTTTGGAATAATATGCACACTGTCATCATCGCCTTTTAATACAGTTGTTCGCAAGTTGATACGTCGCACTGTGCCTATGACCCCAGCGACCTCCACCCGATCTCCTACATTATATTGATTCTCAACCAATACGAATAACCCGCTTACTAAATCTCGAACCAATGTCTGAGAACCAAGCCCGACCGCAAGACCTAAGATACCAGCGCCAGTGAGGATTGGTGTGATATCTACATTCCACGCTGACAGAATAATCAGCCCGGCCACTGTCCATATAACAATACTCACGATGTTTTCGGTAACGGTCTGCAGCGTTAGTAAACGTTGGGAGCGCGCACCGCCTTTCCTGTGGTTGCTTTCCAACCGCATCATGCCCCTTTTGACAAATTTCTTGGCCACCACCTGGCCACACAACGTAACGACTATAACAAAGGCTGTCTGAAAAATACTTGTGGTAACTGTAACACTCAAATCTAACATCACAAAAAGTATACCGTACGTGCTCGTTTCTGCAAACCACCCTTGCATACAAATCAGGTATAATACCCTTATGCTCAAAAAGTATACGTTGATCTTCACCTGGGTGACTGCATGGATTGCAACCCTTGGCAGCTTGTTTTTCAGCGAAGTGCTCAAATACCCCCCTTGTACATTGTGTTGGTACCAACGCATTGCTATGTATCCGTTAGTGGTGATTCTATTCGTTGGGATTTGGAAAAAAGATAAAAATGCGGTGTGGTACGGTCTGCCGTTGGCTCTGATCGGATGGGTCATTGCTCTGTATCATAGCCTGCTGTATTACGGTCTTATTCCTCAGCCGATAGGTGCGTGTGCAAACGGCGTGTCCTGTACGAGTGAACAAGTCCTGTGGTTTGGATTTGTTAGCATTCCGCTGCTTTCGTTTGTCGCATTCACTATGATCCTGCTTGGATTATTTACGTTTATCAAACAAAAAGACGCATGACAAAAGACCACGACCAACTGCCCATAGTCCTCACGAACCTGACCAAATATTATGGAACCAGAAAAGGTGTCGAAGACATCAACCTTGCAGTGCATCCTGGCGAGGTCTTTGGTTTTCTAGGTGCCAACGGCGCAGGCAAAAGCACTACTATCCGTACCATTCTTAATTTCATCTCTCCCACAAGCGGCTCCGCACGGGTATTTGGACTTGACAGTGTCAAGGACTCGGTTGCCATCAAACACCGTGTAGGCTATCTGTCCGGCAACGCCGAACTCTACAACGACATGACCGGGCAGCAGTTGTTTCAGTATCTCGCGTCATTCGGTAATCTCGTGGACTGGGATTATGTACAACAGTTGGTAACGCGGCTACAGGCAGAGCCTGAGAGACAGATCAACAAGCTCTCCAAAGGCAATCGCCAAAAGATCGCCTTGATTCAAGCGCTTATGCATCAACCTGATCTACTCATTCTTGACGAGCCAACCAACGGACTTGATCCACTCATGCAGCAGGTGTTTTATCAACTCATCGAAGAAGCCAAGGCGAAAGAAAAGACCGTGTTTCTTTCTTCACATAACCTGACTGAGGTACAAAAAATCTGCGACCGAGCAGCGTTTGTACGTAACGGCAATCTGGTGGCTATCGAAGAGCTCAGCAATACCCAAAATCTTACCTACCATCGCTATATTGTCGAGTTTGCACAACCACCTCAGAAAGAGGTCTTTGCACAGTTGCCAAATACCAACGATTTATCCATTGATGGTACTACCATGCATATTGG
>CAZQWJ010000032.1:0-8513 GCA_964597265.1 uncultured Candidatus Saccharibacteria bacterium
TTGTTCGCACTCAGACAAGATCTTTACGCTTGCCGCGTTAATTCACTCACGTAAAGTTTGACATACGTCAAACTAACGTGGCGCTGTAAACTTCTAAATTCGCTTACGCTCATTAAGAATTTTACGCGGTGGTGCCGGAGGCGTCAGATGCTGAATGCATCTGACGTGTAAGAGAAACACGTTAGGTAGGCGGTTCAGACTTGTTTGAATGGCTTTGTATAACCATCATCATGGTGCCGGAGGCGCAAAGTACATTCAGTACTTTGCGTGTAGTAGTTACAGGCAAAGTAGGAAGTCCGAACTTGTTCGGACGGTATCAGATACTATCGCCGAACCATCATCATGGTGCCGGAGGAGAGACTCGAACTCTCACGGTTTATTCAACCATTGGTTTTTGAGACCAACGCGTCTGCCAGTTCCGCCACTCCGGCTGGAGTTAGAGCTTATTGTACCAAATTAGATACATTACGGCGCGTTGCGGTTGGTGACTTGGTACAGTCGGATATTTTCGGGTGAGACATATGTATAATCAAGCAGCTCCAATGTGTACCTGTTGGGTAATGATGCCAACCCGTCGGGTGTCGAAATATACACAAAACTAGAAGGTAACGGTTCTTGTATCGCCTGTGCCCATGAGATAGGGGACAATTGTCCTTCAGAGTAAAAATATATGAGAGATGCTTTGTGTATAGGCGCGGCAAAAATAATAGGGCTATTTGTGTACTCATTATTTTCTAATAGATACGTAACCATAGCATATTCTTCCCGTGGGAGCGATTGATAGGCGGGTATGTTTTTAGTCGCATACGCATGTAACTGTGTCATACATACCCAACCGACGCCACCGACCAATATGCCTTGTGATACACGTGGGTATTTGATAAACACCTCGCCCAATGTATGGATTCCCAGTGTCAATAGTAGCGCAGTTATGGGGAGGATATGGAGAATCCGTTGTGAAGCGATAGGAGTTTCGGTCAAAACAGTGCCAAAGATTAGTGTACATATAAATACCAGTAAGACCAAAGCGCTGGAAATGTCTTTTTGAACTAATTGTCGGATCGACACGATAAGCCCAAACACCAGCAGGACGACCAATGTCCAGTGAACAAGTAACGGCTGGTCGATGTAATGCGCACCACTACCGTTAAAAGGATAATCCCAGAATGACTTCACTGTTATGGAAAGATTGGCGAGGATTGTTTTGAAGGTAAATACATCTTGTCGGTCGCCAAACAAAAAATCACCCTTGTCCGCCTGGAGAAAAAGCGACAACGCGATGATCCCATATCCGGCAATAAACATTGCTATGTGCCGAACCATCTGACGGAAGTGTGATTTTTTGAATATGATGATGCAGATTGCGATGAGTGGTGTGAGGTAGGAAGAAAGGTAAAAGTACATGCCTGCCCCTGCTGCCAGTCCTGCTCCAAATATCAGCAATCGTTGCGGTCTATTTGCTGTCTGTACATTATCTAGCACCCGTTGCAGCAACACAATCGTTGCCATGAGGAAAAACGTAGACTGGATATTTTGGTAGCCGGTCATACCAAAGTGTATGGCCGCAGGTAGTGTAGCATAGATAGCACCGGCGGCAAGTCCAAACCACCTGCCTCGCCAGCGCGCGCCAAATATCCCAACCAACACCGCAATGCCATAATCAGTAATGAGCGCAAATACTTTGGCGGTCCACACCGCCGGCCCCAGAATATAAATAATGGCTCCTTGCAGGTAATACCACAGGGTAGGGAAATAGGCGACTGTGCCTAATGTGAAGCCAAAAAAGTGCCAATCGTTTTGCCGCAGAGAAGTAGTGAATACGTCCAGTGCTGTTTTGCTCAGCATAGCTTCGTCATTATGAAACATCACCATTTCTGGATCTAGCATGATGTAGACACGAATGGCATACACAACAGATAGTAGAATAAGCGACAGGATGAAAAGAATAAACCGGCGCGATGGCATAATACTACTTTAGCATGCTTTACACAGTAGTATATAATGGGTCGGAAGGAGAAATATGGCATTATCCGTACAAAATCTACGAGCAGGAACAATCTTCAGAGAAGATGGCAAAACCTATGCAGTGTTGTCGTACCATCATCATAAGATGGGACGTGGCAAAGCCATTATCCGCGTCAAGGTGCGCGATATTGGGTTTGGGGGAACGCGCGAAGTTACATTCAACAACAATGCCAGTGTGGACGAAGTAGAGGTTCGGCGCCGAAACCTTGAGTTTGTGTATGTTGACCAGCGCAAGCGGGAAGTGATCTTTTCCGAACCAGACACCAAAAAACGCATTACATTGCCCACTGATGTGGTAGGAGAGGAACAGTTGGGATACTTGACCGCAGGTACTAAGGTACAGGCGATGTTTGTAGGTGAGGCTGAGGAAGTTTTGGCCATCGAGTTGCCAATGACAGTGGATTTGCGTGTAGAAGAAACCGGTCCGTCAGAAAAAGGCGATACCGCAGGTGCGGCGCGCAAACCCGCTACTATGGAAACGGGGTTGGTCGTTCAAGTACCAATGTTTGTAAAAAATGGCGAGGTGTTACGGATAAACACCCAAACTGGAGAGTATAAAGAGAGAGTATAGATGGAAGATGAGAGAGAAAAGAGAAAAATTCAAAGATACAGAGTAAATCTTTATAGATTGCATCTGCAACTTTGCTCTTTGCTTTTTGAAGTTTAAACTTACTATATCTGCCCAAGATGATACATGGACTTTTGGCTTTTTATACAAATTGCATTAGTGGCATTTTTTGTTCTGGTACCTGTAACAGTGCTGGCGTTTTTGCTATGGATTAAGCGGGTTATTGATGAAAATCGAGACCTGGCAAAAAAAGAGCTAGAAATGTGGTCTGACGAGGAAGGCGCATTCGGTCGATGCGACGTATGTACAGAACCAATAAGAAAGGGGTTTCAGTTTTGCCCAGTTTGTCACAAGAAACTTGGCAATCGATGCCCATCATGCCATCGTTTTTTGCAGATCAAATGGACCAAATGTCCATATTGTGGAGATGACTACACTGTCGAAACCGTAAGTGGGAAGACAGAAGATTTCTCCACAAGGCCTACCTCCGCAGGCAGGTCGAAATGACGGTTACTGTTGAAGAAGCAAACTCATCAGACTAACCACTAGTATATGCATATTACTCACACAGTCAAAAATATCGGCGACGGACTGCAGCTTTTGCTCATTCCCCTCGAACAATCTCCATCGGTAACGGTGTCGATATTTGCCGGCGTGGGTGCACGTCATGAAGATGCGGCAGAGAATGGTATATCTCACATTATCGAGCACATGGCATTTAAGGGCACAACCCATCGTCCCACGAGAACGATAATAGATGAAGAGATTGCCTCTATCGGTGGGGAAAGTAACGCAGGAACGGGGTATGAATTTACCTATTATTACGTAAAAGTGCCGGCATATCAATGGAAAAAAGCCCTCGATATTGTATCCGATCTCACGCTCAATCCAACATACCCCGAAGAAGAATTGGAAAAAGAAAAGACAGTCATCGTACAGGAATATCGTATGTATGAGGATAATCCGCAGCGAAAACTGCATGCTGAGTTTCGCGATCTTATGTGGCCGGATCATCCGTTGGGTAGGCGCATTTCCGGCGATCCGCAGACGATCATGGCCGCGACATGCGACAGTATGCGAATATTTCGCAACAGGCATTACACGCGCAACAATCTGCTGATTGCAATCAGCGGCAATTTTGACGAGGCGCAGGTAGAGAGCTTTGTCCGGGAGTATTTTGCCGCCCTGCCAAAAGGGGAGCCAGTATCAGTAGTGCCTGCGGATACCACACAGCCACGTGACCGTTTTCTCCATATCAAACGAAAACAAGAGGCCACTGATATGCTTGTTGGATTCAAGGGCTTCAATCGCACGCAACAGGAGGATCTGGATGTGTTGGGTGTGATGAATACGATTTTGGGTGGTGGCTCCAACTCTCGCTTGTTTCGGCGTGTACGCGACGAACTGGGTTTGAGCTACTACATTGGTTCGGGGCACACAGATTATGTGGACGATGGGGTGTTGTATGTGGCAGCGGGTGTAATGCCCGATAATGTGTCAGCAGCACTAGAGGCTATGCTGGTCGAATGCCAAAAAATGGCGCAAGAACCGGTAACACAAAAAGAACTACACACCGCCAAGGAGTATCTCAAAGGTCGTATGTTGATGGATTTGGAAACAAGCGATGATATATTGCAGTTTTTCGCGTTTCAACAGCTCTTGGAGCCTGGTATCCGCACGCCTGATGAGTTACTTGCACGTCTTGATGTTATTACTGCTGAGGATATTTTGCGCGTGGCACAGGAAATTTTTGTCCCAGGTAACGTGTACTTCGGCATGATCGGAAATTCTCCAACCGGTGTGAGTAAAGAGGTCAAAAAGCTGGTGGGTGGGGCGTTTAGGTAGAGCAGGGACAAATAGCACGTTGGGGCAAGAGCAGGTATACTGTAGGTATGGTGCTTTTGTTTCTTTTACTGGTCGGGGCGATGATCGCTTCGTTCGTTGTTTGGCTGCAGTTTCGACATGATCACTATGATGAAAAGCGTATTGTTGACGTCATTTTGTTGACGTTTGTTAGCGTTGTCTTGGGCGCGCAGTTTGGCGCCATTGGGGAATATGTGAATACAATGCGCGATGTGGTGCAAACTTCGTTGTACAGTAATCCTCTGGAGTTGAGCCTGCACGGGGGATTGCTATTGCCCTTAGTAGCAATATTTTTCTTTGTTCGTCGGGTAGACTGGCCAATACTCAAAACATACGACCGCGTTGTCTTGGGTTTGCTGATTGGCGGGTTGTTTTTCTCACTGAGTGTAGCGGGTTTGGGAAATAAGATCGCGTTATATCCGATCATATTGGCTGGACAGATCGCAGTTCCTATTTGGGTCATTAGCTTATTGTGTCTGGCGGGTATCGGAATTTGGTGGGCACTGTTACGCAAGCGTGGTATCCCGGGCGAAGTATTATTTTTGGCGTGTTTGTGCGTACCACGGGAGCTTTTTTTGTTGACAGGGGTAGTGGGCTGGCTTATCATACGATATAGGCAATTATGGCGGAACAAACGACGGAAAAACAATTAATTGAGAAGCAACAGCAGTTACAAGAACAACTCGAGGAGTTGCAAAAGAGTGATCCTAGTGCGAATCAGTTTCGGGGAGTAGAGAATAGCCCTGAAGATGATGGCGACGAGACTGAGGTAGGCAATCGTATGTCTGCTACGCGCAGGATTATTCGCGAGCAGCTTCGCCGGGTTACGAATGCTTTGCACAAATTGCGACACGGCAGTTACTCTGTGTGTGATCGCTGTGGCAAGCCAATCAGCAAGGAGCGCCTTGAAGCTGTGCCCGAAGCGACGTATTGTATAGATTGTGAACGAGTACTCGAAAACAAATAATTTCTTTTTCCAAAATCGTACAAAAATTTCCTTTATATCAGGTTTGCTGGCGGCTATTGCCGTGATCGTAGTGGATTATGTCCTTACGGGATTCGCGCTTGAGCAGGGTGGGGGACAGGTATTTTTTAATACCAAAGCTGGCGTGTGGTTGCCGATAGTAGGGCTGGTGCTACTTCTTGTAGCAGCGATCAAGACAAAGCTGCGGCCTTCAGTCTGGATAGGGCTCGTAGTGGGCGGTGGTATAAGCAATGTGCTGGATTTTGTCGTATACAGCGCAGTGATTGATTATTGGCATATTGCCAACATCTGGTTCAACCTGGCGGATGTTGGGATTGTGGTGGGGTTTGGGTGGTGGTTAGTGTCTGCTGATCACAAGTAGGCTTTGGTCGTCAGCGCTTGGCTGGGTATGGGTGCTGAAAATGTCAATTGCCGCGGTTTCTTCAGAGAGAGATGTGTGTATATCTCTCATGAATGCGTTGATGTTCGTGTCAGGGATGAGAATGCCGTCAGTAGTGGCCAGAAGTGTACATGTATCAGGTAGGGTACGGTGTATGTCATCAGGTGTGAACCGCTCTCCGATAACACCTCTGGATTGGGAAACAATGCGCTCTGTATGAGAGCCGGTATACACGCAAATCGTGCCAAGGTTCGTCTTACCACCAGCAAGGTAGAGGCGTAATTGTTTGGTTTGGCTAATTTCTCCATAGATCAATGTAGAAGCGCCGATTTTGCCATCCTTACTAAATTCTGAAACTACCTGGTTGACTGTCTCGGTTATATCTTTGTTGCTGTTGCTGCATAATGTCGTTACCAGCTGATGTGCAAGTTTTCCCGAATCATTATCCCAAAGTTTCCTGACAATACTCACGCCGTCTGCGAGCGCAAGTTGTATCTGCTCGTCTGAAATGCGGATACTAATTGCATCTTGGGCTTCATGAAAGGAAGAAACCGCAGGATTATAGTACAGCATGATGGAATACGGAGGGGATTGGATGTGGGTAATAACGCCGGTTTCGCTGATGTGTTTTCTGACGGTATTGGTGTGGTGATATCCCGAAAATCCTATGATTGTTGGGGTAAGGTGGTGGTCGGTTGCAGTGCTGGTGATGTGTGGTTCCATGTGGCTATTCTTGTTTGTATACTAATATGCCCCAAGGGTCACGTGATCGTTCGTCTATTATTTCTACAGACAGAGGAACAGAAAGTCGTTTACTGATGGAATTGCCCATTTGTCCAAGAACTTCTCGTTTTTCTTCTGGAGACAAAGTATTGAGTGTTTTTTCGAGTAACACTCGATAATTTGCTGAGGTGTAGTTTTCGTCTTCGTTCATCTCGTGCGCAATTTCAGCTAATTGATGCTGTGCATCCTCTTCAGAAAAGCCTTCGTACTTCATTAAGTAGTATTGCATGAAAAAGAAATCACGTGAGAAAAAAGGGGTTACGCGTATTTCGCCTCCAGGTTTTAGTGTACGTATCAATTGGGGAATCACTTCTGACGAAACTGATCCATGTCCTATTACAAAATCAAAGGATTGGTTGGCAAACGGTAGCATATCCGCAGCATCTGCTTGTACTGTTGGGTGGTTGAGAGGGGAATGTTCCTCGGTTTTGATGCGAGGGTACGTATCAAGTGAAACTATGGTAGCTGTAGGACAGAATTTTTTTGCTGCAATACTCAATGAAGAATCTCCCGCACCAAGGTCTAATACTGATTTGTGTTCCAATGTTTCCCACGTCAGGTTGAGGTTATGCAGTATCACTTCAGCACGTTTATACTCTGGGGGATCTACCTCTGCGGAATGAGTTCTTAGAGTTTCTGACATAGATTCAAAGTCTATACTACCATACGAAACCACAATAATGTCCTAGTTGATTTGAGTAATTTTGGAGCAATTTTTTCACTGTTGTCGGTCTTATCTTGAAGCAAGCAATTAGTAATATATTAACCTACAACATTCCCCAAATAGTGCGCTGTTGCGTGATTTTATGGGATAGGGCTTTGACTGATGTTTACAACCTAGAGATAGCTATGGGCACTATCCTTTGGTTGCTTTTGTTATCAAAAAGTAACCAAAAGGTTGACATATGTCTGGTCGTGATGTATATATACATTATTATGGGTCGAGTAATAGATGATCAGATGCATCGAACCCAACTATTCATACAGAAGAACGTACATGATTTTCTTCAAACCAAAGCCGATGAGGAAGGAATAACCATTTCCGAAGCGGTACGCCGTATTTTGACCGATTATTTCCATCGAACACATCGAAAACAAACAGAATTAGGTATACAGTCACTCCTCACCATGGGCGAAGGAGGGCAATAAGTATGACCAAATCGGTCTTTGTTGATGAATCAGCGTTTGTAGCACTTAACAGTCCAATATCTCCAGACCACGATGCAGCCATAGAGTACGTAAAATCGTTACTTGATGATACCGTGCGGGTAGTAACCAACGATGTGGCAGTGGCTCTTGCGGCCAATGAGTTGAAACAAAAAGGTGGGCCGGAACAGGCACATCGGTTTCTGGAGATTCTAGACGACGGTGGTATTGTCCGGTTGCCGTTGAAGGAAGATGTGTTCCGAAAAGCAGAGTGGTTATTTTTACAAACGGAACATTTGACCGATGTGACATACACCGATTGTTTGACTGTCGTGTGTATGGAGCATTATCGGGTAACGAGATTGTTCTCTTTTAAGGACTACATGCGCAATATGAATGTATTGGTTGTGCCGCGAAGGTAGAGGAGCGGTTTGAACAAAGATGATTGCGGGCTTCAGAAGTTTGCAGTCATGTTTGTTTAAATCCGACGATGAATCGTCGGTCGGGAGTGCACCTCCCGTTTTATTGGCACATTAGAAAAAAGGAGAGAGAAAAATGGCACACGTTCTGCCGGTTGCACATACGCCTCGTCCGTGGACGAGGCTCCTGGTCGTCGCGCTTATTGTGGCGTTCGTCATCCTGGTGATGGCGATTGTCATGAACAGCGCATGGCTGTTGCACGGATTCCAGTGGGATCCGGAAGCCGCCAAGACATGGCTAAGCCCGCTCTGCGGCGGTATGTCCCCGCCGTGTGGGTAAGGAGG
>CAZQWJ010000033.1:0-6759 GCA_964597265.1 uncultured Candidatus Saccharibacteria bacterium
AACTGATGCCGGTCCACAAAGAGAGATCGCGCCGTATCCAATGGATATTCGGCCACTCTACTTAGAGTTGATCCCGACTCCTGGGGTCGGACCTGCTTGCATCCCCAAAGCCTTGTCAAGATAGAAGGATGTCGTTCAATCTGTTAGTAATGCATAGTATCTTGACTAAACAATGTATGTCCTATATAATTTCGCCTAAGCCTAACTAAGAGGTCTGCGGGCGTAGCTCAATTGGCAGAGCAACGGTCTCCAAAACCGTAGGTTGCGGGTTCGATCCCTGCCGCCCGTGCTCTCTTAAATAAAAAAGCAGGGAGGAAATCCTCCCTGCTTTTTCTTTTGTAACCATACCTTTACAACAGGAGAGTGAGCTATGACAGTAATATTGCCGATTACCGTATTCATTGATGGTGACAAAATCACCGTCGATATGGGTTCTATACCCAATACACTCACTAATGTCGTTGGTGAATCTTATCGACTTGATTTCTCTCATCGTGGTTTGTCCCAACCGGTTATTGCTGTGGTTTATCAGGATGGCATCTCGATCACAGGATCACACAATCCACCAATCGGATTTTTGATAAAACCAGGCCAGTCGTTTACTATTGACACTTGGTTCAACGAGCTGATTGGCGATGCCGGATTGGTTTTTGGCGAACTACCGCTGATGGCGATGGTTCAGCTGCCTGATGGTAACGGATCAGTTACCATCAAGCTTCATATGACCGCTGACGACCCCAAATCTCCAGCGCGATTATTGCTCAAGAGAGATTCGGATAGTTCAGTTGGGTTTGGCCGGTGGAGTAAAGATGCTGCTTTTGTGATGGACCACTCTGTTCGAATAACGGAGATGCCGTTTTTCATCCACACTATCCGGTACACATAGTAAAAAAGAAGGGCGTGTCCTCGAATGAGGACACGCCCTTGACATTATGCACTATTCCTTATTTGTCCGATGCAGAAGAATCCGTTTAGGGACTGACCGTCGCAGATCCTCAATATCTCCCAGAAAAACTGGTTGACCTTGCTATCGGTTGAGACAGGAATAGACGGGTACAGTTCATGCTCGTACCAACCTTCCAAGACTAAGTAGGGGTTGAGCTTTGCACCACAATTCTCCAAAATTTCAATAGCCATCGCAGCCATATAGGCTGGTACGCGCTCTGACGGATTGGGATACACTACGATTGATCGAGAGCGCAGAACACAGTACATAACTGGGCTCTGTGTAGTCAGCGTCAGATATTCGGCGTCAGGAAACACTTCCAACACTAGGTCCAATACGCGGCCTCCAAGCCCGCGTTGTTGGCTCCCCGGTAGGAAAACGATTCCATCAAGATGGATCCCGTACCGATGGGTTCGCACTGAAGCGAAACCGATAGGGGACGCTTCCTCCTCTATCACGAATAAGTGTTCCGACCCTAGGATATGGCCGGATGTGTCAGTCGGCTCACGCCCAAAGCCCAGAAAGGCGATTGGCGCTAGCACTTCCAGTAGCCGAGCTTGCTCGACACTGTCCATTTGCCCTGGTCTGTTGATATAAACAATGTTAGTGGCCCCGGAGGGCCAACTACGGAACTGCTGCAACCCGTTGTTTTTCACGAGAACCTCCTCATTCTTGCTTGACGGATACAGTTTACGCCTTCACTTTTGCCAGAAAGAGAGCGTTGGCCGGAGGACACGTATTAGCAGAATCCCGGCGATGATCAGTACGCTGCCCAGGATTCGTACAAGCCAAATACTTCCCTGTTGAGGAAGCTCACCGAAGATCCCTGGCTTAAACGCGTTAAAGATCACGGTAAGTAGGAATGCGACGACGATCTGTCCTGAACTGATTGCCAACACTGTTGTGAGATCTACAGCTTTTTTCAGGTATAGGTACAGTCCTACTCCGACAAAAACGAAGAACATGGTGGCTATAATGAACCATAGAGTATTCGTTGTGAGTGCCGTAAGTACTGTAGCGATGAGGATATCAACGCTATCGTACCACAAGGCGATTGCAAACGACATAGCGGTCGCGCCGATTGCAAGCCAGAAAAAACGCCAGAGAAAGACGTTTACACTGTCGTTTTGTTGGCCATTTTCGCCCCTAACGGCTTTCTGCTCGAATACTTCTGTGGCTAGCCTGAAGAGGTTTGATCCTACCAATACTATCAACAGGAGCTGAACAGTGATGTGCAGTGACCCACTGTATGCAGATAGGACCCCTCCAAATCCGACTAAGATCGCGGGGACGATCACCTTGTGTGCATTCTCTTTGTCTCCTCGGAACAACTCGTAGAGAAGCACATACAATACTAGGGTATTGGTTAGTGTTACCACGATCCCGGGGTCGCCGATTCGGTTAGCCCACAAAAAGAAAAATGTTGACGCGGCTGCAGTAAGGCCAGCAGCGGCAGCGTTTTTCTGCAGACTGGAGTTAAAGACTTGTATTCGCTCGAAGTTGGGGTCAATCAGACGATTTCCCAAAACTAGAGAGAATAGAACTCCTCCCACCAAACCAACCCAAGCACCAACTGTTAGATACGCGGCGATGCCAACCAGGCCGTCTAGGACAATCAGGTTGTTTACCACAAAATTGTCCATAGTCTTATAGATACCCTGTGAAGCTGCCATGACCGCACCGACAACAAACGCGCTGCGGCGCCAGATAACCTTTCTTCGACGCAACGTAGTTCCCATTGCATTCTCCTTATTTTGGTATACGTAGATGCATGGCCTCTTGGGCAGCAGCCACTACATCCCTACAGATTTCTCGGGCACGTGCGGTTCCGTGGTAAACGATCCCGGACAGGTCGATGTTCTCAAATTCAGCACGACGTTCGCGCATCGGCTCAAGCATATCGTTGAGCGCCTCTGCAAGCAGACGTTTCACCTCTACATCGCCGACTCGGCCTTTTTGGTAACGTTCCGTTAGGTCTGCAACCATTGCCTTATCAGGATTGAAGGCGCGGTGGTAAATGAACACTGGATTATTTGTTGTTTCTCCAGGGTCTGTAGCGCGGATACGGCTGGGGTCTGTGTACATTCCCATAACCTTCCGTTCTACCTCTCTTGACGGATCTGCTAGCTCGATGACATTGCCAAGGCTTTTTGACATCTTGGCCTTGCCGTCAGTGCCTACAAGCCGCCCTACAGGACCGACATGGGTCCGACAGGGTGTGAACACATGCCTGTCATACATTCGATTGAACCGACGGGCCATCTCTCGAGCGAATTCCAGGTGAGGCACCTGATCTTCCCCAACCGGAATCAACAGTTCGTTGTTACGCTTCCATGGCATCGGGGAAACCATATATATGTCTGCAACCTGGTCGACGGGATATGTCATGAAGCCGACGGTGGCATTGGGCTGCCGTTCCAGTTCCTCTTTCAAAGTCGGGTTCCGCATAACTTCACCGTACCGCGCGATCATCTGGAACAGCATGGAAAGATGTGATCTTTCTGCCACTTGGCTCTGCTGAACAAAATGGACATTTGATCGTGTCGGATCTAACCCGACCGCCAGCCAGTCCAATACAACATCACGTACTGACTGTGCCAGCATTTCCGGCTGGTCAGCGTGCGTCGTCAAGGCCTGCATGTCCGCAAGAAGGAAGAAGCATTCATAGCCTTCATCCTGTACTGCAAGCCACTGTAACAGCGCACCAATATAGTGTCCCAGATGCAGACGACCTGTAGTGCGCATCCCGGTAAGGACTCTTCGGATAGGCTCAGTAGCCATTGTGTATTTTCCTCCACATTGAACAATAAGTTTTTCATGTGCCATTTGCTATCGGTTGATAGTTGCGGCAAATTGTATCAACTATTCTATCCATGACAAGGAGTGATTTTTTTTAATAAATACTATATAATAGTAAATTGTCATGAGTCCCACCTCCGACACTTTCCGTTCTCTCTTTAATACCTCCTCTCCTATAATCGGTATGATTCACTTGCCACCGCTACCTGGATATGCGAATCATCCCGGTATGGATACGATATTTAGTCATGCACTAGAAGATGCAGTCCTCTTGGAAAAGGCAGGGATGGATGCAGTAATCATTGAGAATAATTATGACGTGCCTCACACTGAACTAGTTACACCCGAAGTTGCAGATGCATTGCTGCAAATAACCAAAAAAGTAGAGGCTATAGTCAGTATTCCCGTTGGTCTTTCTGTACTCTGGAATGATTACAAGACAGCATTGGATATCAGCACTAAGACGCGTGTAAGATTTGTACGAGTGCCCGTTTTTGTTGACTCTGTAGAGACGCAATACGGAACCATATATGCCCATCCGGAGGCAGTTATCCAGTATCGCGAACACGTTGGCGCTACTGAAGTGATGCTTTTTACTGATATTCAGGTGAAACATGCAAAAATGCTTAACGATCGGCCAATTGCAGAATCAGCTATAGAAGCTCAATTCTTGAAAAGTGATGGGATTATTGTAACTGGTTCATGGACTGGAGATGCTCCTCGAGTTGATGATTTACAAAATACACGAAAAGCCGTTGGTGAAGAATTTCCTATACTTGTAGGGAGCGGTGCTACCGTCAACAACCTTGCGTTTTTGCTTGCCTATGCGAATGGTATTATTGTCGGGACAGCCTTAAAATCGGGTAAACCAAGTGACCCATCGCAAGAAACTAACCTGTTTCCTTGGCAGGTCAGATTAGACAAAACAGCAGTACAAACTATGGTTACTGCCTTCAAAAATATTGTTTCTTAAGAATTAAATGAAGAGGGTGCTGGACGAATGTCCAGCACCCTTATGGCCGACGTTTTTTAGTCGATCCATTTTTTGATACGCCCTCCACTAGCTTCTACATACCGGCAGAGGGTTTCATACGCGGCTCCCGACAGGACGAGATCGAGTGCCTTCTGGTGATATGGCCGGATACTCTCCGCGGTAATCGATGGGGATAGGTCTTGTGCTAGGAATGTGAGCGCAGCGTTCCTCGCAAGATACCGCGCAAGCGTCATATCAATCCCTGTGAGCGCTCGCTCGTTAGCTTGCATGAGATCCGGAATGTTATTGGGGATTCTCAACTCATACTCGTTCAATGGTATGCTATCGAACGAAGTATCATCGAGGATCAACGTTCCGAAATACTCCGAACCAGCGCCAATAGCAGCTACTGACGCTCTGGGAGATAATTCATCCAACATGATGTGTTGGTTAAGCCATTCCGGGGTTATGGAAATACCTTGGTCAGTATCAAGCCCGGATACGACTATTACGCCCCCAACATTCACCACCCCTAATTCGTGGAGGAGATTATAAGCCTTGACTACTGTCGCAGGCATCACGTGATGGTTTACGCCCATTACCTTGTACAAGATCGTATCTGGCCCTACTGGTGGTGTCATCGGACCGACTACATGGTTGACCGTTTCTACCATTAGTAGATGAGACAGGTAATGGACTGTCTTGACTGCGTGGGCGTCGTTATACCAAAAACCTACAGAACGAAGCAATCGATCAATGTCCTGTCGACTGTCGGTAATAATATTCGCCCCGAAGTTCAATGGAATGTCTGTTGAACCAACGCGCGTAGTGTTGCCGAATGATCCATGTTTCATTGCCATAGTTCCACTTGCGGCAGCCACAATGGAAGAAAGCGTCGACACGTTAATGGTTTTGAGACTCTTATCGGCAGTCCAACCACGGTCTCCTCCCATGCCACTTGTTTCTACCACCTGCTCAACATAACACGGGGTGTAGACTACATCCAGATAGCACGCAGCTACTAGGCCAGCGATCTCTGCCGCTTCTAATTGTACATAAACTTCTTTCATGGCCATAAGCTGCAGAAATGCACTCCCTTTTGCGATGGCTTCTTCGTAAGGCATGGAGTCGAACAGAAGCTCTCTTAAGAAATTGTTTGTTCCTGCGAGCACAAAACACATCCCAGCAAACGCTTCCTCGAAAGAGAGTGTTTCAAGGTTCTTCACTTTTCCGTCAATACTTGACAGTGAGAACCGATCTACCGATCGAAACCAGCTGTTGGGATAGCGGCTGATCAACTGTTGTGGATTGTATCCACGATTGGCTAAGGCTTCACACATCTGTTTATATGACGCATATTTTGCGCCGAGGTCAATGTTTGTAATGTGCATGATTCTGTCCCCTTCTCTTGATTCGTGCTCATTCCTATAACAAAAAATCGTCCTGGTATTACTTATTTTCATTAAGTAAATACAAGGACGACTGATGAATGCCGTGTTGCCACCTTGTTTCAGGATACTGTTACCAGCATCCTCTCACTGGGTACTACCATACCCTGCGACCTGATAACGGTTCGCTACCGGAAAGCACTACTGAGTCTCCGTCGAGCTGTTTGCACTTCCTGCTTGGTTTATAAAACCGAGGAGGCCCATTCTCCTCCTCAAAGCATTTGCCAGCTATTTAATCATATTTGTCTATTGATGTCAACCGATAGTAAATGAAAAAAATCCTAGCTTGAGGCAGGAGATTAATCCTGACTCCTTGCCTGCGCAGGTAGGCATTGTAGTAACGAGCAAAACGTCCTGTACTTTTTGATAAAGCCTCATAGTATATTAACACCCCTTTAAGGGAGCCTCCCTTCAGGGTGGAAGAAAAACAATCTAGTTTTGCTATAATGACCCAATGTCGACGGATATATTTGATGGTCGGGAGGCTGTCTCTCACATAGAACAACAATTGCGTCCTCGTATAGAGCGTGTAACTCAACAGCGAGGGTTTGCGCCGGGGTTACTCAGTGTATTGGTCGGTGATGATCTGAGTT
>CAZQWJ010000034.1:0-6008 GCA_964597265.1 uncultured Candidatus Saccharibacteria bacterium
TCCGCGCCAATGTGCGCATCTTCCAAAAATAGCTCGTAAAAGTCGCCCATGCGAAAAAACAGCAACGCGTCAGGGTACTGCTTTTTGATCTGCATGTATTGCTGCATCATGGGGGTGTTAAACGTAGGCTCAGACATGAGGGTATTATATAGCAATTTTGTCGTCACGTCAGAAGCCCGCAGGATCAATATCGCACGTCATTCCAGCGGAAGCTGGAATCCAGGCAGCGCACACTCTGGATCCCAGATCAAGCCTGCCCTATACTTGATACAGGGTCTGGGGTGACACGCCCCTCCTTTGTACCCCTCGTGGCAAGGGCTAGTATGATGATAACAGGGACATGGAGTATATAATAATGCTACTCCTATGGGAAATACAAAAACTTACCTATCCACTTTTATCACGGGATTTCAGGAACTCATACCTGAGGCTTTGGCAAAAAGCCTGGCGCCAAAACGCTGCAAAATCCAACACCTCCTTGACGGACTTATCGTCTACGAGACCGATGCGGCGATCAAAGATATCATCGCGCTGCCCTTTTTCAACAATACCTTCCTGCACATGGCAGACTTCCCTCCTTCACATAATATCAAGCATATACTTGAGGAACTTGCCACAACGTATAATTTTCATGCTGGCTTGCGCGTAAAACTACCCCGCAGTGTCCGCTCGTTTCGCCTCGTCATCTCTGACGAAAACACCACCATCAACCCGTACCCTCAGCTCAAGCAAAGACTCGAAGGAAAGATTGCCAAAAGCCTTAGGCTTCGCATAGACCCCCAGCGACCTGACACGGAGTTTTGGATCATCCTGCGCAGAGAAGGTCACGCGCTTCTCGGTATGCGTCTTACCAAACATTCCGACTACACTACCTCATTACCAAAAGGTGCGTTGCGCCCTGAACTTGCATATCTCATTGCAGGTTTGGCGCCGGTATCAAAGAATGGTACCGTGCTTGACCCATTTGCAGGCAGTGGGTCAATCGCAGAAGCATGCGTGCGGCACGGGTGGCATACGGTCATCGCAAGCGATTTCAACCGAAGCATCGTGCAAAAGTTAAGACATAGGGTACGGAAGCTACGCGACATTGATACAATGCAGCAAGATGCGCTCGAATTACCAACTATCAAAGCAGGCTCCATTGATGCGATCATTACCAACCCACCATGGGGTAGCCACTTTGCAATTGTTGTCGCAATGTTTTATCCAAAGTTTTTTGCAGCCGCCCATCGTGTGCTCAAAACAGATGGACACCTCGTCATGCTTGTAGAAAATACCCCGGAGACCCGAAAAGTTCTGCAGCATATACAGGGATTTGCATGCAAGGAATCGTTCAATACCTTAGTCTCAGGAAAGAAAGCGCAGGTCGTACAAATGGTCAAAACTACCTAACCACAACAAGACCGGCAGGGAGATTGGCTTTGGCCACGTTTTGTAGAGGATATGTGGTCAGAGGCTGCACATCAGGCATGACGGCGCTTTGCAATAATTCAAACGAGAGTACTGCGTCTTGCGCATCCTGCGGCATGACATCCAGCGAAACAAATACCCGTACATTTCCCGCGGCAGGATCAACGGCTGGTATATTTTCACCCACTGCAGTGGTTGCCTGCGCAGGATGAGAGAATGAGGTTATTGGCGTTGAGATACTTGCGTCTTCCACCCATGCTCGATAGATCCAGGGCCAAGTCACTTCGGGCAGTTGTAACAGTGGTTCTTCCCGATCGTCAACCGTGGTCAAAAATGAAACTGTACCATCCTCTGTCCAACGATACGCTCCCGAGATATCAGAAAGATCAAACGTGTCAAATTGTAATGCGGCAATCCCCCGTTCGACCTGCCCTCGAGCGATAACAACCGGAGACATCGCGCCAGTAGGGACATGGGGCGTTTGAAGCGTAATCAATGCCTCGCGAGCGCGTTCTTGTATGTACGACGTCATCTGAAACTCTCTATTAGTACTCCCCACATCGGCCCCAAACTCTCCCACCAGAACATGTTCCACCGGACCAGTGCCATCCTCTGCCACAACCGCCAACCACACAGCATACCTGTTACCTTCGGTAAGTTGAGGCAAGGCATTGATAATGATGGAAACAGCAGATGGAGGTTGTGGAGTATTCTCCTGTGGTTGGTCGGTGTCAGTTGGACGCAACCAATATACTCCGGCGGCAATAACTGCCAAAAGAATCATCAGCCCGGCAAGAGGGATGAAAACGTTTGGCTTTTTTGTGGTGGTGGTACGTTGTCGCGTCGGCATATTTGTGTATTATACCTTACGGGATACACACGGGCGACTCTGATTCTATTGCCTGCACAAAAAGCTGTACCTCTCCATTTAGGACCCTATCGCGATCAACACCATCATCAAGCATGCGTTGTTCAACGTGCGGTGGCACTCTATTATTGTCAGAATAATCACCCTGGATACCGATATACAGACCCGGATCAATACAAAAACCATTCCGTATTGCACCGTCCGGCCAGAAATTATAGTCATATTTGCCTCCCCAGGGAGTTCTCTTTTCCCACTGCTTAATGTAGGGTCCAAGCCAAAGCTCATCCAGCATGTCCTGCCAATTGTCCGGATGGTACGTTGGGATAAATAATTTTTGATTGCAATTCCACGCATCAGGACTGTTTTCTTTTGTTGGCAACCGTTGGTCAAACCCCGGGTCACATCCCCTGTCCACATCAGGAGGATAAAATCCCATATCCGCACGATACAAATCTGAGGCTTCTGAAATAAGCTTAGCGTAGGCAATGGCTTCCCCGATCTTGCCCTTGTCAATCGCGTTGCGCATAGAACGTATCACCAGTGTGGTGGTGGTGAGTGAGAGAAGAACGACCAGTAATATTTCGATAAGTGTAAATCCGCGTCGCATCTGTTTAATCAACGAGTCGCCATGTGCCGTCTCGCATAGCCCACGAACTGCTTCCGCCCGCGCCAAACGTCGCATTGGCGAGACCTGCCTCATATACAATATTAACGTTATTATTCAGTTCAATGGTTCTACCGGATAGTTCTAATACTTCGGAAGAGTTGTTCAGATATATCTTGCCGTTTGGCGCATACAAAATACCCTCGGCAACATTATTGTTGTTCAGCTCAATGGCTGGTGGCGAATCACTTTCCAGCTCAGATACCACAAGCAGGTAACTATCTCCCTGCCCCGATCCACGAAGTTGATTGCTGTTGTTCAAATAGACCCGACCGGTTACGACAACCACGCCTCCATTACCGCCATACGAAGAGTCCAACCGCATGATGTTATTGTTATTGAGAACCAAATCTCCCTGTACCCACAACGTACCTGTTACTGTCAGTGTGCAGTTGTTGTTCAATGTCAGATTGCCGGTTATTTTGTGCGGACCAAGACTTGATGAACAGGTCGTGTAATTACCCGAATGTGTGCCGCCTGCCTCTGCTTCTTGTTTCCAGTCCTCTATCTGTGCCTGAGATATTGGAAAATTAACAAGAGGCGGAGGGCTGCTGCCAGGATAATAGTTCGCTGCAGTAGCACCACTTATGCTCTGGTAATACGCGCTCCCGGCGATAGATACATTGTTGATTGTATGGGCGTGGAGATCTCCACCAATTGAGACATTGTTGCTACCCAAAAACGACGTGGTTGTGCCTCCAGAAAATACGCGAAAATTAAGATCATGCGAAGAAATGGCAGTCCATGAACCAGAAGACCAGTTTGATGCTCTTTTGGCACTACCGGAAGAATATCCCAGTCCAGTATCACCACCCCATTGGTAATAGTTGCTCGCATTATTATTGCCATCCAGGATAAGCCAATAGGTTTGTCCTGCATTAAGCGTTGGCTGTGATGATAGTTGGACACTCACCCATTGTAACGACGTGGTCACCCAGCTGGCGTTAAGCGTACCTTGCGCAAGCTGGGTTGTGGTGGGATTACCACCAGAATTAGTTACCAGCCGTACAGTGAGATTGGCCGGCGCTCCAACCTTGCGCAAGTATACGGCAATAGAACCAACCGGACCAGTGGTGCTTGGAACAAAGCTTTGTGCAACATCCCGTATAGACGTGTTGTGCCCGAACTGATACGAACTGTTTTCTGTTTCATGGCTTGCCACGGGGGACGGGTTGATATTTGATGCAACCCACACATCACCAGAAATAGACGAGTTATTGTTCGCTGAAATAGTACCGTTAGAGTACACGCTGCCGGAGATGTGGTTATTGTTATTAAGGATAATCCCACCTTCTCCAGCCTGCATACCGTACAAAAACGTTACTACTGAACCCGAACGTAGCGCCTCAACCTGTATCGTCTGTTGCGCAATCGGATCCGTACTATCAGGAATATAGCCCGTTGCCACGATCCGCCTGGTATCGGCATTGATCGTCGTCACTGTTACATGAAACTCTCCGTTGCCCAATGCAGTACCCGTTTCTCCTGTATATGCGGCATTTTGATTAAGGCTCCAAATGGCTTTATCCACCCCTGCTTCTGCCAGCGCCAACACCTGTTCGTCTGTGATGACACGCGTTTCGGTATAAACAAACGTCCCAACTCGACGCCACAAAAAAGCCGCAAGTACAATAATTCCTGCCAAAATAACCGCCGAAACAATAAGCACAGCTCCTCGCTCATTCTTCAGTACTCGACCATGGTTAGTTGTGGGTGCCGGTTGTGTACTCATTGATTTCTCATATTAATACTCGTCGAACGAGTAATGCTTTTCTCACCAAACACATTGCTCTTTTCTAAAGTATACGTAACTGTGACAACATGTGCATCTGCAGGAAACAGTGCGTCGTACTTAATCTCCAGTGCAACGATTTCTTCCGCGGCCAGACGGTCAAACGATGTTCGCGAACTTGCCGGATTGGCAATCAACCGCCACCGGAAATCAGTAGCTGAGGTAGTGCTTCGATAAAACACAAAATAATCATATACCCCTGCGATAGGTGCACCACTCCCATCAAGCGCTGGTACCCGCAGTACAATCTCCTCACTTCCCGACGTAAACGTATCAGCGCCATCAGTAATCGTGCCTTCTACCCCTTCGGCCAGACGCAGGTTGGTCAAGAGAAACCTGTTAAAGACATTCGCGCTTTCGATCACACTGATCTCCAGGTTTTGGTTACGAAACAGCACAATCGTGCCACGATAGATCGACGCCAAAAACACCGACATGATGGCCAAGAGCATCATCACGAGCAGTAACTCTATAAAGGTAAACCCTCCTCTTGATTGTGCAAAAAGACAGGATGTTTTTCTCATTGGTTATTTGCCCACTCCTCCATTTGTAAATAACGTAGTCAGCGTGACTGCACGTGGCGTCCCTCGGTCAATCCACTGGACCGTTACCACCGCCTGTTTGATGCCGCTATCAGCCGAACCATAATCGGAAAATTCGATTGCGCCACTTCCTTGTGGTAAGAGATCCAAATCAGGATCGACCATGTCAACAACTCCATCCGGCAGCAGGCCAAAATTTTCTCCTCGATACAATTCCAAATGCTCCACAGCAATTGACAAGCCGATATCATTGAATCTGCCACGGTTGGTAAAATGGGTTGTTTGGGCAAGCTGGTTATAAAAACTAAAGACAATGCCAAGCAGTACAATAGAGAGAACAATCTCAAGTAATGTAAAGCCACGTTGATTACTCATTACATTCATAGTACAAAAACTGCACAACATCTGCCACTTTTTGTTTCTGAATATCATTGGATGTAACGGCGTTACGCAATTGGCTATCAGTGGAAAGTACTAAACCTTGATGAAATTTTCGTAACAGCAATCAAATCTCCTAAAAACGGAGACATATACTACCCTACACCGCACCTTTGCTCCAACGTAGAAATGTAATCGTCCACATTAGCGTTGCAGGATGACCAACCTTGCATTAGAGCAGTATTTACCTTACAATCTCAACCAGCATTCCTCTAACGTTCCGCGGTAGCTCAATGGCAGAGCAAACGGCTGTTAACCGTTAGGTTGGTGGTTCGAGTCCACCCCGCGGAGCCA
>CAZQWJ010000035.1:0-4724 GCA_964597265.1 uncultured Candidatus Saccharibacteria bacterium
TACAGTTACTGATATAATGGATTCGGATGTGAAGATATGAACCAGGGGCTGTAGTTCAACTGGTAGAACACTACAATCGCAATGTAGAGGTCGGCGGTTCGAGTCCGCCCAGCTCCACCATTCCCCTACTCCTGCCTATACGCAGTATACGAGTAGATGACCGTCACCACAGAAACAACAAGAATCGGCGCAATGCTCAACCATATCGCGATTGTGCTGTCCACAAACATCCCCAAAAGCGACACGACCGCCGCAAGTTTGAACATCCTTCCACCAAACCGATGCGTCTTATCCCACACCACATCACTCGAAAGCGTCCACGGCGTGCGAATACCCATAAACCAGTTGCGTTTTGATTTTTCTAACACTGATCCGATCAGATAAAAGAGTATTGCCATTGCCGGTATCATCACCACAACAAAGTCGAATCGATGCCCCAGATTCCATGCCATGGCCAAGCCAAAGATATAGACAAAATATACCGCAAGCCCCAGCCACAGGAGATTGTATTGCGGCCGAAACGATTCAATATTTGATTTGAGCGGATCAATCTTAGGAATCACCACATACAGCAGGAAGAAAAGCACCATGAACGCAGGAAACAGAAAGATCCCCCAAAATTTATCTGTATACCCATCCACCTCTCCGGCAGCATTCCAGTGCGATGCGATCTGGTCGGGAAATTGTGGGTACAATATGATCCCCGCTAAAACGGTTAGAGCAGTCAGTACAAGAAAAAGAATGGTCGTTGTTTTGGTATTCATATAGCTACGCATCTCTCACCAGTACACCGCGTCCTGCCTTGATAATATCATACAATAACGTCAATACCAGACCACTGGCAAGTCCCAACAACAAACTTATTCCACTCAATGGGACGGTTTCGAACACCACATTCATCGGTGTGTAGATAATGACAAATGTTAGCAACAACGACAGAACCGACGCTGCAAACAAATACTGATTGACCCATGGCGAACGCGTAAGCACCTTCTTTCTAAACGAGCGGAAGTTATACGCACCAAATATCTCCATCATTATCAAGGCAAACAACCCGGTGGTACGCCCTGTCACCGTGTCCATGCCAAGCACATTAAACGAAATCACATACACGCTAAGCGTGATGGTTGCCATAATAATTGAGGTTTTGACCGTGAGGATCTTGAGTCCGCGCGTTAATATATCCGCACCCTTACGTGGTTTTTGATCCATAATATCTTTGGAGGACGGATTAAATCCAAGTGCTATCGCTGGCAGGTTATCCGTCACCAGATTCATAAACAGAATTTGCAACGCCAGCATCACTGGCACCTGCCAGCCAACGTATGGCGCAAAGATAGTACTAATGAGTAGAATCAGCATTTCTGCACCATTGCACGACAATTGGTAACTGGTAAATTTGCGGAGGTTGGTAAAGATAGTTCGCCCTTCCCGAATCGCATCAACAATCGTAGAAAAATTGTCGTCTTTGAGAATAAGATCAGAAACCGAACGTGATACATCGGTCCCATTCTTACCCATTGCAATACCAATGTGCGCTTCTTTGAGCGCGGGTGCATCGTTGACACCATCGCCGGTCATAGCGACTATTTCGTCATTTTCTTTGAGCGCACGAACGATACGCAGCTTGTGCTGTGGTTTGACTCGAGCAAAAATAGCAGTCTGTGGCACTAGTGTTTTAAGCTCTTCGTCGGACATCTCCTCCAATTGATAGCCCTCCAGCAACGAGCCTTTGATGCCTACTTCTTCGGCAATGGCTTGTGCGGTGGTTTTGTTATCGCCTGTAATAAGTTTGACTTTGATACCGGACTGTCTGGTGACTTCCAGTGCCTCTTTGACACCAATCCGTGGGGGGTCTTCCATGGATACAATACCCAAAAAGATCAGATCCTCTTCTTTGTACGTGTTTGCATCCTTATGCGCCGGCTTAAATGCCAACGCCAACGTACGTAGCGCGTTGGATGTTTGAGTTTCGTTGAACGCCAGTATGTCTTTTTTTACGTTTGAGGTCAGTGGTGTGGCAGTACCATCTACATAGATGTGAGAACAGGTCTCTATCAAAACCTCAGGGGCGCCTTTTGCGAATATTGTCCGCTCCTGCCCTTTTTCTACCAGTACTGACATCATTTTGCGCTCCGAGTTGAACGGCAATTCTTCGATGACAGCATACTCAAGATCTTCTCTATACAAGTCAACCTTTGCACCAAGCACCAGCAGTGCAGCCTCGGTTGGAGTACCTAGTATTTCAAACTCGTTATCCTCCCCTGTACGGTTGATTGCGGAATCATTACAGACAATGCCGCAGGTAATCAACTTTTCCAGCACCGGATCATGCGTATAATCCACACGCACCTCATCCCGCTGAATGTCCCCGTTACCTTCAAACCCGACACCCGTCA
The DNA here is from genome assembly GCA_964597265.1 of uncultured Candidatus Saccharibacteria bacterium. Lineage (GTDB taxonomy): Bacteria > Patescibacteriota > 4484-211 > 4484-211 > JAGQKX01 > CAZQWJ01. The sequence goes on from CAZQWJ010000035.1 coordinate 2,400, forward strand.
CGTCATACAGGCCCGGGTGCACATAGACGTTGCGAATGGTCATTTCGCCGGTTGTGATCGTTCCGGTCTTGTCAGTACAAATCACGGTAGTTTCACCGAGCGTCTCGATAATAGACATGCGGTTGACGATTGCGTTGTGCTTTGCCATCCTGCTTGCGCCCACTGCCAACGTCGAAACCAGTACCACCGGAAACCCTTCTGGGAAGGACGAAACCGACATCGCAATAATAATGATCAACACATCGACCAATACTGCAGAGTCGACGTATGGCGCTCGCAACAATATCAGAAGCCCTGTTACAAACGAAAAGATAATCGCCACGATCACCATGAATTTTGTAATAGTGTTGATTTTGTCTCTGAGTGGTAGTTCTTTTTCTGTTTCAGAAATCATGCCCGCAATCTCTCCGAATTTGGTATTCATACCAGTATGCTCGACCGATACGATCGCCTTGCCGTTCACGATAAACGTTCCCATGAACAGCCTGTTTTCATCGGTCGGCTCGCCATCTGCAGGTACAGCGTTCTTTTTTACCTCTATCGACTCTCCGGTGAGTATTGATTCGTTGACACGCAGATCTCTGGACTCTAGCAACAGACAGTCTGCCGGAATCTTTTCACCTGATCGCAAAAAGACAATATCCCCCGGTACAATATATCGCGACTCTACTTCGACCTTTTTGCCGTTACGCAGCGCCAGCGACACAGGCATAATCATCTTTTTGAGAGCACTAAGCGCCTGTTCTGCTTTGTATTCCTGGATAAAGCCAACCGTTACAACGACAAAAATCACAACTAAGATCATCACGCCGGTGATATTTTTGCCAACAAAAAACGACATCAGCGCTGCAGCGGTCAATAGATAAATGATGAAGTTGCCTTGGATCTGACGCCACAAGACATCAAATGCAGTAATCTTGTGGGTATCACGCAGTTCGTTCGGACCAAATTGGGATAGGCGCCTTTTTGCTTCTTCTGTAGTCAGGCCTTTTTGAGGCGTCATTTCGTCATTGTACTATACTTATTTGGCATGACCAACGCTACAAATCCTCCACTCCAAACACCGGTACAGTAGGGGTAGGTGGTACTGGGGCTGGCGCTTGATCGAGCAATTCCTGAATCTTGTGTCGGAGTTCATCCAAATTATCATGCGTGATCGCTGAGATGCCTATGACTGCGACTCCGCTTTTTGCAAACAATGCCTGGATCTCGGGTAACAACATTTGATTGTCCGGCAGGTCAGTCTTACTCACTACCACCAGCTCAGGTTTTGCGGTCAAAATTTTGGAATAATCGGCCAATTCTTCCCTAATCACATCGTATGCTTTTTTCACCGTTTCAACCGAAACCTCCCTACCCAACTCCTGTGCTGCTGAAAATGGATCAATCACGTGCACTAACACACGCGTTCGCTCAACATGGCGTAAAAATTCATCCCCCAGCCCTTTACCCTCAGCCGCGCCCTCAATCAGACCCGGGATATCTGCAAGCACTATTTCTCCACCATTATCCTGAGCTTGTCGAAGGACGCCAAGGTTAGGATGCAGCGTAGTAAAGCGATAATCAGCAATCTGCGGGCGGGCATTTGTAATAACCGACAGCAACGTGCTTTTGCCTGCATTGGGAAATCCAATGAGCCCAACATCAGCCAGCAGTTTGAGCTCAAGACGAATCTGTTTTTCCTGTCCTGATTCGCCTGGAGTGAATGTGCGCGGTGCCTGATCCGTCGATGACTTAAACCGCGCGTTGCCTTTGCCTCCCTCTCCCCCGCTGGCAACCAATACGGTCTGGCCGGGTTCTGTCAGATCCGCGAGTAACATAACCTCATCATCTGTCATCCCGAGCGTAGCCTGCCTGCGCAGGCAGGTCGAGGGATCTATCTTTGTAAAGCCAGATTCCTCCATAGAGCCTGCCTGCGCAGGCGAGGCGGAATGACGGGAGAGATTAACTTCGAATACCTGCGTGCCCACCGGGACATTAAGATACAGATCCTCAGCAGACGCTCCTGTCATGTGTTGTTTGCCACCACGTTTGCCGTTTTGAGCTTTGAAATTTCTCTTTTCTTGAAAATCAAGTAGGGTCGAAAGATTGGTATCCACGACAAAGTACACACTGCCGCCCTTGCCTCCGTCTCCTCCATCAGGGCCGCCTTTGGGGACAAATTTTTCGTGTCGAAAAGAAACTGCTCCATCTCCCCCATCCCCGGCTTTGACTGTGATAATAGCGTGATCTACAAAATGCCGCATGAGGGTATTATACAGTAGCGACAATAAAAAAGCCCCACGCCGATTGGCGCAGGGCTCAATGAGTCCTTAGATATATTTT
>CAZQWJ010000035.1:4824-5921 GCA_964597265.1 uncultured Candidatus Saccharibacteria bacterium
TCTCAGGGCATGTTGTCCTCCTAACACTTTCAGGAACGGAGCGAATCCCTATCAGGGAACTCCGTTTTTTATCCTGAAACAAATGTTTAATAGGGCTTTCGCCCTAACCAGTTTGCACCAAAAAGTGCTTTTGAACAGAGCAGACTGGCACTGCTCAAGAGGGCAAGTCTTACGACTTATCCTCCCTCTCGGTAGGGCCCAGCTGAGCGATAAACTCAGCCTTCAGAGCCATGGCCTCCGACTTGAAACAAGTCAGAGAAATGATCCGCGGTGGCAGAGAGATGACAATAAACTGTTTGAGCGTATGAATAGTGCACTAGATACATTCGAACGAGAAAATAACATACAGTTTAGTAGCGATTTACGTGTACGAATTAAGAATGCTCAAAATCCAGTCACCGCAGCAGCTCAACCTGCCTTTTGATTTCTCTTTTGACTTATAGATAGCAAACTTCCCGTGCTGGCAGCCATACGAAGTTGCCCTGACTCTCTACCATGTGAGGAATAAACAGGATGTGTCATCCCAAATTTAATTTGGGATCCAGAGTAGATTAGGCCTGGATTCCAGCATCCGCTGGAATGACCGATACTCACACAACAACCTTCGGCCTACATCACTCTATAGCCTTTCAAGAATGATCTACTTACCAAAACGACGAAAAATCCAAAAGTATGGGTGTGTCTGGCCTGCTATCATCGATATTTTTGTAGTGCTGGGAAACAAGATAAAAAAAGCCCCGCTTCTTATGAAGCAGGGCTCGTGGGTCGGCTGGTAGTCCTTAAAACCATCCGGAGGTTTGCGTGGATGCATGACATCCTCCGAAACCAGCCGACCCGTGGAGGGCATGCACCCAGCAAAAACAATAGTATCACCTATTATCTTTGCTGCATGCACGCGTTTCCAAAAAGGTCAAAGCCGGGAGGCAACATGCTGTTTAGGCATGTGCCTCCCGACAGTTTAGTCACTAGCGCTGGCGGCCCTGCTCCAGCGTGCGGGCCAGGATCTCGTCCTTGCCCGCGGAACGTCGGCCGCCGCCCTTCTTCCGGCGGCGAGGAGCTTCCTCCTCACCTCCGGAAAGGCGGTATTCGGTCCGCGT
>CAZQWJ010000036.1:0-4599 GCA_964597265.1 uncultured Candidatus Saccharibacteria bacterium
GTAGATACGTTACCTCCAATCGAGCTATTACATCCCGTTGCAGCCAAGGCACGGCCCATCGCAGAACATGAAATTATCAAACTCAAATCAACGAATGGATTGCACAACAAGAAGATTATTTTTTGCGTATCGCGTCTTGAAGAACGAAAAGGCATTGATATGGCGATTAAAGCTATGTCACTGATCTGGAAACAGGTACCGGAGGCGCTTTTGGTGATTGCCAGTAGTGGACCGTATGAGCAGACACTACGAGCTCTTGCTGCGGCAGTGGCAACGCAAAAACCAGGATATTCTGAGGATCAGCAGCCGATTATGTTTGTTGGTCGGATCTCTGATGAAGAGAAAGCTGCGTGGTTTACTGTGTGTGATATATATATTACTCCAAGCAGGATAATCGAACAGGATGATGCGGAAGGTTTTGGGATTGTGTTTTTGGAGGCTAATGCGTACGGCAAACCGGTGGTTGCGGGCAATAGTGGCGGGGTGCCTGATGCAGTAGTGGATGGAGAAACAGGCTTTTTGGTCAATCCGGAGAGCGTTGAAGATATTGCAGCAGCGTGTGTACGTTTGTTGCAGGATAAACAACTAGGACACGAAATGGGCGCCAATGGCAAACGGAGGGTAGAGACAGCGTTTACTCATGGGGAGTTTTGTAGAAGGCTGAAGGACGTTTTGACTTAATGTCATCTCAAGCCTGCCTGCCCGACCTTGGCTTGTCGAGAGATCTCTCGACAAGCTCGAGATGACGATAGGAAATTATGAATCTCATTTGCGTATCGCGTATCACCGCACAACATTCGGTCAAAGGAGGCATGGAGAATCACCTCGCTGCACTGGCAGAGGGGTTGGTCGCCAAAAGCCACACAGTAACGGTCGTTACCACTGGGAGACGAGATAGTGATATCAGAGAAGAAACAATCAACGGTGTAAGGTATGTGTACACGGATTCGCCACCTGAGGTGTATTCTGCCCAATGGAATCGGGAGGCGGCACTGACAATACACACACTACATGCAGAGCAAAAAATTGACCTGGCATGGGCAGAAGGTGGAGGTGCGTTTGGCGTGGTATCTGCTTTGCAGCAGTTGGGTATCCCGTATATCCCTATCGCGCAGGGAACTATACCAGGAGACATTTTTTCTTACGCACGTCAGATCAAGTCGCCATTAGACGTTGCTAAGTTTGTATATATTAGTATCAAAAAACTGTATCTGCTCCTGCGATACGAATTGCGCTATCTACGAAGTGCTGCAAGAGTGGTCGCAGTTAGTGATGAGTTAAAAGAAGACATGCAGCGATACTATGGCTTGCCTAAATCGCACGTAGAGGTGATTTATAACGGTGTGCCAGAGGAGAGGTTTTACCCATCAAAACAGCTTCGTCACGATACTCGCACGCAGCTGGGCATACCGCAAGATGCGGTTGTGTTATTAGGAATGGGACGATTGATACGAGAGAAAGGGTTTCATCTGCTTGTTGAGGCGTTTTCCACGATACATCACGATAATGAAAATGTGTATTTGATTATCGCAGGTAAAGGGGAGTTTGAAGATGAGTTGCGTGCGATGATTACCAGGTTGGAGCTGGAGAGCCGGGTAGTGATGGCTGGGTTTGTCGCCCACCACGATACCATAAAGTATTATAATGCGTCGGACATGTTTGTATCGCCAACGTTACGCGCCGAAGGATTGCCGTTGACGTTTTGCGAAGCCATGCTGTGTGGTTTGCCTATTGTGGCGTCTGCATTAGGCGGCAACCCATCAGCGGTAAAAGATGGCGAAACCGGGTTGTTGTTGAAACAGGTAAGCAGTAGTGAGGTGGTGGAGAAGGTGGGTAGGCTTTTGGAGGATCGGGGTTTTCTTGTACAACTCGGAAAGCAAGCGCATGGTTTTGCCAAAGAGCACTTTACTCAAGAGGTAATGGTAGAGAGAACAGAGAAGGTGTTTGAGGAAATGGTGGAAAATGAGAAATAAAATAGCAAAGAGTAAAGTTACAGATATAAGTTAAAAGATATCGAAGATAATTTTGTACGTTTTTCACTGTATCTTTCCTCTTTGATCTTTCATGTTTTATCTTTATCTATGAACATTTTGCGTGTCGTGTGGGATTGGCCGCCGCCATGGAGTGGTCTGGCGCCGGGTCCTTACGAACTGACGGTAGCACAACAGCATATCGGTAATACCGTAACCGTGTTTACCGGCGGCTGGCCTCGGCGTGCCAAAGAGGCTCCACGCGGTGTGCGGGTACTGCGGTTGCCAAGTGGACTCATTCCAGGGCTTAATGTATCGGTCTTTTTTACTACTGCACCATTCGCTTTGATCGCGTATGTGGTATTTCGCATTTTTCACCGCGTCGATGTATTGCACGTGCATGGGCATTTGAGCCTTATATTCAGCATGTATAAAAAGCTGTTTGGGTGGCTGGATACGACTCCATATGTAGTGCATTTTCATCACGTATCTGCAGAGCGGGCCGAAAAAATTTATACAGAGCAAGGTGGCAGGGTTTCTTTTACAACTCGACTCGAATGGTGGCTGCACCAGTATTCGGATCGATTGGCTGTAGCGGTGGCTGACCGGTTGATGTTTGTCAGTCGGTCTATGCAGGATGGGTTCGCCCACTACTATGTAGACGAGAAAGACAAGGATACGTTTTTGCGCAGGGCGGTTTTGTTAGGTAATGGGGTGAATACACAGGTCTTTGGGCCGGATGGTGAAAAGGCTCAGTTGCCATGGAAGGACAAAAAAGTGCTGCTGTTTGTTGGTAATCTGGTGCAGCGCAAAAATCCTGATGTACTTATTCGCGCGTTAGCGCAACTGGGTGAAGAGTACGCAGTTATCTTTATCGGAACCGGGGATCAGCAGGAACGTTTGCAGGTGCTTGCGCAGGATTTGGGTGTAGTGGATAGGGTGTTGTTTGCCGGATATATTCCTAACCACCAACTGCCAACATATTTCCGTGCATCCGACGTGTTTGTACTGCCGTCAAAAGACGAGGGTTTTCCAAAAGTGGTTTTGGAGGCATTGGCATGTGGCGTGCCGGTAGTGGCAAGTGGGTTTGACCCAGGGGAGGAATTAAGAGGCGAAATTAAGATCATGCAAGAGGCGGCAACTGACCAAGTAGTGCAACGAGTGGTACAAGTTGTAAACAGTGGTACAGTAGTAGATGTGCAAATGATACGAGAGCGGTATAGTTGGGAGGCACGGGCGCGGGAGTTGCAGGAAGCGATAAAAATAATGAGAGATGAAAAAGAAAAGAGCAAAAATATAGAGTAAATCTTTAAGATTATATTTGTATCTTTTCACTTCGCTCTTCTAATTCTGATCTTAATTCTATGTCTATTACTAAGTGGCAAGTAGTCAGCTTTATCTCAAAACTCTCCGCCATCCTCATGGGGCTGGTGGGTAATATTATTGTACTTAGGATCCTTTCGCCTGAAGATTGGGGAATTGTGGGGCTTGCTACCTCTGTAGTCGGAACCGTGTCTGTATTGCAACATCTCGGGCTTGCCAATGGCCTTAACCGCGAAATTGCCAGGGAAAAAGATCCACACAGCGTACCCACGGTCATCTTGACTGCACTGCTAATACGTCTACCAGTGAGTTTGGCTATTGCAATATCGCTATCATTGCTGGCGCAGTATATTGCCTCGGAGTTTTATGACAACACGTTGCTTATTTTCCCTATACAGCTGTTGGCAACATTGGTGCTGCTAGAGGGGGTACAGGATATTTTTTCCTCTACAGTTGGTGCGCTTAAGCTGTTTCGGGGATTGTTTGTTTTTCAAGTCGTGTTGGCATTTATCTATTTGGTGGCGAACATTGTGTTGGTGTCGGATTTTGGGATAAATGGCTATTTCTATGCCAAGTACGTGTACATGGGAACGGGGTTTGTGCTATTTGGCGCGGTGCTGGTGCGGCATTTTTACAAACAATCAGTCAATCTGTGGGCTATTAAGACAAAAAAAATCGCAGGATATGTCAGAGGGATTATCGGTATCGGGCTTGCATCGTTCTTTCAAAAGATCGCAAGTATCTACTGGCAAAAGCTGCCTACGTTAGTTATGGGAACAATGTTTGCACCTGCACTAATCGGCGTGTACAACTTTGCTGACTTCTTCTCTCAGCGTCTTGCGATTTTTGCTGATGCGGCAAGTGATGTTTCCCTGCCGGTGTTTTTGCGCACGTTCCATGATGATTTTGAGCAGTTCAAAAAAGACTTTGTAAACAATTTCTTGCGTGTTGGCGTTATCACAACCTTGTTTGCAGTGGCAGGCGGGTTGTTCCTGCCGGAGTTTTTGCAGATAACCGGCCTCAACAAATACGAAGGGGTACAAAGTATCTTTGTCGTAGCAGCATTGGGTATGGTGGCATCTAGTCTAGTGCATACTGTGGGTGTTGTTTTTGTTGCTGCTGATGCGCGTAAGCACATGGTCTTTTCATTTGTCCTCATTTTTCTTGTAACAGCGGTAAGCATTGTCCCGTTAGCACAAACTCTTGGGATATTAGGCGGTGCGTTTTCGTATGGATTGGGGGCACTGGCGGGACTTGTGTACACGTTAGTGGTGATACGGCGCAATTACGGTGTTGATGTGATTAA
>CAZQWJ010000037.1:0-4426 GCA_964597265.1 uncultured Candidatus Saccharibacteria bacterium
CAGCGAGGGTTTGCGCCGGGGTTACTCAGTGTATTGGTCGGTGATGATCTGAGTTCGCACCAATTTATCAATATCAAAGAGAAAAAAGCCACATCCTTAGGTATCCGCTTTGAACGCAAACACTACCCCGCCAACTTTGACCCACGTAAAGTAGTTAACTTTATTCGTGAATCAGGTGAGCGAAATGAGATTGACGGTATCTTGATTCAGCTGCCCTTGCCCACACAATTCGATCGGTCGTTGGTACTCAAGGCAATCCATCCGTACAAAGATGTAGACGGCTTGCACCCCAAAAACCTCGGACTGTTGTTGGAAGGCAAAGCATTTTTCGTACCACCGGCAGTGCTGTCCGTGCATGAGGTGTTAATTAGCCACCATGTAGATCTGACCGGCAAAGAGGTGGTGTTGGTCGGGTCCGGCCTATTAGTAGGCAAACCGTTGGCGCTCTATTTCAGCAACGAAGGAGCGACCGTTACCATGTGCAATGTGCATACGCAGGATTTGGCGAATCATACCAGGCGGGCAGATATTATTGTTTCGTCAACAGGTGAGGCGGAGATTATTAGTGCGGATATGGTCAAAGAGGGCGCGGTACTGATAGATTTTGGTGGCAAACAGGTTGATGGACTTTTAAAAGGCGAATTTGGACAGGATGTGTATGAAAAAGCCGCGTTGGTTACTCCGGTTCCCGGAGGTATCGGTCCGCTCACCGTAGCAAAACTGCTCGAAAATACCGTCCTCTCGGCCGAACGAGCTACATTTCACGAGTAATCTTCTCCCAGTGAATACGGTTCCACCCTCGTTCGTGTACGAAATAAAGGCAAAACATGATCATGTTCTTGATACCTACAAATGTAGCCGTGGTGATCGGTTCATGAGTCAGAAGATACAGGATAATTGTTTCTATAATGATGACGGTAATTCTCCAGGTTACAGCCTTGACTAATGAACGTTTTCGCGATTCGGATTGCAAGATGGTTCGTTGTGGATATTGCATGGTGTTATCTGTCTACCTGTTCGGTGGTTTTCAGTTCTTTGACCGAATATTCGTGGCGTAGGTGCTGTTTTACAAAATTAAAATCTACTCCGGTTTTTTTGTGCGGGTTCAGGATGTTGAGTGGATCAAAAATGTGTTTGACCTTATCAAATAACGCGCACATTTGAGTACCGTATAGAATAGGTAGATACGGCGAGCGCATCAGCCCGTCGTTGTGTTCGGCGCTCGTAACGCCACCAAGCTCAATCACCATTTTGTAAAATTCGTCCGTAACCTGAAAAATCTTTTTGCGATCCTTATCCTTGCCTAGATCCATGAACGGCTGCATGTGCAGGTTGGCATCACCCGCATGACCCCATACTGCAATTTCCAGGCCATGACGGTCAAAGATCTCATATGCTCTCTCAAAAAACGTAACAATCTTATGTGCTGGGACAACCCCGTCTTCGATAATAGGCAATGCTTTCTTAGTCCCCGGAATGGTCCACATGACTGCTGCTGCACTGCGGCGAAGTTTCCACAGGCGAGCCTGGTCGTTTGGCTCGTCTTTCTTGACCCATTCAAACGCATATTGTTTGAAAATATCTTCGGCACGCCTGAGGCGGCTTTTGGTTTGAAGATGGTTTTTGTTGTCAAACTCAGTAAGCAGTACGATTGCCGGCATTGTCTTAGGGAGAAGACCTTTGAGCAGATTAGGATCCTGTTTGTACACGAGGTTTAAAAGATTGATGTCAACAATCTCCAGTGCGCTTGGTTGGAGTTTGTTCAGTTCGTGGATGGCGCTGCCGGCGGTACGCAAGTCTTTGTAATGACTCACTGCCAGTACGACATCCTGTGGCTCGGGAGCATCGACGATGGCAAGTTCTATCTCCGTAACGATGCCGAGTGTACCCTGCGCACCGGTGAATAACTGCGCCAAATCAAACAGGCCATGCTTGTCTACCTCCCACAAGGCATAGCCGGAAGAGTTTTTAGTCACACGTGGCTTGCTTGAAGAGATAAGTTCATTGTTTTTCTCGATTAGGGTTTGCATTTGTTTGTATATCTTTGCCTCAAATGTATTGGAGGTTCGTTTGGTACTGAGTTGGCGTCTGGTAAGGCGCTTGGTTTCGATCATGTCGCCGTTTGATAGGATGACGTTGAGCGCGCGTACATAATTGCGAGTGGCACCGTATTTGACGGTTTTTTCCCCTGCAGAGTTATTGGCTACTGCACCACCGATAGAGCAGATCTCGATGGAGGCAGGGTATGGTGGAAGATATTTTCCACGTTTTCGTAACTCGCGCTGCAGATGTCCGTAGCCAGCACCAGGCTGCACCCGCACAAAGTCGTCGCCAATCTCCAAAATATGGTTCATGTATCGAGTAAAGTCCATGATAAGACCAGTGCCCAGTGGGCCGCCGCCTTGATCAGTCCCCTTGCCACGAGGAGTAATCGGTAGGTAATGTCCGGCTTGTGCTTCTTCGTGGATGATGCGGACGATGTTTTGGACATCTATGGCATCACGGGGAAAACAAACTGCGGTAGGGGTTAGTTCGAATACACTCCCGTCTGTGGAATAGTAGTCGAGGTAGTTTTTATCAGTGGTAAGGTCGCCAGCAATGGCATCCGTGATTCGGTCTAGTATTTTTTTCATGGCAGTTCTATCTACTGTACACTATTCTTGCAGGACAAGAAACATATCCGCAATATTTGAATCCAAGATACCGGTATCCAGGTACTCACCGAGTGCCTGGAAGAAGTGAAACGAGTCACTACTATCAATATAGGTTTGCGGATCAATACCTTTTTCTTTGGCTTTGGCTAATGTTGTATGATCCGCGATAGCCCCGGCATAATCGCTATTGTCATGTCCATCAGATGCAGCAGCAACAAGTACTTGGTTTTCTTTGATATTGCCGAGGTTACCTAATACTACTTCTTGGTTTCTGCCACCTATGCCGCTGCCAAATACCGTAACTGTGGTTTCGCCTGATGCGATAAGGGCTTCTCCTGGCTGCACCGCGTTGAGCAGCTGTTTGCCTACCGCGTGCGCCTCACCTTCTAGCGTTGTGGATAGGATGCGTGTTGCAAAACCGAGCTCCTGGGCTTTTTGTTCCATGGCGGTAACTGCAGTGGTCGGGTCCAAGATGAGGATATTTTCGACATGTTGAAAAACAGTGGGGTCTTTGGGAGTTTCCGAGAAGTTAATTGTTTCCAGATCAGTCATCTCAAGAATTTTGTATTTATCAATGATCGCTCTGGCATCATCGGTGGTAGAGGTATCCATGACGGTAGGACCGGATGCGATAGTAGACAGATCGTTGCCTGGCACATCCGAAAGGATAAGCGTTACCAGTTTTGCTGGATAGGTAATTGCTGCAAGTCGCCCACCTTTGACCTCGGACATGTGCTTTCGCACGATGTTCAGTTCGTGAATATCAGCGCCTGCCTTCATGAGAGCTTTGGAAATCATCCCCTGTGTTTCTACATCTACCTGATACGGAGCGGCTAGCAAGGATGAACCGCCCCCTGATATGACTGCTAGTACCAGGTCGCGTTCGGTTGCTGTGCGCAATAACTCGATGATCTGATGGGTTGCCCTAACGTTAATATCACTTGGTGAAGGGTGTGTGCCAACAATGGTAGTGATATGCTCCGGATGTTCACCTTCGGTAACACCGATCGCGTAGCCTTTGGTGATTCGGTCACCTAACATTGTTTCGAGTGTCTTTGCTGCCAGATATGAAGATTTGCCAAACGCTATTACATAAATATGTTCAAATTGCTGCAGGTCATAGGTGCGGTTGAGGATTTTTAGAATATTTCCCTCTACGGAGAGGGTGCGTTGTATGACGTGGTCGGTTTGGATAGCTTCATATCCAGCTTCGACTATCTCTAATGCCATGCGGCGAAGCGGTGTTGTGGCCAATGTGTCGATATTTTTTATAACCATTACGCTCAGTATACAAGAAAATGGGAGGTGGATAAATGGTTGTTTGACTCAGCTGTCAGGAGCCTCTACAATGTAGCTAACGTGATTTATCTTGGAGCTGATCATCGCGGATTCGCGCTCAAAGAGGAAGTGAAAAAATACCTTGAGCAACAAGGCTATGAGTTTCGTGATTTGGGTAATGTGACATATGAACCTGACGATGACTATCCTGACTTTGCATTTCCTGTCGCCCATCAGGTAGCGGATAATCAGGAGCAGGGTCATTTTGGTATTGTTATCTGCGGGTCTGCTGTGGGTGCATGTATTGCGGCCAATAAGGTTGTTGGTGCACGCGCAGGAATTGGATTTAGTGTAGAAGCCACAGCTGCAGGTCGTGCTGATGACGATATGAATGTGTTATGCTTGTCGGCAGACTATACCGATCGTGAGCAGGTGTATGATATTGTGGAAACGTTCTTAACCACGGATTTTTCCGGTGAAGAACGACACCAGCG
>CAZQWJ010000038.1:0-4151 GCA_964597265.1 uncultured Candidatus Saccharibacteria bacterium
CCTGTTTTGGTCTTACCTCAAAAAGATTATCCACTTGCTAAGAAAACAATTTTGAGAAATTACCACTTTATGTGGGGCAAAACTACCTCAGCTATATGTTTTGGGTACGGCTCTTTTTATAATCACTCCTATATCCCAAATGCAACCTATAAGAAAAATATCAAACACCAGACTATACAATTTGTTGCAATCAAAAATATTGAGAAAGGTGAAGAGATAACAGTAAATTACAACTATGGTACGCCTGATGATAAAAAAAAGTTATGGATAGAAGGAATAAAACCCGCAGAACAGTAATACTTTGAAAGAGACGTGAGATATATGTAGTGGAATACCTATAGGATAGATTTGTGAACACCTATGATGTACAATCTCCCCGGTTTTAGGCTATCAAGCCAAATCTTCATTAGCACTTTGATATTTCAAGAGATACGAGAAATTTAACAATACAAAAAAGGAAGGTGAAAGATGGCGTTGTACGAGCAGTTTTGGGATTGTCCTGCATGCGGGACAACGGGAATTTCTGCGCTACGGCAATTGAAGTGTCCGAATTGTACCCACACCAAAACGCCACAGGACACAGCCTACCACACCGGAAGAGAAATCACCGATCCAGTGGGAATAGCTTTGGCTCGTGGCGCACCGCATTGGACATGTGATCATTGCGGGAATGTGAATCTTGGCGCGGAAACTGTGTGCCAGTCATGCGGAAACGAAAAGGACGAAATGGACACAAGCTTCCAGGTGCGTGAACTAGGCGGTTCTCTCCCATTGAGGGATCGTCAAGGCCAAATTGGAAGCGGAGAAATGCTCGCCAGAGCGGATAGTTCTGGTACTAATACCGGCCAACTTCCGAGGCGCGCTAGCCAGGCAAATTCTGGGTGGATGCCTTCAAATCGCACCGTAACCAGAGTGCGACGCCATGCCATCTCAGAACGTCAGATAGCCGTGGGCGTTGGAGTATTGGTGGTAATTGCTATCGCTTCATTAGCGTGGTTAATGTTCCATACAGATACTGTGCACGCCCGCGTAACAGGCTTTTCTTGGTCGAGAGAAGTCGTGATTCAAGAGTATCGTGCAGTGCACGAGTCGGGCTGGTGGCGTCCGCCAGGCGCATACAACGTGTCTGCAAGCACAAGGATCCGAGGATATGAGCCAATCTATGAAAACAGAACCGTGACTGAGCGTATTTCACGAACCTGTTATCGCGACTTAGGCACAGGTGCTACCGAGTCGTATGATTGCTCATACACGACTACCCGCAGTGAGCGGGTCAAGGTTGGCGATCGCCCTATCTACGACACGTGGTACGAATACGACATAGACAAATGGGTCTATGATCGGACCGTACCGGCAAAAAGGAACGACCGCAATCCGTATTGGCCCGAGTATACCCTTTCGAAGGAAGGGCAAACGGTCATCGGGGCTGAACGGGTTGGTAGCACGTCGGAGACTTATATCGTGTACTTCATTGAAGATGATGCCAAAGAGCCGAAAAGCTACACGTTGAATGTCCCAGAGGCCGAATGGCATTTGTATCAAGAGGGAGAGCTTTACCCGCTTGAGGTGGGGGCTTTCGGGAGCATTCGTAACAATCCCCTAGTTGGTAAGGAGAGAACACCATGATGATAGTCACTGGCAGGTATCCCAGTCCCAGTAGGGGTGGCAGTGAAGTAATACCGTACAGCTACCTAGAGATAACGCACCATCCGCAGGTCAGCTTTATGTGGAACACGCCGATATTTGGCATGCAGCTCATGTGGGAGGATCCAACTACTACTCTGCTCAAACTGGCTCGTCTGCAGGACGATCAAGCACTGCATATTGGCAATATGCGGTTTAAGGGGGTGGTTGATGAACCAGAAATGATCGGCCTGTCTATGGAAGGTTTACCGCATGATGTATGGTTCATGCGCGAAGAGCTAAAACTTGCTGTAGCATTCATGAGGTTTGTGGGAATCGTCACAGCCTACTACGGTGAGGACGTTTCCGGGTGGTTTGGCGTTTTTGCTCCACCGGTGTTTGCCGATCCTGAGATATTTACAGTAGGCTTCAAACTACCTAGGTATCTCAAAGAAGAGGGAGATAGACCTCCCAAGAGTTACACCATACAGCGAACGGTGAGCGCAGCAGTAGACAACGCGCTGCGTTATGCATTTGGGGTAGGTACGGATCATCATGTGGCGGTCGATGTCGCCATTGGTCGAGTAGAAACAGATGATCCGGAATACGGGCCGTGCTACATGGTAGGGGCAGTTATCGCCCTACCGATGAGTGGCAAACCGTGGTTCACCAAGAAGTAAAATAGTGGGTAGGCTCTTTCCTGCCACTCACCTAACCCGCCTTCGACATTCGAGGGCGGGTTTTTTATTACCTCGTGTTACAATAGGCAATGTTTCACATGCAACACACCATGACGCTTTCAAAGTCCGATTACATGACCTATCTCAAACACCCAGCATGGTTGTGGTTAAAGAAGTTTGGAAAGCATCAGCTACTCGAAATCAGCGAAGATACGCAGGCACTGTTTGAGGCCGGACACGAGTTTGAACGATACGCGGAGCGGTTATACCCTGGCGGCGTCATGCTCGGATTTGACAACTTTGATGAGTATGACACCCTGGTTCAACGTACTCAAAAAGCCCTTGATGACGGTGTTAATACGATCTTTCAGGGACGTTTTGAATCAAATAACCTCACCTGTATTGTGGATGTGCTTGATCGAGTAGATGGCGATACATTTGATCTCATCGAAATTAAGTCAAGTACACATGCCAAACCAGAACACTACTACGACCTTGCCTTCCAGGTGAAAATATTGGAGTCCTGTGGCCTTTCAATCCGCACTATTTCTGTCCTGCATATCAACAAGTTCTACAGGCGCCATGGTGAGATCAACCCTCGTGGTATTACGATGATGACTGACGTTACGGAAGAAGTGTGTGCGCTGAAAGGAGTAACCGATACTCAAGTTGAAAAAGCTTTAGAAGTAATGGCAAGCAATCAGATGCCCGACCCCTCCCCTCGCTGGGCCAATCATGCAGGAGTACCGGGAACGTCATGGTTTCATGAATGGTTAGACATGTATAAATATTTGCATCCTGATCTTGATCGCTACAGTATTTACTCGCTCAGTTATCCTAATGCCAAGCAAATCGGCGAGCTAGAGGATGCAGGCATACAACTAATCCAAGATATTCCAGACGATAATGGCTACAAAGATAAGCATCAATTGCAAGTTACTGTGACAAAAACCGGCAACAGATTGATTAACACCGAAAAAATCAAAGATTTTCTGGATACATTCCAATACCCACTCTATTTCCTCGATTACGAAACGTATTCATCATTGGTACCGATTTTTGAAAATGAAAGCCCATACTGTGATTATCCGTTCCAATATTCTTTACACATTTTGGATGCACCTGATGCCGAACTACGACACACTGAATATCTCCATCAATCCAATACCTGTGCCATGCCTGATTTGGTTAAAAAATTACAATCAGATATCGGTGATAACGGAACGATTTTGACCTGGAACATGAGCTATGAAAAAGGTTGTAATGACCGCATGGCAAAGTTATATCCTGAATATGCCAAATTTTTAAACGCCATAAACCATCGCACACAGGACTTGATGATTCCTTTTTCCAAGCTGTGGTTTGTAGATAAAGACTTCTATGGCAGCGCCTCGCTTAAGAATGTATTGCCCGTACTTGTTCCTGAGCTTAACTACAAAGAGCTTGATGTATCGGATGGTCTGACTGCCCGCAGGTTGTGGATGGATACGTTTTTGAATAACCCCAATGATGATAATAAAGAGTACGTACTCAGATGTCTCAACGAATACTGTACACTCGATACCTATGCAATGGTTCGGATATTCCAAGAACTGCGGAAGGTCGCTGGCGGCATGATACATTAAGTTACCAAATCATTATGACTCATCCACACAACACCTACCTATTTGACGGTAAGGAGTATCTCAACACATGGATCAGAGACGACGATGTTGAAAAGTATTCTCCAATAACCCAGGTATATGCGGTGGTGTTTAATGAAGATAGTGAGATATTGCTGTGCAGGAAAACCGGTAAGCATAGCTGGCACCTGCCTGGTGGGCATATCAAAGAAGGTGAGGCGTTTGA
>CAZQWJ010000039.1:0-2971 GCA_964597265.1 uncultured Candidatus Saccharibacteria bacterium
TGGCCGAATATCCATTGGATACGGCGCGATCTCTCTTTGTGGACCGGCATCAGTTGTCCGTCGTCCCACTGTTCTTCGTTGTAAATTTGATCGTCATTCAATAACCCAACCATCTTCCCTTGGATGCTGAACTCTCGGCCAATGATTGGCTGATAGTTAGGATTAGCTGGCAGGAGCGCGACGTAATCGTCTACTTTGTGAAATCTTTTAAGTGTGACCTCATCCTCCAACAAAGCCACTACCACATCACCATTGTCAGCGGTAGACGATTCCGAGATGATCGCCAAATCCCCCGGCTGTATCCCTGCTTCGATCATGCTGTCTCCGCGTACCCGTAGAAGAAAGCTCTTTTGTGCGCCTTTTAGATGATCACGCTTTACTCTGACATATTTCTCTATATTCTCCTGAGCCAGTATCGGTGTACCTGCCGCAACACTACCCACCAACGGTATACGGATATATTGAGCCCGTCTACCTGCTTCACCATTTCTGAGTACCCGCAGCCCTCGCGCCTGACTCGTCCGCTCTATATAGCCTTTGCGTTCCAACGCATCCAGATGAACGGTCACACCACGTAACGACGTTACCCCGATCTTTTCACGCAACTCCCTGATCGTTGGCGGAAATCCCGTTGACTCGATATTCTTGATTATCGAATTGAGCACTTTTTGTTGGCGAGAAGTAAGATTCTGCATAATATACACACATCAAAATATCGATCTCCAATACCTGATGTTCTGTCTAGTATCTGTATACTAATACCGTCTACCTGTTGGTTCAATAGGATATTTTTGTCTACCTACCAATAAAGAATACCTAAACCGGATATCAGCTGAGTTGCTGGTCGATCCGAGTAGCAACTTGACTTCTAATTCACAGAGGTCTTCACCCCTTGTATTTCGTGTAACATAGCCTGTATGGTCTCTTCTTGACTTAATCTCATCAAAATCTCATTGAGTGCAAACCCTGTTTCCGAATTAAGTGGATCACTTGGGTTGAGTTCTAACCCTCTTTCCTGTAACATGTGGCCTAGGTCTGAAGAAATTGCATCAATAACCACAAAATGTGGAGGATCCCAAGCAAATGGTCTTATTAACCCCCACCGTTTGGCTACGGGTATTAGTTCCCTTGGTATACTTTTCATGGTACTCCAATCCTTTGTACCATAATCCAAAAGATACAAATCCACCGCAAAACCACTTTGATGGTGAGATCCTCCAGGCTTTGCAGCTCCAAGAGGATTGTCATTATGCAATTTCTCCTGCAGGTCATAATCTCTATATCCGTATGCTATACCTATTGTGTAACCCATTTCACTAGCCTCATACACAAAACCTAAGACTGATCCTAGAGCTCTTTCCGAAATTTCGACTCTATGTCCTAGTGTCACTACACCGTATGTTTCGTCTGCAAGATTGACCAAATCATTCGGCGCATAATCTCGTTCGTAGTTTAGGATCCCGGTGAACGCTTCCTGTTGAAGTACGGATTCTATTATCTCATTGGTAGGGTTTACTTCTTGGGGAACTTCTGCGACATCTTCATCTACATCCAGAGCACTCTGTGCTTCTGTCAAAATTTCACTTATATCTCCCGTAGATTCATTTTCATACATTGCTGTTTCTGGTTCATCTTCTAACGTGATGTCACCTTCACCTAATTCCAAGCCCGCGAGATCATCGATAATATCCGGCACTTCACTGCTTGATAATAGATAGTCCTCTTCAAACGGAATGTCAGAAACTACAATTTCCCCAACAGGATCATCTAGCTCAAGAACTTGGGCGACTTGTGGTTGATGCAACATACGTTGAATCTCTGCATTTGAGGGGCTATTTGTGCGTAATGCCAAGATACCATGTATGGTTGTTACTGCGAATAGTGCAACAAGCGCACCTGCTACTAATTTTCTTCGCCTTTTACCAGGTAGAATACCTCGTACGAAGTTATTCAGTTTTTGAGCTAATCCTTTGGCCATTGCTTCTTGTTGTATATCTTCTTGCAATATCTGACCGTTTTCTTCTTCAAGCTTCTGGAGTTTAGTGGCCAAAGCCGCATTTATTTCTGCTCTTTCCCGTTCAATATTTGTAGCCGCTTCATATACATCCAATTGCGCTTCTGTTCTGAGCTCCTTGGCATAACGCATTATGCTTGATGCCGAAACATTATTCTTATCTTCTAAGACAATCTGTTTTTCTACCCAGGTCCTGTGAGCATTATAGACTACTTTTCCTCTTACGCTTTGGATAATCCGTACCATCTCAAGATCCCTGGTATCAGGATCCTTAGTATCCAAAAGAGATTCAGCTTGCTTACAGATTTCCAAAATTTGCTTATAATCTCCAGAACTTCGAGATAAGAATTCCTGATAAACACGTTCTGCTATTTCTCGTCCTTGTTTATTGATACGGCCAGATTCTGTCAACACTCCAAGTTCTTCCTTGGGCAAGCTTGATTCGATATCTTCAACAAATAACGTCGTTTGAGGATGCAACACTTCTTCCCGAGGTACCTCCATGGAATTAAATTTATTCATAGTATTTCTTCAAATTCGTCTTTAACCATTTTTAGTACTTGCTCATTGATATCAGGGATTTCGGTCCGTATAAATTCTTCGGCAGCCTGCTGCTTCCCTTCATGTATCAACCCGTAAAACTGAATTCGTTTTTCTTGTGTAAGAGATTTAAGAATAATGTTCAATGCCACAGCATCTATGAACTTGTTGATTGTAGCGTCTTCAAAATCTAATTCTTGAATTAATAACTCGTGCAGGAGCCTAGAAAATCGTCTTTTATTAATATCTGTGTTTCGACCGCTACTTTGTCCTGCCATTTCAGTCACACGGTCATTATACCTAAAATCAGATTTCAAATCTGCTATAATTTGCACACCTCATGGCCCCATCGTCTAACGGTTAGGACGCCAGGTTCTCATCCTGGTAATCGGGGTTCGATTCCCCGTGGGGTCACCA
>CAZQWJ010000040.1:0-2685 GCA_964597265.1 uncultured Candidatus Saccharibacteria bacterium
CCCGTGGGGTCACCAAAGTTGATTTTTCAGACATACTATCCCTAATTACGTTGAAAGCACAAGATATTTTGGGGGTTCGAAACAACTCGTGTGAGAAATCTAAAGCAACATCTGGGTCAAGAATGGAACACTCCTGAGGCTCTACCAGCTTACCACCCTGATTCGGGGTATGTAAGGCGTAGTCACGTTACCCTGCGCTAGTTGTGGAAGTTTGACAAGTCGTTTGATACCATCAAAGGCAAGTTCGAAATTCGCTAATGAATGAATGCCGTCAAGAGTACCATGAAAACCATCATCTTTTCCGATACCCATCTTACCGGGCGGTTTAATATGCGCAAGTTTATGTTCTTAGCCAACTTGATTAAAGATGCCGATCGGATAGTGATTAACGGCGATTTCTGGGATAATACTTACACTAATTTTGATGGTTTTGTTAATTCCAAATGGAAGCTGCTCTTTCCCATTCTTAAGAGTAAGGAAACCATTTATCTGTACGGCAACCACGATCGGGGGTGGGAAGTTGATGGCAGAGTACGCTTATTTTCGGATTATCAGGGCTATGACTATCAAATTTCTAATGGTTATTATGATCTGTTGATCACTCATGGCCATACTATTAGAGAAGGAATGGAAATGCTGAATAGGCTGTATGGCGTCAGAAGATTCAAAAAACTGGCTCAATTCAATCTTGAAGTGATTGAGTGGCTGAGTGTTAAATTAGTCCGGAGGTTCGGCAAAAATATTTTTCCTCACCGTTTCTTGGATAACCGAGCGATTAGAAGTTATGCCACCACGTTGCCGCCAGGGCAGTATTTGGTTTGTGGTCACACTCATTTGGCTTTTTTTAGGTCCGGAGACCGATATATCAATACCGGGTCGATTCGCTTCGGTCAGGCTCACTATCTTGAGCTAAACGACAAAACTGTAACACTTGTTCATCAACGCTATTAAAAACGGCTACTTGCGCTGTAATAACCGCGACTAATATGGCGAAGACTGTTTATCTAAACCTCTCCACCATCACCCCTCAAATCGGCTGTTCTACTAATAGTGTTCACCCCTAAAGAAGTTTATGCTTCCTCAAGAGTTGGTTTCACTTTGGCTATTTTGCCTGCGGAGGATGAGATCCCTCCCGAAGCTGCACCTGAAGAGGATCTAGCAGAAGTTGCCAAAGACAACGAAAAAGGAGAGCCCCAAACTGACGAGGAAACATCTCAAAGGCGAGAATCCCGATTTTCGGACTGTATACTGATGGGTTCACAACAGATAAGGCAACTCCCGGATCCGCAGCATTCTCCTGATACCGCAAATCCTCCTTCATGTGAGGGCGACAATGTTGACAAATGGCGCGTATTGTACTAGTATACTGCGCAAAGGAGTTATAGTAACTCCAGAACCGCTTCACCAATAACTCCTTTTGCTTTAGACGCACTATCTTATCAGCAAGCAATACAATCTACGTTTGCACTTTCATAATTCTCGGAAAGTACAAAGCCTCTCTCTCAAGCCTAGAATGGGTAGCATTTTGGACATTATCCAAAAGTGTTCAATAGGCTGCCCATTCAGAAGATGGGCATGCGTGAAATCGTCGTCGATAGCATAGACACTAGGAGGTGTCCCGTGGAAACAGCCATGTCTGTAGCGAGCGGGATTCGCATGCTGCTCGCTGTGGCAGTCGTTACCGTGGGCGTCGGGTGGCCCATCGGCCTTCTGATTGCCCCTATCGACTCTTGTTCAGAAACGGGGAGGTGTGGGCTGGCAGTGGCGATACTCGCCTTCATCGCCTGGTTACCAGGCGTGGCGTTTACATTCGCCCTCTTCCAGTTCCTCTGGCCTTGGCCTTTCTGAGCAACGTCGTCGAGTTTGGCTAGATGACTCCGTTAGCAGCCAAACTCTTATAATTGCATCTTAGCCATAAAAAGCTGAAGGTGCATATAGCCTGGAGTCAATTCGTTGATTTCAGGCTTTCTTTTGCAAAAACTATTCTTACAAAACAACATCTCTATGTCTAACACCAATATATACTATAGGGTTGACAATACAGGCTACGTGTGCTACTATAAGCGCCAATACATGTCTGGATTATCATATCTAGCACCTTACAACATCCAGACAAAATTAAGCCTTCTCGTTCCGAGCGGACAGCTTTTTGGGTATTGTCCAAGCAGTACGCAGAAAGCTATCCGTTCGGTTAGCCACACAAACGTGTGAATTTATTTTGCTAGGAGGCAAAATGTCACAAAAAATTTCGATTGAAGGGTTGGACAAGGCGGCTGTATTCGCTGCCCTTTACAATGGCGCTCGTGGGCAAGGGTTAGGTCTGTTGCACTATAACCCCGAGCCCATGTCCACTGAGCAAGCACGAGCTCGGTTTGGGGATAGCTTCGGCTATTTCGACTACGTTGACGGAAGGGTGATGAAAGTCAACCTTTCGGGAAGCGAGTTCGATCCCTGGCTGTATGACCGCGACAACGGAGATGGCGCTGCGGCGCGCATCATCAATGCGCTACGTGCCACAGGGGACACAAACCCCGAGGAGGCAGAGATGTCTCGTCTCGAAGGTACTCGCAATGCTGCCATCGAGGCAAAAAAGCATATCTTTGACAAGACCGTGAGCGAACGGCTCAAGGGTATGCTTACAATGAGCCTTGGCTTAGGCGAGTTTGCCGACGAGCTCGGACCCAA
>CAZQWJ010000041.1:0-2107 GCA_964597265.1 uncultured Candidatus Saccharibacteria bacterium
CTCCCCAAACACATCATTCGTCTGTTGGGTGACGCGGATGAATGTGGCACATTTTGGTACGTCTCTGAGCTGGCGTGCGCCAATGTAGGTGCAGCATGATCGTAACCCGCCGAGTATCTCTAACACTGTATCCTCTACCGGCCCGCGAAAGGGGAGCTTAACAGTCTTGCCTTCGGGTGCACGGTATTCTTTGACCCCACCGTAATATCTGTCCATAGCAGTATCAGAACTCATGCCGTAATACATTTTGTATTGCACGCCGTTCTCTTCAATCAGTTCGCCGCCGCTTTCCTCATGACCAGCAAACATCCCTCCAAGCATGACAAAATCCGCACCGGCACCAAAAGCCTTATTCACATCCCCCGGCACGGTACAGCCACCATCAGCCATGATATCGCCATCAAGTCCGTGTGCTGCGTCCGCGCACTCGATGACCGCGGATAGTTGTGGGTATCCGACGCCAGCCATTTTGCGCGTAGTACAGACACTTCCCGGACCAATGCCGATTTTCACGATATCAGCTCCCGCCAAGATCAGAGCCTCAACCATTTCGCCGGACACCACATTACCGGCAATGAGTGTAATATTCGGATACTTTTCCCTAACGCGTTTGACCGTATCTACGAACCGCACGGTATAGCCATTAGCGACATCAAGGCAGATAAAAGCAGGGCTCGTTTGGGTAACAATTGCATCCAGCTTGTCCAAGTCATGATCCAAAATCCCAGAAGCTATAGCAATATTCTTGAAACAGTCCTCATCCTTAATAGCAACGACCTCCTCTACAGAATAGAACTTATGCAGGCAGGTCAGTAACCCGTGCTTTGCCAAAACACGCGCAATTTCTATTGTGCCGGTAGTGTCCATATTGGCCGCGGTTATGGGTACACCTGTCCAGGTACGTTTGGAGTGAAGAAACGTGAATTCCCGGGTAATATCAACATCTTTGCGGGAAGTAAGCGTCGAACGCTTGGGGCGAAGGAGGACATCTTTGTAATCGAGTTTGATTTCTGGTTCTATTCTCATGGGAGAATTGTAGTATAGCAGGTTGCGGGGATACCGTATAGGTTTTGGTGTATGTAGTGTGATATAGTTTTGCTATGAACGCGACGACAGAGCACATTACAGGACCAGAAACGTTATCACCAACAGGAACGGCTACGGCCAAACTTTCGCCTGAAAAGCGAGAAAAATACGAGGCACTGGGTGTTTCGGAGGAGGTAATCCAGGCACTTGCCGAGGATGAACAGGCATTTCTTCGAGATCCAGGAGAACTATCGGAAGAAGAAAAGATCGTATTAGATGGTCGGCAGATTGTGGTGGTGTGTGGGTTAATCGGAAGCGGCAAGTCCCACGTTGCAAACCAACTAGCGCAGAGGATGCGGGGTAATGCGCGGGTATTCTCTTCTGACCGTACACGAGAAGTGCTTGATGCAGGTAACACTGTTTTAGATCTTGAAAAGTATTCCAAAGATATGGGAGAGATCACCTACCAAAAACTCTATGAGGATGCGCTAGCACAGGCAAGTGAAGGAACTGCCATTGTTGATGCGACGTTTTGGGATTTGGAAAAACGCATGGAGTTAGAAACATACATGCAAGAACATGCCGAAGTACCTGTTCCGATTACCTATGTATACGTTGACGCCGATGAAGACGTAGCAAGAGATAGAATTGAACAGCGATGGGCAGCAAAAGCACACCAGGGTGATTTACAGAAAACGTTAGATGAAGAGCACGCGCGGATCCATGCAAGCGAAGCGAATTATAGCCATCGTTTGAGGGATCAACGACGCTGGGATCCTTTTGTCAGACCAACTATTCGTATTGATAATAGTAGTAATGAATCGGAGGCACTTGGGCGGCAACTTGATCAGATTGTAAGCGTTTAACTACACTCCAACATCTCGCCGATTAAATGCCCAAAGGGTTACGGGGATCAGAACCAACCCAAGTAGCAGCAATATCCCAATGTACTGGTAATTGACTTCGTTCACCAACGTGTCTGTTGCATTGTAATAATAGAGTATCGAGAGTTTTTGATACGGTTTGAGCCAGTCAACGGCGAGTGAAAATGTGTTAAGAAAGTAACTGGCAATAAAAATCA
>CAZQWJ010000042.1:0-2085 GCA_964597265.1 uncultured Candidatus Saccharibacteria bacterium
CGGGCGGCATGTTCTTAAGATAAAAAACAGGCTTATCGTGGTTGGAGAAAAACGACGACAACAGTTTCTGCTCGTTTGAGGCAAACGTATCCATTGCAATCTATGCTACTTCAATCTTTGATATGACAACACAAGCAAAATCTGCCAACATGACAATCTAACCGCAGCATGAAATGACTCTCCCCATCGTCACAACTTCTTTGCAAAAACTCTATTCTGGCTTACTCACCCTAAGATACTGTTTGACAAAGAACCCAAAGATTACCCCAGCGACAAGAAGCAATCCAATCCAAATTAAGATACCTGTTTCACTGTAAAAATCAAGATCTCTGAGCAATACATAGGCAATAGCATTGGGTACAATACTTACAAGTGCCGTAATGGCAAAATAATCTTTGAACGAAACGTTAGTTAACCCGGCCGCATATGAAATGAACTCAAATATAGAGATTCCAAATAATCTGCTTATGAAGAGCACCTTCTTCCCTTCAATTGCGGTAAAGGCATCAATCTCCCTCATGGATCTCTTACCGACAAACTGAGTTACCAATTGCCTGCCAAATTTTCGGCTAATCCAAAAATTCACCACTGCACTTATCAAACCTGCAATGTATAGTAAGAGTATCCCCACTTGTAGCCCATATATCGTTATACTCAGCAACACTCCGGGTGTACCTGCCAATGGAGCAAAGACGTGAGAAAGAACGGTATATCCAATCACAACAAAGTAACCACCCACTCCCAAACTTTCAATAAATGTTCTAAACCCTTCCGAAATAACCACCGGAATCAGCACTATTTTTAGCACAACATAGAATGCAATCACCACTGCCAAGAGCGTTAGTATCTCAGTCCCTTGCTTTTTTGATATTTTCATAATGAGATTATAAGCTAAACTTGCGCGACCAAACGATAGTTCCTAATAATTCAATCAAAATCCTCATGAATCCTACTGATGGTTGGGCCTTGCTGGCGCTGGTATTTGCTTTTCAATTTGTCACTACCATACGGATGTTCGGCTGGTGTGGTCATCTGATAAAACGACATTTGTGCCACTCGCATGCCTGTATACAAGAGTACCGGCGCACTGCCAAGGTTGGTGATTTCCAATGTACACTGTCCACTAAACCCCGGATCAAAGTATCCGGCAGTAGAATGCACAATGATCCCTACCCGACCGAGAGAACTCCGACCTTCCAACCGCCCGACGAGATAATCCGGAAACGTAATGTCCTCAATCGTAGTGCCCAACACAAACTCCCCTGGGTGAATCGCAATGGCCTCGCCATCGGCTACCTCAACGAGCTCCATATAATCCGTCACCGGTTTGCGAATATCAATATACGCCTGATGCACACGCTTGAGGATTTGAAACTGCGTACCCAGCCGCAGGTCAAGAGAGGATGGTTGGATATGCTCAGCGATGAACGGATCCACCACGAGAGTGCCTTTTTCTATTTCTTCTCGTATCGAAACATCGGATAGAATCATATGCTTTCCGGATACAAACTGTAACAAGTATATAGAACCGAAAGAGGATTTCAATACGTGATAAGCCGTTTGGTGAAGAGGTTTACCGTAACTCCCTAGAAACTCCTTTAAAAACATTACGATTTGATCGTCGTATCAATCTATCACATGTCATTCCAGCGAAAGCTGGTCAGATGACTCTCGATGAGTCGATCCCGATTCAGCGAAGACTCTCGACATGTGTCGGAGGAGTATCGAGACCCTATCGGAGCATCCAGACCTTCTACTGTCTGGATTCCGGATCAAGTCCGGAATGACAATGTTGCAAAATCAAGCTTGTCCTGTGCTTGTCACAGGGTTTGGTATAACAAAAAGTATTTGGTTAACCTTAAAGCCCTCCAACCGCGCCTCAGAATAGAGCCGGTCCTACCCCACATCTAACCTAGCGCCTCTTAATAGCTCAAAGCCTTTTTTCATTGCTTGGATCTCTGGATCGTCCTCTAACTTACCGTTACCAGCGACTTTATCCAATTCATGTTCCGCAAACCACTCAGCAAAAAACACTATCGAAACACCGGGGGCACTATGACGTGGATGTCAGCTAAGGCGTAGGTG